>NZ_CP077087.1:1057500-1374318 GCF_014268495.2 Pseudomonas monsensis | reverse complement strand
TGATGCAAACCGCCAAGGGAGTGCCCGACATGATCAGCACCAGGACAGGCTCACTCAGCCTGCTGGCCGGCGCGATGCTGCTGGCCAGCGCCAGCGCCTTCGCGACTGTGGAACCGCTTAAGCCGGTGACCACCGCGAAAGAGCTGCAACAAGCCAAGACCTACACCGTCAGCAGCGCACCCACCGAGGCGCTGAATCTGGCCGCGCCGAAACTGCCGGACATTTCCGGCTACACCGCCGAAGCCGCCGCCGCGAAAATCGTTCGCAGCAAAGCAGGCAAAGTCAGCGTGCGCCGGATGATGCAGGAAGACGCGCTGAAGGACTTCATCGGCGGCGACAACAAGATGGCCGAATGGGTGGTGCGTCAGCACGGCATCCCGCAGGCGATCTTCGTCGACGACGGTTACCTGAACCTCAAGGATCTGGCGCAGAAACTGCCCAAGCAGTATTTCAGCGAGACCTCGCCGGGCGTGTACTTGTCGAAGTTGCCGATCGTGGTCGGCCGCAAAGGCATCCTCGAAATCGACGGTCAGACCCAGGAACTGCGCCTGTCGCAAGAGGCCGGTGCATTCATGGTCAACGACGGCCAACTGTTTGTGCGTGACACCAAAGTCACCGGCTGGCGCGAAAAGGACAACGGCCCGGCAACGTTCCGTTCGCCGAAGGAATTCCGTCCGTTCCTGCTGGCCTGGGGTGGCACCGAGACCTACATCGTCAACAGCAAGATGGCCAGTTTCGGCTACGCCAACAGTAAGTCGTACGGGGTGAGTATTTCCCAGTACACGCCGAACATGGCCAAGGTGCTCAAGCGTCCCGAGCCGACCGGCTGGATCGTCGGTTCCGAGTTCTCCGACATGTGGTACGGCTTCTACTGCTACGAGACCCGCGACTTTGTGGTCAAGGGCAACACCTACAAAGACAACATCGTCTACGGCATCGACCCGCACGACCGTTCCCACGGTCTGATCATTGCCGAGAACACCGTCCACGGTACGAAGAAGAAGCACGGGATCATTATTTCCCGTGAGGTCAACGACAGCTTCATCTTCAACAACAAGAGCTTCGACAACCACCTCTCGGGCCTGGTGATCGACCGTAACAGCGTCAACAACATCATTGCCTACAACGAGATCTACAAGAACCACACCGACGGCATCACGCTCTACGAGTCCGCCGACAACCTGCTGTGGGGCAACAAGGTCATCAGCAACAAGCGCCACGGCATCCGCATTCGTAACAGCGTGAACATCCGCCTGTACGAAAACGTCGCCATGGCCAACGGCCTGACCGGCGTCTACGGCCACATCAAGGACCTGACCGACACCGACCGTGACATCAAGCTCGACCCGTTCGATGCCCAGGTGTCGCTGATTGTGGTTGGCGGTGAACTGGCGGCCAACGGCAGCGGCCCGCTGTCGATCGACTCGCCCTTGAGCGTCGAGCTGTATCGCGTGTCGATGCTGGCGCCGACCAAATCCAGCGGCATCAGCTTCAACGGCATCCTCGGCGAGCGCCAGGATGAAATTCTCGACCTGCTGGTGCGCCAGCAGAAAGCCGTGCTGATCGACCCTGTCGAACGCCAGACCGAAATGCAGGACTGAGGATAATTTTATGCACCCACACTTGATCAGATTACTCAGCCTGTCGGCCCTGACCGTGGGCATTCTGGCGGCCAGCAACGGCGCCCGTGCGGACGAAGTGAAAGCGCCCGAGTTCACCGCCGAACCGTGCTGCAACCTGTGCCCGGCCGCGCATGACGCGAAGAACTACACCACGCGTTATCAGCAGAACTTCACCACCCTGGTGCAGGCGCAGGGCGACTGGCTGTTCCGCACACAAGAAGACTTGCGCACCGAGTTCAACACCACCCCGGCCGGTTACAAACGCCTGCAACAGCTGCACGATGCGTTCAAAGCCAAAGGCGTCGAACTGGTGATCGTTTACCAGCCGACCCGTGGCCTGGTGAACCGCAACAAGCTCAACCCGCAGGAAAAAGCCGCGTTCGATTACGAGAAAGCGCTGGGCAACTACAAGACCATGCTCGGGCGTTTCGCGCAGATGGGATACGTGGTGCCGGACCTGTCGCCGCTGACCAACGAGTCGCTGCCGGACACCCTGCCCGCTCACGATTTCTACTTCCGCGGCGACCAGCACTGGACCCCATATGGCGCCCAGCGCACGGCGAAAATCGTCGCCGAGAAGGTCAAGCAGATTCCGGCCTTCGCCGACATTCCCAAGCGTGAATTCGAGACCAAGCGCTCCGGGCGCATGGGCAAGACCGGCACCCTGCACAACATGGCCGGGCAACTGTGCGGCACCAGTTACGCGATCCAGTACATGGACCAGTTCACCACCGAGCCGAAAGGCGAAGCCGGTGACGGCGACCTGTTCGGGGATTCCGGCAACCCGCAAATCACCCTCGTGGGCACCTCGCACAGCGGCAAGAACTACAACTTCGCCGGCTTCCTCGAAGAGGCGATCGGCGCCGACATTCTCAACGTCGCCTTTCCCGGCGGCGGCCTGGAAGGTTCGATGCTGCAGTACCTGGGCAGCGACGAATTCCAGAAGACCCCGCCGAAAATTCTCATCTGGGAATTCTCGCCGCTGTACCGCCTCGACCAGGAAACCATCTATCGCCAGATGATGTCCCTGCTCGACAACGGCTGCGAAGGCAAAGACGCGCAAATGTCCGCCAGCACCACGCTCAAGCCGGGCGGCAAACAGGAACTGCTGGTCAACAGCAAAAACCTGAACCTGCAGAACAGCAGCCATCAGGTCGACATCCGCTTCGCCGACCCTTCGGTGAAAACCCTGCAAGCCACCCTCTGGTACATGAACGGTCGCCACGAGGACATCAAGATCGAGAAACCGGAAACTTCCGACACCGACGGTCGTTTCGCCTTTGAGCTGCGCACGGACGAAGACTGGGCCTCGCAAAACCTGCTGGCCGTCGAAGTCCAGGGCCCGGAAGCGGGCACCGCGCCACAAAAAGTCGAAGCGAAAATCTGCAAACGCAACGTATTCCCGGGCGCTGGGCAACAAACCGCTCAGGTCGGGCAATGAGGTCTGCTATGCGAAATCGAACGATCAAACACTTGCTTGCACCATCCCTGCTGACCCTGGCGATGTTCGCCGGGGCCACTCAGGCCGCCGCGCCACTGCGTCCGCCGCAGGGCTACTTCGCCCCGGTGGATAAATTCAAGACCGGCGACAAGAGCGAAGGCTGTGACGCGATGCCAACGCCCTACACCGGACCGCTGCAATTTCGCAGCAAATACGAAGGTTCGGACAAGGCCCGCGCGACACTGAACGTGCAGTCGGAAAAAGCCTTTCGCGACACCACCAAAGACATCACCACGCTGGAACGCGGCACCGCCAAACGGGTGATGCAGTTCATGCGCGACGGTCGCCCGGAGCAGCTCGATTGCACGCTGAACTGGCTGACCGCGTGGGCCAAGGCCGATGCGTTGATGTCGAAAGACTTCAACCACACCGGCAAGTCGATGCGCAAATGGGCGCTGGGCAGCATGGCCTCTTCGTACATTCGCCTGAAGTTCTCTGACTCGCATCCGCTGGCGCAGCATCAGCAGGAAGCGCAGTTGATCGAGGCGTGGTTCAGCAAAATGGCCGATCAGGTGGTCAGCGACTGGGACAACCTGCCGCTGGAAAAAACCAACAACCACTCGTACTGGGCCGCGTGGTCGGTGATGGCCACCGCCGTCGCCACCAACCGCCGCGACCTGTTCGACTGGGCGGTGAAGGAATACAAGGTCGGAGTCAATCAAGTCGACGCCGACGGCTTCCTGCCGAACGAACTCAAGCGCCAGCAACGCGCCCTCGCCTATCACAACTACGCCCTGCCGCCGCTGGCAATGATCGCCAGTTTCGCCCAGGTCAACGGTGTCGACTTGCGTCAGGAAAACAACGGCGCGCTGAAACGTCTGGGTGATCGGGTGCTGGCCGGGGTGAAAGACCCGGATGCATTCGAGAAGAAGAACGGTAAAGAGCAGGACATGACCGACCTCAAAGAGGACATGAAATTCGCCTGGCTCGAACCGTTCTGCACGCTCTACACCTGCCCGCCGGATGTGATCGAGAAGAAGCACGGCATGCAACCGTTCAAGACCTTCCGCCTGGGTGGCGACCTGACCAAGGTCTACGACCCTTCGCATGAAAAGGGCAACAAAGGCTCATGAAGCAAAAGCCCCTCACCCTAGCCCTCTCCCGGAGGGAGAGGGGACTGACCGAGGTGCTTTTGAGAAATCCGCCGACCTGAAATATCGAGTCGATCTCAGTTGAAAAACAATCGAGATCAGACTGCAAGGAAACACCGAGTTGATCTCAGGCTTTGAAAAAACGAGATCAGGCTGCAAGGAAATACCGAGCCGATCTCCATTTTTGAAAACCATGGAGATCAGGCTCCCTCTCCCTCCGGGAGAGGGCGGGGGGTGAGGGAGCTTTCAAGGCCCTGCACAACCCTGACAGCAACACCGTTTCACCCCTCCACTACCACGGGGGGTTTGGGGGGGCTTTGGCCCTTGACTGTTGGTTCAAACATGGAGAGATCGGGATGGTATTTTCATCCAACGTGTTCCTGTTTCTGTTCTTGCCGATCTTTCTCGGCTTGTACTACTTGAGCGGGCAACGCTATCGCAACCTGTTGCTGCTGATTGCCAGCTACGTGTTCTACGCGTGGTGGCGGGTGGACTTCCTGGCGCTGTTCGCCGGCGTCACCCTGTGGAACTACTGGATCGGCCTGAAAGTCGGTGCCGCCGGCGTGCGCACCAAACCGGCACAACGCTGGCTGCTGCTTGGCGTCGCGGTCGACCTGTGCATCCTCGGCTACTTCAAGTACGCCAACTTCGGCGTCGACAGCATCAACGCGATGATGACGTCGGTCGGTCTTGAGCCGTTCATCCTCACCCACGTGCTGTTGCCGATCGGTATTTCGTTCTACATCTTCGAGTCGATCAGCTACATCATCGACGTGTATCGCGGCGACACCCCGGCCACCCGCAACCTGATCGACTTCGCGGCGTTCGTGGCGATCTTCCCGCACCTGATTGCCGGCCCGGTCCTGCGTTTCCGCGACCTCGCCGACCAGTTCAACAACCGCACCCACACCCTCGACAAGTTCTCCGAGGGCTGCACGCGGTTCATGCAGGGTTTCATCAAGAAGGTGTTCATTGCCGACACCCTCGCCGTGGTCGCCGACCACTGCTTCGCCCTGCAAAACCCGACTACCGGTGATGCCTGGCTCGGCGCGCTGGCGTACACCGCGCAGCTGTATTTCGACTTCTCCGGTTACAGCGACATGGCCATCGGCCTGGGCCTGATGATGGGTTTCCGCTTCATGGAAAACTTCAAGCAGCCGTACATCAGCCAGTCGATCACCGAGTTCTGGCGCCGCTGGCACATCAGCCTGTCGACCTGGCTGCGTGACTACCTGTACATCACCCTCGGCGGCAACCGTAAAGGCACGCTGATGACCTATCGCAACCTGTTCCTGACCATGCTCCTCGGTGGTCTGTGGCACGGTGCGAACATCACTTACATCGTCTGGGGCGCCTGGCACGGCATGTGGCTGGCGATTGAAAAAGCGCTGGGCCTGAACACCTCGCCGCGCAGCCTCAACCCGATCCGCTGGGCGCTGACCTTCCTGCTCGTGGTCATGGGCTGGGTGATCTTCCGTGCCGAGAACCTGCACGTTGCCGGGCGCATGTACGGCGCGATGTTCAGCTTCGGCGACTGGTCGCTGTCGGAACTCAATCAGGCCAGCCTCACCGGTCTGCAAGTGGCGACGCTGGTGGTGGCTTACGTGACGCTGGCGTTCTTCGGTCTGCGTGATCTGTACACCAACCAGCCGCCGGCCAAGAGCAAACCTGAAGTCAACGTCGAGGCCAACGGCCCTGCCACCGCCACGCCAGGAATGATCAAAGCCGCCCCTGGCGAAAACCCGGCGAACATCCACGAGCCTGGCTACACCGTCGGCGTCGAAGCCCAGGTGCAACCGGCTTACTGGACGGCGGACTGGTCGCGCTACGTGATGCGCGGGCTGATCCTGCTGCTGTTCATCGCTTCGATTCTCAAACTTTCGGCGCAAAGCTTCTCGCCGTTCCTTTACTTCCAGTTCTGAGGGATCTGACATGACCCGCTCATTACGCATCTTCTACATCGCCCTGTTCCTGGTGACCTTGTTGGTCCTCGGTCTGTGGTCGGTTCGCAGCTTCTTCGGTTTCAGCACCAACGCCGACGCGACGGTGCTCAACGGCCGCTGGACCAAGGCTGTGGAAACCCACTACGACGACCAGTTTCCGATCAAGCGTCTGGGCACCAACCTCTGGGCCGCGCTGGATTTCAAACTGTTCAACGAGGGTCGTCCGGGCGTGGTGCTCGGTCGCGATCAGTGGTTGTACAGCGACGAGGAATTCAACCCGATCGTCAACGAAGAGCTGAACCTGCAAGGCAACTACGCGCTGGTTGAAGGCGTGCGCCAGACCCTGAAAGAGAAAGGCGTGAAACTGGTGATGGCGATCGTGCCGGCCAAGGTTCGTCTGTACCCGGAGCATCTGGGCGAAGTGAAACCGGCGAGCATTCACGAAAACCTTTATGAGGATTTCCACCACCGCGTCGCGGCGGACAAGATCCTTGCTCCTGACCTGCTCAAGCCACTGCAACAGGCCAAGCACAATGGTCAGCAAGTGTTCCTGCGCACCGACACCCACTGGACGCCGGAAGGCGCCGAGATTGCCGCCAACACTCTGGCGAAAACCATCGCCGACAAGTTCCCGCTCAGCGGCGAGCCACAGCGCTTCGTTACCACGCCGGCGGAGAAGGTCACGCACAAGGGCGACCTGCGTCTGTTCCTGCCGCTCGATCCGCTGTTCGAAAACCTGATGCCGGCGCAAGAGCCGCTGCAAAAGCGCAACACCGTGGCCGCCGAGCAACCTGCCGGTGACGACGCGCTGTTCGCCAGCAATGAGGTGCCGGTGGCACTGGTCGGCACCAGTTACAGCGCCAACCCCAACTGGAACTTCGTCGGTGCGCTGAAACAAGCGCTGCACAGCGACGTGGTGAGCTACGCCGAAGACGGCCACGGCCCGATCCTGCCGATGCTCAGCTACCTGAAAAGCGATGACTTCAAGAACAGCCCGCCACAGGTGCTGATCTGGGAGTTTCCTGAACGTTATCTGCCTGTGAACAACGAAATCGGCGACGCCGACCCGCAGTGGGTCGCAGAGCTCAAACAAGCCGGTGCTCGCCAACAAAACGTAGCTATCAACACTAAATCCGAGACGCCCGATCGGGCGCAAAACTGAAAGAGAGGTACACCATGACTTTCACTACTACTCCTCGTCGTCTCGCTAAAAGCTTCGCACTGGTTGCTGGCCTCAGCGTGCTTTCCGTCCCTGCCTTTGCCGGTGGCGACGCCGCGCTGTACGGCCCGACCGCACCGAAAGGCTCGACCTTCGTGCGGGTCTACAACGCCAGCAACGCTGAAGTCAGCGCGACTGTCGGCAGCACTAATCTGAGCGACGTTGCGCCACTGGCCAGCAGCGATTTCAGCTTCATGCCGGGCGGTGACTACAGCGCCAAAATCGGCAGCCAGACCCTGCCGGTGAAACTCGCCGGTGACCACTACTACACCCTGGTCAACAACGCGTCCGGCGCGCCGCAACTGATCGAAGAACCGCCGTTCAAGAACAAGCAGAAATCCCTGGTGCGCGTGCAGAACCTCAGCGACAAGCCGCTGACCCTGAAGACCGCCGACGGCAAGACCGACGTGGTGCCGAACGTAGCGGCCAAGGGCCGTGGCGAACGTGAAATCAACCCGGTGAAAGTCAGCCTGGCGCTGTATGAAGGCGACAAGAAAGTCGGCGACGTGAAACCGGTCGCCCTCGAGCGCGGTGAAGCCGCAGTGCTGTACGTCACCGGCAGCGGTAGCAGCCTGTCGCCAGTCTGGGTGAAACGCCCGGTGTCGACGCGCTAACAATTTTTCCTGACTGACGCATATCCCCTGTGGGAGCGAGCTTGCTCGCGAAAGCGGTCTGACATTCAACAGATGTGTCGACTGATACGCCGCCTTCGCGAGCAAGCTCGCTCCCACAATGATCGGGTTGTCAGCTCGGATACGAGACAAAAACAAGAGTGAAACGACACATCGTTCGTGCCTCTAACCCAATTGATTTTTATGGAGTAACAACATGATTCCGGTGATCTTGTCAGGTGGTAGCGGTTCGCGTCTGTGGCCGCTTTCGCGCAAACAATTCCCTAAACAATTCCTCGCCCTGACCGGCGAACACACGCTGTTTCAGCAAACCCTCGAACGCCTGGTGTTCGAAGGCATGGATACGCCGATCGTGGTCTGCAACAAGGATCACCGCTTCATCGTCAACGAGCAGTTGGCCGCTCGCAATCTGGAAACCCAGCGCATCCTGATGGAGCCATTCGGCCGCAACACCGCGCCAGCGGTGGCGCTGACCGCGATGATGCTGGTCAATGAAGGTCGCGACGAACTGATGCTGGTGCTGCCGGCCGACCACGTTCTCGATGATCAGAAAGCCCTGCAACGCGCCCTGGCGCTGGCCACCGTCGCCGCCGAAAACGGCGAAATGGTGCTGTTCGGCGTGCCGGCGACCAAACCGGAAACCGGTTACGGCTACATCAAGTCCACTGCCGATTCGCTGCTGCCCGAAGGCGTCAGCCGCGTCTCGCACTTCGTCGAAAAACCCGACGTCAAACGCGCCACCGAGTACGTCGAATCCGGTGGCTACTACTGGAACAGCGGCATGTTCCTGTTCCGTGCCAGCCGCTTCCTCGAAGAGCTGAAAAAGCACGATCCGGACATCTACGACACCTGCCTGCTGACCCTGGAGCGCAGCGTTCAGGATCCGGACACCATCACCTTCGACGAAGCCACCTTTGCCTGCTGCCCGGACAACTCCATCGACTACTCGGTGATGGAAAAAACCCAGCGTGCCTGCGTGGTGCCGCTGACCGCCGGCTGGAGCGATGTCGGTTGCTGGTCGTCGCTGTGGGAAGTCAACGAAAAAGACGCCAACGGCAACGTCAGCAAGGGCGACGTGGTCATCCAGGACAGCAAGAACTGCATGATCCACGGCAATGGCAAGCTGGTGTCGGTGATCGGCCTGGAAAACATCGTCGTGGTCGAAACCAAGGACGCGATGATGATCGCCCACAAGGACAAGGTTCAGGGCGTCAAACAGATGGTCGCAACCCTCAACGAACAGGGTCGCAGCGAAACCCAGAACCACTGCGAAGTCTATCGTCCGTGGGGCTCGTACGACTCGGTGGACATGGGCGGGCGCTTCCAGGTCAAGCACATCTCGGTGAAACCGGGCGCATGCCTGTCGCTGCAGATGCACCACCACCGCGCCGAACACTGGATCGTGGTCAGCGGCACCGCCGAAGTGACCTGCGATGACAACGTGTTCCTGCTCTGCGAAAACCAGTCGACCTACATCCCGATCGCCTCGGTGCACCGCCTGCGCAACCCGGGCAAGATCCCGCTGGAGATCATCGAAGTGCAATCGGGCAGCTACCTGGGCGAAGACGATATCGAGCGGTTCGAAGATATCTACGGTCGCTCCACCCCGGTTGAACGCGGCGTGTCGGTGAAAACCATCGCGCAGTAAAACGTCCGGCAACACAAAAAGCCCCCGCCCGCCCCATTGCGTCCCCTATCCGCAACGGGTCGGGCGGGGGCTTTTGTTCACCTAGCCGTAGGTCGACCCTCGACGAGGGCGCCTGGCTTCTCCGTCTCTGCTGTCCAGGTAATCGACCGCCTGCACAACGTCCGGTGCAGACGACACAAAGGCTGCATTAAACGCTTGCTGGACGAACGAACTCAGCCCTGCCGATTGATCCGGGACCGGTGCTCGCTGCGGTGCAGCAAATGTTTGCTGGAGCGTCTGAAAAGACGCTCTCGGCACATCCACGGTCGCAGACATCAGCACATTGGCAGGCGCACTCATCTGCTTGTACTGAACGCGCGTCTGCGCCTCTGAGGCCACCATGATGTTACTCATCGCGACAGAGGCCGCGCCGACAATTTGCAGCGCAGGATTTGCCGTGTGCATCAGCATTTTTCCGCTGAATTTAATGGTGGTGGCGACAGCCCCCCGCCTGGCGGCAAGTACTTGTGGGTCTTCGACAGGACTGTTGAAAATGTCCGACATCGGGCCCATGACCTGACTTGCAGTTTTTTCACCGAACACCGTACTGATGCCGGCCGAAAGCACCTCGCCGCCGTGATACATCACGGGCCCCGACGGCGGTGAAGTCTGGGTTTTCACGGCGGCCCTTACGTGAGCCTGGTGGGTGTTGAGCAGCGAATCGCTGGAGGCTCCAAGCCTGGCCAGTTCCACGGGAATTTCCCGTCGGTAATCCTGCACCCTGGGGTCTGGATTGTCGGCAAAATAATTGCGCACCGGTTGCATGCCGGCGGCCTGCACCGGGTTTACCAGTTTTTGCTTGCCCATATCGTGATAGGTCCGATCGTGAGGTTTCTTCTCTAGCGTGTTCGGATTACGCCCGTCACTGTCGCCGTAGACCAGCGGGTTGTTGCGCATCGCTCGATAACGGTTATGCCCATCAATAGCGCCCGCCGGATCCGGATTCAACCAGCGCTGCAACCAGGACAGGTAATAACGGTATCCGTAGTAATAAAGGCCGGTGGCATCGCGTTCCTTGGCGCAATAACGAACCGTTCGATAACTGACCTGCACCTCTTCACTCCACGCTGTCGCGCCGAACGGATAAAAATGCTCGCGGCTGACCACCGCTGCACTGGCGTCCAGTTCCAGCCCCATCGACCCCAAGTGATCGCTGAAACTGTAGCGGCAGTGGTCGTTGACACCCGAAGGTGGCGCCGTGTCCCAGTGCAGGATCCGTACGTGATTAAGACCGGTCTGAACCGTGATGACCTGCAACACCTCACCGGTGCCACTGTCCGTGCGCAACTCCAGTGCTGGCAGATAACGCACCTGCGCAACGACACGGCGGGCATTGGTCTGCAGCCAACGTATCTTGCGCCCCCGCTGTGCGTTGCCGTCATACAGGTAGACTTCGCGATCGTCCGCAGCGCTTTCGCGTTGCACTATCGCCACCGAATCCAGCTGATTGCGCCCATTCCAGTGCACCAGACGCCCTTGATCCAGCATGCGTAAATTGCCCCGTGCGTCGAACGCCGCCGCGATCTGCGCCTCGTCGGGCGGCACGCCATTGCGCCACGGCAGGCAGCGGTTGCTGTAACGCGCCGCTTGCAGTTGATGGCCATGATTTTGTGCGCCCACGTGGGTCAATTCGAGCAGGTTGCCGCCGGCGTCATACCGGTAGTTTTGGGTGTAATTGGCGATTGCCGCCGGCCCGGCACTGGCAGCGCCTGCTTCCCACCCGGTGGCCGCACAGATCTGGTAGAGGCTGTCATAGTAAAAGCGACTGACCGGGTCGATGCGCTGATTGGCGAAGTAGCGCACAGGCAGCGCCTTGTCTTCGATGCTCAGCACGTTGCCCGTCAGGTCATAGGCGTAGACCCAATGTTGCACGACTTCACCCGTGGCTCTGCTGGCCTTTCGTTGCTGCAGACGACCGTCCTCGGGTCGATAGCTCAGGGTAGTCAGCACCCCGTTGCCCGCGACTTCCTGCACAACCAGCCCGTCAGCGTTGTAGCGGATATCACTGACCAGCGTTGTCAAACCCGCGTGCGCCTGCAACTGCACGTGAATGGCCCGCAGGCGCCCAGCGATGGTCAACTCGAAACCCTGCCGATTGCCACACGCATCAACCTGTTCGAGGACATGGCCAAGCGCCCCGAAACGCCAGCCAGTCGTCGCGCCTTCGCCGGGTTCCAGCAGTTGCTCACGTTGATTGATCGGCTCCGGCCAATCCGGGTTAACCGGCTCCAGCGTGAAATGTCGGGTGTTCTGCAGACATTGGCCACCCAACGCATAAGCGTCGAATAGCAGGCTACCCAGCGGATCGTCGTGGCGAATCAACTGACCGCACTGGTTATGCAGCTCACCGACACCAGGCTCGCCGTAGATAAAACGCTCGGCGCAGCGTCGCGGTGCTCCCGCATCGGCTTCGAAAACGGCAACCGGGCGTAACAATAAGTCATGTTCAACTTCGCGCAGGGTGCCCCGACTGTCCCAACTCAACAGCACTTCATCGCCCAGCCCCTGCAAGACGACCTGCGTACCGGCATCGACGCTGTCCGAATGCAATACCTGACCACTCAATGTGTAAACCATCGTCAGGTTGGCAGGCGCCAGCGGATCGCTCATCTGCAGCAACCACAACCGCGGATCCCATTGCTCGACTGCATGCCCGGCCGCATTAAAGCCAGTGCGGTTGATGCGGGTTTGCGCAGACGTGCCCTCCACCTCACGCCAATAATCGACCGCACGCACAGACAGCCCTCGCGGGTCGTTGGCCGAAAGTCGCGGTGTTTTGCTGTGCATGCTCATAAGTCCGCTCCGCACGACGACGGCGTCCTGTCTGCGGTCATCTGAACAGCCGAACACATGGGAGGCTACTGTCAGAAATTACAGTGCCGACCAACGGTAGGAAGGTTTGCTCGACGAATGTCCATTCCCGCCCCCCTTAGGTAGGATGGTGTTCACGAATTCAAGGAGTATTCCGACATGTTCATCGGCGTCCTGCTGATCATCACCTGGCTGGTCCTGTTGCTGCGGTACCCGGCCAAGGCTGTGCCGGTGTCCGTGGCCGCTGCTGTCGGTCTGGGCCTGGTGGCGGTGTGGGTGGTGTGGCTGGACAACCGCGAGATCAAGCAACTGGCGCGGCTGGAGATGCGCATCACCTACGCGCCTGAACAATGCCCGGCGGATCGTCCACTGCAACTGAAAATGAACAACGGCAACGATGTCCCGCTGACCGAATTGCGCTGGCGCATCGCTGCCTACGCACCGGGCGACACGGTCAATCTGGCCGACAACCAATACACCGCCCCGCGCTATCGCGGCCCTGGCGAATTGCAGGCGGGCGGCAGTTGGGAAGATTGCCTGCCGATGCCACCGCTGCGCCCCGGATATCGCCCGCAAACCCTGGAGTTTCGCTCCGAGCGATTGCAGGGTAGTTTCTCCGACTGATCCCCTCCTCCACTGTTAGCACAAGGAATGCGCCATGCCCGTTGCGTTGATTACCGGTTGTTCCAGCGGCATCGGCCGCGCACTCGCCGACGCCTTCAAAGCCGCCGGTTTCGAAGTCTGGGCCAGTGCGCGCCGGGCCGAAGACGTAGCGACTCTGGCCTCGGCCGGCTTCACCGCCGTGCAACTCGACGTCAATGACGCGATGGCACTGGAGCAATTGAGTGAGCGCATCAACCAGCAACACGGCGGCCTCGACGTGCTGATCAACAATGCCGGTTACGGCGCGATGGGGCCGTTGCTCGACGGCGGCGTGCCGGCCATGCAGCGCCAGTTCGAAACCAACGTGTTCTCGATTGTCGGTGTCACCCGCGCACTGTTTCCCGTGTTGCGCCGGGCCAAAGGCCTGGTGGTGAATATTGGCAGCGTGTCGGGGGTGCTGGTCACGCCGTTTGCCGGTGCGTACTGCGCTTCAAAAGCGGCGGTGCATGCGTTGAGCGATGCCTTGCGCATGGAACTCGCGCCGTTCGGTATTCGCGTGATGGAAGTGCAGCCAGGGGCGATCCAGTCGAGCTTCGCCAAGAATGCCGGGCATGAGGCGGAGCAGTTGATCAACGAGCAATCGCCGTGGTTTCCCGTGCGCGAAGGTATTCGCGCACGGGCCAAGGCTTCACAGGACAAGCCGACGCCGGCCCGTGAGTTTGCTGCCGAGTTGTTGAAGGCTGTGCAACAGAGCAAACCGCCTCGGTTGGCGCGAATCGGCAATGGCAGCCGGGCGTTGCCGTTACTGGCGACGCTGCTGCCAAAGGGCTTGCTGGAATCAACGCTGATGAAGCGCTTCGGCCTGCACGGCAAGCTCTGATCCCGGGGATAGCCCGTTCACCGCTGCATGGCAATGAAGCGTCCGGGTCAGCGTGGCGCGGCCATGAGGTTGGGCAGGGATTCGAACTCAGGCGCTTGTCCCGCCGCTGCCGGGTAGAGCAGCTGGATCGAAATCGGCAGTTCCTTGCCCGGCTCCAGCAGATACTGGTCACCCGGTGGCGTCACCAATTCGATGATGCCCTCGGTTGCATCATGCACAACATCGAGCCAGGGTTGGGTGTAGATTTTCGTGCCCGCCGGTAACCCTGCACTGGAAAATTTCCACTGACTGAATGGCTGGCTGTTGGACGTGACCTTAACGTCGTAACTGTAAATCCAGCCGCCCGAGGCATCCTGCCACTTTGCGGCGAATGCCTGTCGCGTTGAAATAGCCTGCTCTGCACCCGTCTGAACGAACACCGGCCAATAGCCATCCTCATACTCTGGCTGGTAATAAACCATGCCGATTACTTCGGTAACTTTCGACAGTTCGACATCGCGATCCGTTGTGAAGGTAAGTGTTCGTCTTGGGTTCCAGCCGGTAACTTGCGGCTCAGTAATAGTCAGGTTGCTGTAACCGGATGAGTGGCTCAAGGTTGCGCCCGACTGGGGCATTGACGCATGCAAAAAAGTGGCGCCATGGTAAGTCCTGAACTGCAGGCGCGAGCCCACGGGTGGGGGTGTACCATCGGTTTCAAGAGTAAAGCCGAGCGTCACCGGTTCGCCGGCAACAATACGGCTGACAGAATTATCCATCCTGATTTCAATCACTTCCATTATCTGAAACTTCCATTTTAAAAATAATAAACAACACTACATCCGCCTAACATTGAACAATGCCAGTCCGGGTGAAAAGTTGACTAATTAACGCCATCGACAGATGACAGGAAGAACACTAACACATCAAAAACGCAGTAAACACAAATTCAACAGATACTTACAATCAACCAACTCAAACAACTATCGTTAGTTACTTAAAACAATAAGCATTACTCGCGAAGACTCCCTTCCTCGCGAGTAACTTCTTATTCCAACGGACTGACCACCACTGTGCACGTAATCCCTGCCGCCAACAAAACGCCCTCCGGCACTTGATCAATGTGAATCCGCACCGGCACTCGCTGCGCCAGACGCACCCAGTTGAACGTCGGGTTCACATCGGCGATCAATTCACGGCTCTCCGGGTTGTCGCGGTCGTAGATGCCGCGCGAGATGCTTTCCACATGGCCCTTCAAGACTTCGCCGCTCATCAGTTGCATGTCGGCCTTGTCACCCACACGCACATGCGGCAGTTTGGTCTCTTCGAAGAAGCCGTAAACCCAGAACGAATTCATGTCGACTACGGCCATCTTCGCCTCGCCGATACGCGCATAGTCACCGCGATGCACATTGAGGTTGGTCACGTAGCCGTCCACCGCCGCGCGCACTTCGGTACGTTTGAGATTGAGTTCGGCCGCCTCGAGCTGCGCCTGCGCGTGTTGATAGTCAGCCAGTGCCGAATCGGCGATGTTGCTGGCGTCGTCGCGGTTTTCCTTGGAGATCACCAGATTGTCGAGGTCGGCGCGGCGATGGGCGTTGACCTTGCGCATTTCCCAGGTGGCCTTGCGCGAGGCGACCAGCGACTGCGCCTGCTTCACTGCGATGCGGTAGTGCTCGGGATCAATCTGCATCAGCAAATCGCCCTTCTTCACCAACTGGTTGTCGCGCACCGGCACGTCGATTACTTCACCGGTGACGTCGGCAGCGACATTGATGATGTCCGCACGCACCCGACCATCGCGGGTCCACGGGGTGTTCATGTAGTGCTCCCACAACGAGCGACCGATCCACAGCGCCAGGGCCAGCACCAGCAGGGTCGCGAGCAGGCTGAAAAACTTTTTCATCAGGGCCTTCTTCAGAGATAGAGAGTCAACGATAAACAGTCAGCGCCATCGCGCCGAACAAACAGGTAAACAGGCTCAGGCGCAGCAGCGCCGGGTGCCAGAAGAAGCGGTACAGGTCGAACCCCGAGAGGAACCGGTCCAGCGCCCAGGCCAGCGCCGCAGCGATGAAAAACATCAGGGTCATGGTCGGCATGTACACGCCGTGGAAGGCGATTTCACGAGGCATGGGCAAGTCCTTCGGGCTTGGCGACGGCGTAGGCCGCGAGTGGGGATTGCGGGTCGAGCAACGAGGTGCGGATAAAGTGCAGGTAGCTCTTCACCCGACGCAGGGCCGAGGTGTCGAAGTGCGGCGCGAACGGCTCGTCGGTGGCGGCAACCCGGCTGATCGCGTGATCGACCGCCACCAGTGCGCGCTCCAGATTGCTCTGGTTCGGTTGCAGGAACAGTCGCACCAGCGCCCGGCCCATCACGCGGATCGCCTGGCGCCACGGCTGCGATTCGGCATAGGCCGGGTGCACCGGCAGAATCGCCTGCTCCTTGCGTAACTCGATGATCGCGTGGCCGACTTCGAGCACCACGAACATCCAGCGCAGCAGGTTCTTTTGCACGGTCGGCTGCCCGGCGGCGAGCCCATACGCCTGATGCAGCAAATCGCGGGTGCGGCTCTCGAAACTCGACGCCAGGCCCTTGAGCTTGCCGCTGATCGCATACACCACCTGACCGCGCAGATCCTGCTCCAGCCGCCGCCATAACCAGCGACTGTTCGGCGGCAGAATAATTGCGCCCGCTGCCGCGCAGACCAGCATGCCCATGACCATCGCGATGTAGTCGTTGATAAAGGTGTAGGGGTTGTAGACGGTCAGATTGTCCGGCACCGAACCGGTGCTGAAGAAGATCAGCAGACCGAGGCCGACCCCGGCGTACTGCGGCCGCGAAGTGAGGAACGAACCGAGTACGATCACCGGTGCGAGCATCATGCACAGCAGCGCAAAACCGTCGATCCACGGGAAGATGAAAAACATCTCGACGAAGCCGATCAACGCACCAAGGAAGGTGCCGCACGCCATCTGGAACGCCATGCGTTTCGGGTTGGGTGTGGCGGCAGACAAGCCTACGGTGGCGGCGGCAATCAACGTCATGGTCGCGCCGCTCGGCCACGCGGTGGCAACCCAGTAACTGCCCAGCACGATCAGGATGAACGAGGCGCGAATCCCCGAAGCCGCAGCGGCCCACCAGTTGGTTTGCGGGGTGAACGGCTCGTCCCAACGCTCGCGTTCGTGGTGGTGATCGGCCAGCGACGCGTGGGTCTGGGCGTAACTGTGCAGGTCGTCGACAAAGCGATAGAGCAGTTCGTACGCGGTGTGGAAATCCAGTTGCTCGGCGTCGCTCGGTTCGCGCTCCTGAAAGATGGCGCGCAAGGTTCGCACCCGCGTCGGCAGGCCTTCCTTGTAGGTCGCCAGCGCCATCGCCAGGCGTGCGGCGTCGGGGCTGGTCAGGGCACGGCCGCTGAAACCGTCGAGCACTTCGGCCAGGTCCTGCAGGCCCGGTCTGATCGCAGCCACCACGTGCTCTTCGCCGTTGCCGCGCAGGCGTTCGAGCAACTGATGCAAGGCGTTGAAGCGTGTGGTGATGCCCATGAACTCGCTGTTCAAGCGACTGAGGCGACCGTTGCGCCGACGCATGTGCGGGTCTTCGAACACCGTCACGCTGCGCAACCCTTCCAGGCCCACCGCTTCGGCGATGAAGCGCACGTTGCTGGCTTCGAAGGCCTCGGCCTTGCTGCGTCCGCGCAAGCCATCGGTGACGAACAGGGCAAACACGCCGAAGCGCTGATACAAGGCGTTGCGCATCGCCGCACTGGCGGTTTGCGGCAGAATTGCGGCGCTGATCACGGTCGAGCAGAGAATCCCCAGCGAGATCTCCAGCACGCGCCACACGGCGGCCATGAACGCGCCGTCCGGGTGCGCCAGCGCCGGCAACCCGACCATCGCGGCAGTGTAGCCGGCGAGGACAAAACCGTAGGCGCGGAAGTTACGGCAGCGCGCGGCGCCGGCCGAGCAGATCCCGACCCAGATCGCCAGCGCCCCCAGGAACAGTTCGGTGTTCTGCGCGAACAGCGCGATCAGCGTGACCATCATGGCCGACCCGGCCAGGGTGCCGAGGAAGCGATAGAAACTCTTGGCAAACACCTGCCCGCTCTGCGGCTGCATGACGATGAACACCGTAATCATCGCGGTGCGCGGCTGTGGCAGTTCCAGACGCATCGCCAGCCACAGCGTGAGGAACGCGGCGAGCAATACCTTGAAGATGTAGACCCAGGTCACGCCATCGCTGCGTGCCCAGTCGAAAAAACCACGGCGCCATTCCAGGGCGTAGAGCCAGCGCAAAGGTGCGGGCAAGGGAGTCATGAATTCTGCTCAGAAAAGTCGGGTCGGACCGGGATCCTGTGGGAGCGAGCTTGCTCGCGAATGCGGTGAGTCAGGCAACCAATGTGCTGGCTGACACTCCCTCTTCGCGAGCAAGCTCACTCCCACAGGTTGTGTGTTCAACGCAGGAGAACCGGGGTTTTCGGGGCCTGGGTTTGCTCGGCAGTCGGTACATCGTTGCCAGCCCCGAGACCGCCACCCAGCGCCGTCACCAGCTCGGCATGCGCCGTTAACCGCGCCGCCTGCACCTGCTGCTGCACTTGTTGCTGCTTGAACAGCAACGTCTGCGCATTGAGCACGTTGAGGTAATCGGTGAGGCCACGCTGATAGGCAATCATCGCGATGTCGTAGGTCTTCTGCGCCGTGGCCACCGACTCGGCGGCAAAGCCTTGCTGCTTGTCCATCGACTCGCGGCGGATCAACTGGTCGGAAATGTTCTTCAGCGCATTCACCAGCGTCTGGTTGTAATGCGCCACGGCGATGTCATACCCGGCAGATGCCTCACCCAGTTCGGCACGCAGCCGCCCACCGTCGAAAATCGGCAAGGAGATCGCCGGGCCGACGTTGTAGTTGAGTTTCTTGCCGGTCAAAAACTCCAGTGCCCCACCGCCGGTGGCCATGTAGCCGAGGCTGCCGACCAGATCGACGTTGGGATAAAACCCGGCGTGCGCGACGTCGATCCCGCGCGCCTGCGCTGCCACCTGCCAGCGACTGGCAACCACGTCCGGGCGCTGCCCCAGCAACTCGGCGGGCAATGCCGACGGCAATTTCAACGCAGCCCCCAGCGACAGCGTCGGCCGCAGCAACTGCGCGCCCTCGCCCGGGCCTTTACCCGCCAACGCAGCGATCTGGTTGCGGCTCAGGGCGATTGCTTCGTCCAGTGCATCGAGTTGCCGATGGGTTTCCGGCAACGGCGTTTGCGCCTGGCTGACTTCGAAGTGCGTACCGATGCCGCCATCCAGACGTTTCTGCGCGAGGTCGAGAATCTGTTGCTGCTGCTTGAGCGTCGCGGCGACGATGTCGCGCTGGGCGTAATGCAGCGACAACTCGATGTAGGCGCGCACGATGTTGTTCTGCAATTCCAGTTGCGCCAGCCGCGCTTCGGCCGCGCTCATGTGCGCCAGGTCGACAGCCCGCTCGCTGCTGTTGCTTTCACGGCCCCACAGATCGAGGGCGTAGCTGAAACCCAACGCCGCGTTGTTGTCCCACGTCGTGGTATTGGCCAGCTCACCCGGCCCATAGAACTGATCGGTTGGCCAGTTGTGCCGTTTGAGGGTTGACTCACCCTTGATCTGTAGCGACTCGGCGGCTTCGGCGACACCGGCCATGGCTTTGGCCTGACGCACCCGCGCGGCGGCCATGGCCATGCTCGGGCTGCCTTGAACGGCAAGGTCGATCCAGCGGTTCAGTTGCGGGTCGCCGTAGGCTTGCCACCATTGTGCGGTGGGCCAGTGGGCGTCACGGGCGGCGTGGGCGATGGCGTCATCGGTGACCAGCGCACTGGCCTCCAGCGCCTTGTCCTGAGGGGCAATTCCTTCGGTTGAAATGCAGCCGCTGAGACCCAGGGAAAAAGCCAGAACACTGAGCGGTAAAAGCGCTCTGTTGATGCGACGCGGCACAGCTGCGAATTCCTGAAAGAGGGGGAAAAACCAAAACCTGTGGGAGCGAGCTGGCTCGCAAAAGCGGCACCTCGATTGAACTGACCAACCGGCGTATCCGTCCCGATTCCCACAACGGCGCAATTCTAGGGGGACGTCCCAACGGCGATAAGCTGGGAATCCTGTGAATCTTTGTTACCGTTAACGAGATAATCCCTTGGTCGGGGGTCTCAGCCCCTGAAACTTCGTGTCACAATTTGCCATCTCCCTTGAGAGCACCCCATGGACACTTTGCAAAACATGCGCGCCTTCAGTTGCGTGGCCGAAGCGGGCAGCTTCACCGCTGCCGCCGTGCAACTCGACACCACCACCGCCAACGTCTCGCGCGCGGTCTCCAACCTGGAAGCCCATCTGCAAACCCGCCTGCTCAACCGCACGACCCGGCGCATCGCCCTGACCGAAGCCGGTAAACGCTACCTGCTGCGCTGCGAACAGATCCTGGCCTATGTCGAAGAAGCCGAAGCGGAAGCCAGCGAAGCCCACGCGCGGCCGGCCGGGCAATTGAAAGTGCACACCATGACCGGTATCGGTCAGCACTTCGTCATCGACGCCATCGCCCGCTACCGCAAGACCCACCCGGACGTGACCTTCGACCTGACCATGGCCAACCGCGTGCCGGACCTGCTCGATGAAGGCTATGACGTGTCCATCGTGCTGGCCCGCGAACTGCCAGACTCAGGCTTCGTCTCGCAACGCCTGGGCATCACCTACAGCATCGTCTGCGCCTCGCCGGCCTACGTGAAAGCCAACGGCTGCGCGCAAAAGCCCAGCGACCTGCTCAACCACGCCTGCCTGCGCCTGGTCAGCCCGGTGATCCCCTTGGAAAAATGGGCCTTCGACGGCCCGGAAGGCCAGGAAATGGTCACCATCAACAGCTCGCCGTTTCTGGTGAACTCGGCCGATGCGATGAAAACCGCGATCACCAGCGGCATGGGCGTTGGCGTGCTGCCGGTGTACGCGGCGATCGAAGGTTTGCGTAACGGCACGTTGGTGCGGGTCATGCCGAACTACCGCTCGCAAGAGCTGAACCTGTATGCGATCTACCCGTCACGGCAATATCTGGATGCGAAGATCAAGACGTGGGTTGAATACCTGCGCGGGTCGTTGCCGGAGATTCTGGCGGCGCATCAGGCTGAACTGGCGGCCTACGAATTAAGCGGCAGCCTCGCCGGCGCGCGTGTCGCCAACTGATTTTCAACACACCGCTTTCACTGCAGGCGCTGCCGCAGGCTGCGATTTTTTGTCCTTGATGTTTAATCGCAGCCTACGGCAGAGCCTACAGAAACGGCGATTTCGCGGATGTTTCCGACAGGTTTTGCAGGTTGTCCGTCGGAAGTGCGGTGGCTAGGATTTGGGTGTCGCTGACGCATCAGCGACCGGGTCTGGAAAACCCGATTTCAACTACCAAAGCTCATGGCATACTGCGGCGCTTTTTAGCTCGCAATGTTATGGCGGCTGTGCGCGGGAGGCCCTAGGGCCTGCCGGTTTTGGCTAAGTTGACCGGTTTTTCCAGTCCGCGCACAGTTGCCACCCTTTCGCCTGGAAAACGAAAAGTGGCAGCTTCAACTCAACTTGCCACGAGTATGTTTCCTATGTTCAAACCAACGCCTAATCCACCTGAAACCGACGACACCACCCCCTACGAATTCCCCGGCTCAAAGAAATTCCACGAAGCCGCCGAACGCGCCCTCGACCACTACCTCAAACCCAACGCCCTCACCCTGCGCTTTCACAAGCCCAGCACGATGTTCCAGGTCGCCCCCGATCAGGACAACGAAAGCCTGCTGGTCCACGCCTGCGAATCCCTGGCACAGGCCAGCCTCATGACCAGCGACATCGCCGCCTACATTGAGCTGCCGCAACGGCGGACGATCCTGGCGATCCAGCAAATCATCATGCTCGCCGAACTGGCGGTGAATCGGGTGCTGGATAACCACGAAATCCCCCAACCTCCGCCACACAGCTAAAAGCCCCTCACCCTAACCCTCTCCCGGAGGGAGAGGGGACTGACCGAGGTGTTTGGGAGAATGACGCCGACGTGCGATACCGAATCGAATTCAGATCTTGAAAAGCCCACAAATCGGCCCCCTCTCCTAGGGGAGAAGGGACTGACCGAGGTGTTTGGGAGAATGACGCCGACGTGCGGTACCGAATCGAATTCAAGTCTTGAAAAGCCCACAAATCGGCCCCCTCTCCTAGGGGAGAGGGGACTGACCGAGGTGTTTGGGAGAATGACGCCGACGTGCGATACCGAATCGAATTCAGGTCTTGAAAAGCCCACAAATCGGCCCCCTCTCCTAGGGGAGAGGGCTGGGGTGAGGGGGTAGATTCACCGCAAAATAAAAGCCCTCACCCTGTGCTCTCACAAGCCCAGCACGATGTTCCTGGTCGCCCCCCGATCAGGACAACGAAAGCCTGCTGGTCCACGCCTGCGAATCACTGGCGCAAGCCAGCCTCATGACTAGCGACATCGCCGCCTACATTGAGTTGCCGCAACGGCGGACGATCCTGGCGATCCAGCAAATCATCATGCTCGCCGAACTGGCGGTGAATCGGGTGCTGGATAACCACGAAATCCCCCAATCCCCGCCACACAGCTAACCCCCCTGTGGGAGCGAGCCTGCTCGCGAAGGCGTCAGCACATTCAACCTTGAAGGTGCCTGACACAGCGTTTTCTCGAGCAGTTTCGCCCCCACACCTATCCACTGTCCGCCTTTATTTCGAGCCACCGCTCACGCCACGCCTTGAGACTTTCGGCTCCCATTAGGCTCTGTACGAAATCATCTGAAACTCATTTGAACCCAGCAAACGCCGGGAGTCAGTAAAGTCCGCGTCCATCAACGGCAGGAGCCCACGATGGCCAAACGGTACGAACTCCCCGACGCAGCCTGGGATTTGGTTGCAGACATCTTCAGTGAACCCCGCCGTAACAGACGCCCACGGGCAAATGATCGGCTGATGCTCAACGGCGTGCTCTGGGTGCTCTGCTCGGGTGCTGCCTGGCGCGACATGCCCGAGCGCTTCAGCCCATGGTCGACGGTCTATCAGCGCTTTCGTGACTGGCGCAATCGCGGGACGTTCGAGCAGATGCTTGCGGCTTCATATCAGGTTGAACGAGCAAGGATTAATTGATCTGGAGACCTGGATGCTTGACTCCACGGCGGTACGCGCAACTCTTCTGGTGCTGGGAAAAAAGGGGGCCTGAAGAACCGCAAGACCACGCCCTCGGTCGAAGCCGGGGCGGCCCGACGACGAAGATCCATATGCTGTGCGACGCCAATGGCGTACCGCTAAACCTTTTACTGTCAGATGGGCAAGCCAGCGACATTACCTATGCGCAACCGCTGCTGGATAACGCTTACATCCCGAGTTTGCGCGGTCGCCCGCGCAAATGCTGTCGCTGGTTGCTGGCTGATAAGGGCTATGACGCCGAAGCGTTGCGTCGCTACTGCGACCGCTATCGGATGCAGCCGGTAATCCCGCTACGCACGATGAAGCGCAAACTCAAGCCGGGATTACCGAGACTGTTTGATCGCCCCAAGTGTCGGCAGCGCAACATCATCGAGCGCATGTTCGGCTGGTTGAAGGAGAGCCGTCGCATCGTTACGCGCTTCGACAAACTCGCAAAAAGTTATGCGGCGATGGTCTCTCTGGCTTGTGCCATGCGGTGTTTGAGTCAGTACTTTTTGTACAGAGCCTAGCTATCTCCTTTGATATTCCATTAATACTAAAAGTGACTTAATACATATTTTTAATAGCCAAACGACATAGCCAACCTGTCATATATGACAGTTACCAAGCCCAGCATTGCAGTGAACAATAAGCCCGCACCAGTGTACAAACTTCCTATTTAAAAAGCTCATTCCTCAACAAAGGCAGATAAAAATGGCTACGACATTTGAAAAAGAAACAACACAAGGTATTGGCAATGCAACCGGAACCGGTGTATTCCACACGAAGATTGAACTGCCAGAAGTGCGAGTATTTGTCATCGCATTCCCAGAGGAAGTGGTCTACTGCAATCTATACAAAAGAGTAAACGACACCTTTGACGGAAGTTCGCTGAGCCTACAATTCCAAAGTAATATAAAAAATGGCAGACACTTCTTCACCGCGGACAGCCCAATCGATTTTATTAAATACACTGACTCAGCGTTCGAAGGCCCCTCGTATGTGGGTATCAAAAACGGAAAGGGTTATGTGGACATCACATTTGATCGACAAGCGGGCACACTTTCCGCTCACATCTTCAATGTCGACCTCGTACGGGAAGAAGGCTATGACGAACTTAATCTCAATGTAACCATTGAAGCCTCAGGACTTGAAGAGGTAAATATTCAAAAGTCCTGATATCACTCGTTATCATTTTTCGAACCAGTTCGCATCAACGGGCGCGCGGCAACGCGAGCCCCTTCTACTACACTTGAGAGAATGTTAGCTTGCTTGGCAATCCAGTCCCGCCGAGCCCAAGCCCAATGAAAAAAACAGTCCTGGCCTTCAGCCGCATCACCCCCCCAATGATCGAGCGCCTGCAACACGACTTCGACGTCATCGTCCCCAACCCGAAAAACGGCGACATAAACGCCCAATTCAATGAAGCCCTGCCCCACGCCCACGGCCTGATCGGCGTCGGCCGCAAACTCGGCCGCGCGCAACTGGAAAGCGCGACAAAACTGGAAGTGGTCTCAAGTGTGTCGGTGGGCTACGACAACTACGACCTCGACTACTTCAACGAACGCGGGATCATGCTCACCAACACCCCGGACGTGCTCACTGAAAGTACCGCCGACCTTGCCTTCACCCTGATCATGAGCAGCGCCCGCCGCGTCGCTGAACTCGATGCCTGGACCAAGGCCGGCCAATGGCAAGCCAGCGTCGGCGCGCCATTGTTCGGCTGCGACGTCCACGGCAAAACCCTCGGTATCGTCGGCATGGGCAACATCGGCGCGGCCGTCGCCCGCCGTGGCCGCTTCGGTTTCAACATGCCGATTCTCTACAGCGGCAACAGCCGCAAGACCGAACTGGAACAAGAACTCGGCGCGCAATTTCGTAGCCTCGACCAGTTACTGGCCGAAGCTGACTTCGTCTGCCTGGTGGTGCCGCTCAGCGACAAGACCCGTCACCTGATCAGCCACCGCGAACTGGCGCTGATGAAACCGGGCGCGATCCTGGTCAACATCTCTCGCGGCCCGGTGGTCGATGAACCGGCCTTGATCGAAGCCCTGCAAAACAACCGCATCCGTGGCGCCGGCCTCGACGTCTACGAAAAAGAACCGCTGGCCGAATCGCCGCTGTTCCAGCTGAAAAATGCCGTGACCCTGCCGCACATCGGCTCAGCCACCCATGAAACCCGCGAAGCCATGGCCAACCGCGCCCTCGCCAACCTGCGCAGCGCCTTGCTCGGCGAACGCCCGCAGGATCTGGTCAACCCGCAAGTCTGGCGCGGCTAAGCGCTGAAACCACAACGGGCAGGCGCTGCGAAACATCTGCCCGTTGTTCCCTTCCGTTGCCTCAGGCCAGTTTGCCAGCAGCGGATACCGGCGCCACCCGCGGTTTGCGAAACACCAACACGTTGCCCAGCATCACCAGCACCAGCCCGACCAGCGCCGGCGCGGTCCACTGGTAACCTTCTGCGAACGCCGAAACGTTCAGTGCCACCACCGGGAACAGCACCGTGCAGTACGCCGCACGCTCCGGGCCCATGCGCCCGACCAGCGTCAGATAGGCCGTGAAGCCGATCACCGAACCCGGAATCACCAGATACAGCAATGCGCCGACGTAGCGTGGCGACCAGTCCATGTCGAACGGAATGCCTTTGACCAGGCACCACACCGAGAGCATCGCCGCGCCATAGGCCATGCCCCAGGCGTTGGTGGTCAGCGGCTTGAGGCCGGCCTTCTGCTGCAGGCTCGAGAGCATGTTGCCCGCCGAGAAACACAAGGTGCCGCACAGCGCCAGACCGAGGCCGAGCAAGGTTTGCGGGCTGGCTTGATGGCCCGCCAGTTCCGGCCAGAACAACATGCCCAGACCGAACAGCCCCAGCGCCCCCCCCATCAGCACGTTACGTGCAATGCGCTGGCCGAAGAACACCCGCGCATTCAGGGCGTTCCACAACGTTGCGGTGGAAAACACCACGGCCACCAGACCGCTGGGAATCCACTGGCTGGCGGTCAGGAAGCACATGAAGTTGACGCAGAACAGGCACAGCCCCTGCGCCACGCAGATCAGATGCCCACGACGGTTCATCGGTTGCAGACGACGGCTGAGCAACAACAATATAAACAGCACCAGTGCGGCGAGGCCGAAGCGATAGACGATCGACACCGGAATCGCGACCACGCCCAGTTGCCATTTCAGGGCAATCCAGGTGGTCCCCCAGATCAGCACGGTCAGCAGATACAACGACAGATTCATGGCAAATACTCCCTGATGCGACACAGCAAAACGCTTTTGCGTGGCGAGCGAGCTTGCTCGCCACAGGGTTTGCGCTTAATTGAGCGTCAGGGTGCTGCAACACGGGTCAAGGCACTTGCATAATCTTGCGCTTTTGTCTGACGGCAGGCTGGCAGCGCGAAGGCTACGGAGTAGGATGCAAGGCGTTGAAGAGAACCGATCATGGCAGCCATTGATACCCTGCAAGTCTTTCAAGCACTAAACAGTTCGCCGAACGCACGCCTCGTGCACAGCGCCGAGCTCGGTGACGGCTTGTCTGCCGCTTTGTGGACCAACCACCACGATGCGCAGGATTATGAAGCGCCGAGCCACCACACGTTGTCCTGCTACATCGCCGGAGGCACCGGCACCTTTCGTCGTGATCAACCTGGTCAAAAAGGCGGGCCGGACAAATTGTGCATCCTGCCGGCCGACCATGAATCGGGCTGGGTGATCAATGGCGATATCCGCCTCGCGCATCTGTATTTCAGCGCCGAACAATTTGCCCTCGGTTGCGTGACCCTGCTTGATCGCGAGCCTCGGGAAATGCAACTGCGCGAGCAAACCTTTCTCGAAGACCCGCAACAGGCTCAACGCTTCCGACAGTTGCTGACGCTGAACTGGGACGAGCCCGGCGAACGCTTATTGACCAGCAGCCTGGCCCATGAACTGATCAGCCATACCTTGCTCAGCCAGGTGGATGCGCGTCAGGGCCTGCGTTTGAAGGGCGGGCTGGCAGCGCATCAGCGTCGGCAACTGGTGGAGCTCATCGACAGTCAGTTGGCCGAGCCGATCAGCCTGGGGCAACTGGCCGGGTTATGTGCGCTGTCGGAATACCACTTTGCGCGGATGTTCC
Organism: Pseudomonas monsensis; assembly: GCF_014268495.2. Classification (NCBI taxonomy): domain Bacteria; kingdom Pseudomonadati; phylum Pseudomonadota; class Gammaproteobacteria; order Pseudomonadales; family Pseudomonadaceae; genus Pseudomonas; species Pseudomonas monsensis. Next base: position 1,347,075 of record NZ_CP077087.1, on the reverse strand, counting down.
GCACCAGTTTCGGCCTACCGCCGCATCAGTATGTGTTGGCGCGACGTTTGAGTCGGGCACGGGAATTGTTGCGCGCGACGGCGTTGCCGTTGGGCGAGATTGCGCTGGCGTGCGGGTTTGCTAGCGCGAGTCATTTCACCAATCGGTTCAGGCAGGTTCTGGGCGGGACGCCGGGTGAGTATCGGCAAGCGTTTTTGCGTTGAACCCTCCTCCCCTCACCCCAGCCCTCTCCCGGAGGGAGAGGGGGCCGATTGGGGGACGCTCAAGCATTACGCCGATCTGAAAGTGCGGTTCTGAATCCAGAATCGATTCGATGTTTCAGGACGACGTATCACGCAACACACCTCGGTCAGTCCCCTCTGAGGGAGAGGGGACCGATTGGGGGAGGCTCAAGCATTACACCGACCTGAAAGTACTTTTCTGAATCCATAACCGATTCGATGTTTCAGGTCGACGTATCGCGCAACACACCTCGGTCAGTCCCCTCTGAGGGAGAGGGGGCCGATTGGGGGAGGCTCAAGCATTACGCCGACCTGAAAGTGCTGTTCTGAATCCATAAGCGACTCGATGTTTCAGGTCGACGTATTGCGCAACACACCTCCGTCAGTCCCCTCTCCCTCCGGGAGAGGGTTAGGGTGAGGGGCTTTTGATTTTGCCTTAAAACTCCAGGGTGCTGGACAGCGAAACCTGCCGCGCATCACCCATCGACACAAAGAACCGGCTCGCCGCCGAGGTGTAATAGGTGCGATCAAACAGGTTCTTCACGTTGAGCTGGAACTTGACCTTCTGCCCTTCGACCTTGGTGTCGTAAGTGGCGAACGCGTCAGCCACGGTATAGCTCGGCAGGTCGAAATCATTCACCGCGTTGCCCGCGCGCTCGCCGACATACCGCGCCCCGGCGCCGACACGCAATTGATCGCCGCCGATCACGCTGCCGAAGTCATACACCGCCGACAACGAGCCGGAATTCTTCGCCACGTTTTGCAGGCGCTTGCCTTTGTAGTCCGGGTCTTCGGTGACTTCGGCATCGGTATAGGCATAACTGCCGATCATGCTCCAGCGGTCGCTGAGCTGTCCGGTCAGGTCCAGTTCCAGGCCGCGGGAACGCACTTCGCCGGCCGCGCTGTAGATCGTGGTCGGGCCTTCCGAGTTGGCCACCAGCACATTGCGTTTCTTGATGTCGAACAGGGCGATGTTGCCGGTCAGGCGCCCCGGTATATCCAGCCGCGCCCCCAGCTCCCACGACTTGGCTTCTTCTGGCGCAATGCTGCCGTCGAGCACGGTGCTGCTGCCGCTCAACGGGGCGATGGTCGAGTTGGGTTTAAACGACTCGGTATAGCTGCCGTAGAACGACAACTCGTCGGTGTAGCGATACACCAGACCGGCGCGCGGTACGAACTTCTGTCCATTGCTGTCAGTGTTGGCCTTGAACGGCACGCCTTTGCCGGCGTACTGGTCGTACTCCTGGAAGCGCCCGCCGGCGACCAGAATCCACTGATCATCAAGATGAATCGAGTCCTGCATGAACACCGAATCACTGCGCAGCAAATCAGTCTGGGCGCTGTCCGCCGGGCTGACCGTGGTGCCTTCCACTTCGCGGCCATACACCGGGTTGGTGTAGCTGAAGGTGCTCAGGCTTTTCTGACGGATCAGGTCAGCACGATAGATCTTGCGGTACTCGTCATCGACACCGAACACCAGATCATGCTGCATGCCCAGCACATTGACCTTGCCTTCGAGGCTGGCGGTGGTGAAGCGGTCGGTGCTGATCGCCCCATGCGTGCCGTCCATGCTGCGGGTCAGCGTGCCTTTCTTGGTGTCGATCGCGGTCACGCGCACCTGACTGGCGTCGTAGGTTTCGCGGTTCCAGCTGTAGCCGAAGTGAGCTTTCCAGTCGTCGGTGAGCTCGTGGTCGGCTTCGAAATGATAAAGGTCCGAACGGCCTTCCATGTCGTTGAACGGCTCGTCGAGGCGCTGCTTGCGCGAGATGTCCAGCGGGTGGTTGGTGCTCGGATCGATCAACGTGCCACGGTCGAACGGGGTGAGAAATTCGCGATGCTCGTAGCCGAACGACAGTTGGGTGCGCTCGCCGAACCAGGCCAGCGACGGCGCGATCAGGGTCTCGCGGTGGGTACCGTAATTGCGCCAGTAATCTTCGTCTTCGTGATCGAGCACCAGCCGGTAGGCCAGGCCGGATTCACCCAGCGCACCGGTGCTGTCGAAGGTACCGCCACTGCCATTCTTGCCGTCGCCGTAGGTCGAGCCGCGCAGGGTCAGGGCGTTGTATTGAGTCAGTTCAGGTTTCTTGCTGACCAGATTGACCACGCCGCCCGGGTCCTGAATCCCGTACAACAACGAGGCCGGACCCTTGAGCACTTCGACCCGATCGACCGTGGCGTTCATGCCCCGCCCCTGAACGATCGGCATGCCGTCGCGCATGATCGAGCCATTGCGGTTATCGCCAAAGCCGCGAGTCATCACCGAATCCTGGGTGCTGCCCAGCGTGTTGCCTTGGGTGATGCCGCTGACATTCGCCAGGGCGTCGTCGAGATTGCGCGGGGTCTGATCGCGGATGACCTGCGCCGGGATGACGTTGACGGTCTGCGGGATTTCCTGCAGCGAGGCCGAGGAACGCATCACCGAACTGGTTTCCGGTGGCTGGTAGCTCAGCGGATCGTCGCGCATCGAGGTAATGGTAGTGGCGCCAAGGTTCAGCGTGCCGGCGGTGGGTTGTGGTTCCAGCGCCAGGGTGTGGCTGTCGGTACGACGGAAGTTCAGCCCGGAACCGGCGAGCAGCCGTTGCAGCGCTTGTTCGGCACTCATTTGGCCATTCACCGCCGGCGCATTGAAGCCATACGGTGCTTCGTCGGTGTACACCACGCTTTGCCCGGTGACACGGGTAAAGTCGCTCAAGGCTTGCGGCAGCGGTTTGGCAGCCAAGGCGAAAGTAAACGGCTGTTGCGCCGGGCTGCTGACGGCTTCAGCCGCCAGCGCCACGCTCATCGGCAGCAATGCCAATGCGGAAAAACTCAACGCCGAAACGCCTAACCACTGTTTGACCGAACCCGATTTTGCCCTGGACTTCATTGCTCAATGACCTGTGTAGAACCGCAACGGATGCGAATGACTCGCAGTTTCAGTCACTACACGGATGGGCCTGTGGTTTACCTCACCCCCATTCTGAAAATATTTTCAAAAATTGTGTTGGCGGATCTGGCTTGCGCGCGACCAGACCGAAAGCCTCAGCGCAAAATAATCAGATGTCCCAGCACCTGATGCTGCTCAAACCCCAACACCCCTTGCAGCGAACTCAACACCGCCTGCGGGTCCTTGCTCGGAAAACTGCCGCTGATCTTGCGTGCCGCCAGCTCATCGTCGAGCAGCACAATCCGCCCCGGGTAATAGCGCCGCAAATCCTGCACCACATCGGCCAGCGTGGTTTTGTAATACGTCAGCCAGCCCTGACGCCAGGCCAGTTGCGCTTCGCTGTCCACCGCATGCCATTTTTGCGCAGCGCCCTGGCCATAGGCGACTTGCTGGCCGGCGGTGAGAATCTGTTGCTCGCCCTCACGCTGCGCCGTCACCCCGACTCGCCCGGACAACACCGTGACCTGCGCGCCGTGAGGTTGCAGACGCACTTCGAATTGCGTGCCAAGCACCCGCGCCTCGCCCTGCTCGGCCTCGACCACAAACGGAGCGCCCGTATGGGTAACGCTGAAAAAACCGGCACCACGGCGCAACTGCACATGCCGCTCGCCCTGGCTGAAATCCACGGCGATGGCGCTGTCGGCGTCCAGAGTCACTTGCGACTGATCGGCGAGGGTCACGGTGCGGATTTCGCCGGGCGCCGAGACATAGTCAGCGCCCAGATCAGCGATCCAGCGCTGCGGTTGCCAGCCGGTTCCAAGGCTGACCATCAACAACAGGCTCGCCGCCAGCGCCAGCACGCCGGCCCCGCGAACGAGCGACTTGCGGCGCGGGCGATCCATCGCGTTGAGGTAACCCTGAAGTGCAAAAGCATCTTCATCGGCCAGAGTGCGTGCCGGGCCTTCACTCAGTTCCCAGATCACCTGAGCCTGAGCATACGCCCGGGCGTGGGCCGGATCGGCGCGCAGCCATTGGCTGAACGTGAGTTGATCGCCAGCACTCGGCCGGTCGTGCAACAGGCTCAGCCAGGCCAGCGCAGCCTGCTCCTGCGCGGGCGTCGGGGGAATAGAATCGGATCGGTTCACGGTGCTTTCCCTGGCAGGCGTGGCGCGGGTTCGCGCAGGCTGGCCTTGCAGGCCTCAAGGGCGCGCATCATATGTTTTTCAACAGCGCTTTGGGACAGGCCCATGGCTTTGGCGATGTCCGCGTACTTGCGGCCGTGGATGCGATTGAGCAAAAAAATCTGCCGGGTGCGCTCGGGCAAGGCGCGCAACGCCGCTTCAACGTGGCGCAGATCGTTGCCGGCTTCGAGTGCGGCTTGCGGTTCGCTGCCGTGGCTGTGCGGTTCCTCCGGTTGCCAGCCTTCGTTGACCCGCACCCGCGTGCCTTCGCTGCGCAAATGGTCGATGGCGATGTTGCCCGCGCAGCGCAACAGATAGGTGCTGAGTTCTTCGACCTGCACCAGCGGCCGCCGCCAGAAACGCAGAAACAGATCCTGCACCAGGTCCGCCGCCGTCGCCCGGCACCCGACGCGGCGGTTCACCAGCGCTTCCATTTGCGAACGCTGGGACAGAAACACCTGAAGGAAATGCGCACGGGCGCCCTGCGGTTCGTCGTCGCGCGATTCCGGTGGATGACTGATCAGCATGTCAGACCAACGCCCATGCGGCGGCCGGGCTGGCCAACAGGCTCAGCCAGATCCTGCTGGCCAGCCCGGCCATCAACGGGTGCAAGCTCTCTTTCATGCGTAACCCAAGCCGCGCGCCGCGCCGGAGATGGTCGCGAGCATCACGCTCGGCACCAGCAAGCCGACCCACGCCGACCACGCCGTGCGGCAGGCAAAGCACCAGAGCACGGCAACCAGGTAGACCAGGAAGGAAATGGTCATGCCGGTCACCACCACTTCGGCACGGCTCAACGGCAGCCAGAGGGTCAGGGTGACACTGGCCAGTGCCGCGACCAGATAGCCGCCAAACACCGCGGCCAACACCCGCGAGGTGATAGCCAGACGATAGGACAATGGGAGTGCGGCGAGTTTGCCTTTCATGTTTCGACCCTGAAACGAAAAACGTCCGACCGATCGACCGAACCTACAGGCGAGCAATATTAATGATAAATATTCTCATACGCAAAAGCATCTGATTGCCGGCCGACAGCTTGAACCCCTACAATGCGAACAGTTCTTGTTCTCTAACGCATGCTCTTTACCGCGTCCCCCAGGCGCCCGGAGTCATACCGTTGTCGTCCGCCCATCCTGTCGAATCGCTTTATCAGGCCCACCACCCCTGGCTGACCGGCTGGCTGCGGCGCAAACTCGGCTGCCCGGACAGCGCGGCGGACCTGGCACAAGATACTTTCATCAAGCTGCTCAGCGCCCGCGAACCGCCGTTGATCATCGAGCCACGGGCCTTTCTCACCACGCTGGCCAAGCGAGTCCTGTTCAATCATTACCGTCGTCAGGACCTCGAGCGTGCCTACCTCGACACGCTGGCGCAGATGCCGCAAATGCTCGCGCCGTCGGAAGAAGACAAAGCGATCATCCTGCAAACCCTGATGGAGCTGGATCAGTTGCTCGACGGTTTGCCGCGCCCGGTCAAACGCGCCTTCCTGCTGGCGCAGGTCGATGGCCTGACGTATCCACAGATCGCTGGCGAATTGGGGATTTCCGTGGCCACGGTCAAACGCCATCTGAACAAAGCGGCAATGCGCTGCTATTTCGCCCTGTGAATCGCGTCCCGGATTTCTCTTCGCAGGTGGCCGAGCAGGCCGTGCACTGGCTGCTGGAAATGCAGCAAGGCACCTTTACCCCGCGCCAGCAGCAGGCGCTGCAACAATGGCTGGATGCACACAGCGAACACCGCCGCGCATGGGAACACATCCAGCGGGTCAACCAGCGCTTGCGCGGGGTGTCTTCGCCGCTGGCCCACGCGGCATTGAATGCGCCGCCATCCGCCGGCCGTCGTCAGGCGCTGAAACTGCTGGTGCTGCTCGGCGCCGGATCGGCACTCACCTGGGGGATGCGCGAGCACACGCCGCTGCCGGCGCTGCTCGCCGACTACCGCAGCCCGGTGGGGCAGCGGCGCAAGATTTCCCTGGGCACGGGGGATCAACTGCAACTCAACACCGCCAGTGCTGCCGATGTCGACGGTTCACAGCGATTGATCCGTCTGCTCGAAGGGGAAATGCTGCTGAACGCCGTGCAGGCATTCGAAGTGCGTACCGCGCAGGGCGTCCTGAAGACCCAGGGCGCTCGACTCAACGTGCGCCAGTTTGCCGATCGCACCCAGGTGGCATTGTTTGAAGGCCGGGTCGAACTGACCACCAACGATCGTGCGCCAATGTTGTTGCCGGTGGCCCGGCAACTGAGTTTCAGCGCGACTGCGGTCAGCGAGGCCACACCACTGGACGCCAACAGCGGCGCCTGGACCGACGGTATGTTGGTCGCGGCGCATATGCGCCTGGGCGACTTCCTCGATGAACTGAGCCGCTACCGTCGCGGGCAGCTGAACTGCGCGGCGACAGTTGCCGACCTGCTGATTTCCGGGACTTATCCACTGGATGACAGCGAACGGATTCTGGATGTGCTGGAAATCAGTTTGCCGGTGAAAGTCAGGCGCTTTACCCGGTATTGGGTAACCGTAGAAGCCAAAGCCTGAAAAGCTCCCTCGCCACAAAAACAGTCGAAAAAATGTTTGTAAACCATGAGCCGTTTTTCAGATCTGACGTGACAGAGAAGGAAAGCCCCTAGATTCAACCTTCTCAGGATCATCCGTCATGCACCCCACCCGCCTCACACCCCTGGCCCGCAGCCTGCGCAACCTCGTCCTCGGCGCCAGCCTGAGCTTCAGCGCCCTGCCCGCCCTGGCAGCCGAAACCAGGGTTTACCACATCGCCCCGGCGTCGCTGGAAAACGCCCTCAACCAGTTTGGCCGTGAAGCCGGCGTGCTGATTTCTTTCGGTTCGCAAGTCACCAGCGGTGTGCCAAGCCGTGGCCTGGAGGGCAGTTACACCGCCGCGCAAGGTCTTGATGCACTGCTCGAAGGCACCGGCCTGCAGGCCCGCGCCGAGGGCAACAATGCCTTCAGCCTGCAACCGGTGACCACCGGTGCTATTGAGCTGGACACGTCGAAAGTCGTCGGTGACTGGCTGGGCGATGCGGCGCAGGTCAACGTCTTCGAGCATCCGGGCGCCCGCGACGTGATCCGCCGCGAAGACTTCGAACGCCAGGGCGCGACGCAGGCGCGGGACGTGCTCAACCGCATTCCCGGGGTCAACGCCCCGGAAAACAACGGCACCGGCAGCCACGACATGGCGCTGAACTTCGGCATTCGCGGTTTGAACCCACGACTGGCCGCGCGCTCGACCGTGTTGATGGACGGCATTCCCGTGCCCTTCGCACCTTATGGCCAACCGCAGTTGTCCTTCGCGCCGATCAGCATGGGCAACATGGATGCGGTGGACGTGGTACGGGGTGGTGGCGCGGTGCGTTACGGCCCACAGAACGTCGGCGGCGTGGTCAACTTCGTGACTCGCGCCATTCCTGATGAGCCGACGGTCAAGGGCGGTTTCCAGACCGAAACCAGCCCGTCGTCGAGCCATGACGGCTTCAAGACCAGCGCCAATCTGCTGGCCGGCGGCACCAACGCCAATGGTCTGGGTGGCGCTTTGCTGTACTCCGGCACCCGTGGCGGCGACTGGCGAGAACACAGCGACACCGAGATCGACGACCTGATTCTCAAGGGCAAATACCAGCTCGATGAGGCCAACAGTTTCAACGCCATGGCCCAGTATTACGAAGGCAAGGCGGACATGCCGGGTGGTTTGAGCGTCGCCGATTACGACGCCGATCCGTATCAGTCGACGCGGCTGAAAGACCAGTTCTGGGGCCGGCGGACGATGTTCAACTTCGGCTATCGCTATCAGGAAGATCGACGCGAATTCACCGCCAACACCTTCTTCACCAAGACCCTGCGCAGCGGTTATCTCGATCAGGGCAGCTTCCTCTCGCTGTCGCCACGTGAGTATTGGGTGCGCGGTTTCGAAACCCGTTTCGCCCAGGGCTTCGACCTCGGCCCGACCAGCCATGAAGTCGGCGTTGGCTACCGCTACATCAACGAGGCCGGCCATGAGTTGCGCTATCGCACGCCGATCAGCAGCAACCAGTACCCGACCAGCAACAGCCGCAACGACCGCGACACTCGGGGCGGTACCGAGGCCAATGCGTTCTTCGTCGACGACCGCATCGACATCGGCAAATGGACCATCACCCCGGGCGTGCGCTACGAGATGATCGAGTCGCAGCAGACCAACAACCTGACCAACGCCAAATACCAGGGCGATTACAACACCGCGCTGCCGGCGCTGAACGTGCTGTATCACCTGACCGACAGCTGGAACCTGTACGCCAACACCGAAGGTTCGTTCGGCAGCGTGCAGTACAGCCAGATGCCCAACCGCGTGAGCAGCGGCGAAGTGAAGCCGGAAAAGGCCCGCACCTGGGAACTCGGCACCCGTTACGACAACGGCGCATTGCGTGCGGAAATCGGCGCGTTTTTGATCAACTTCGACAACCAGTATGAAAGCAACCAGACCAACGATTCGGTGATTGCCCGTGGCGAGACCCGCCATCAAGGCATCGAGACCAGCGTCAATTACGCGCTGGATGACGTGAGCCCGGCACTGGCCGGTTTCGATGTGTACGCCACTTACGCCTACGTCGACGCGACCATTCGCGAAGACGGGCCGAACAAGGGCAATCGCGTGCCGTTCTCCTCGAAACACAAAGGCACGATCGGCGTCGGTTACACCGAGGGACCGTGGAAACTCAACTTCGATAGCAGCTTCCAGAGCGACCAGTTCGCCGACAATGCCAACACCTCAAAAGAAAGCGCCGATGGCAGCACCGGCAAGATCCCGGGCTACATGCTGTTCAGCAGCCGTGCGGGTTATGACTTCGGCCCGCAACTGTCGGACCTGAATGTGGCGGTGGGAGTGAAGAACATCTTCAACACCCAGTACTTCACGCGTTCGTTCGATGACAACAACAAGGGCAAGTACGTGGGTGAGCCGCGCACGGTGTATGTGCAGACTTCTGTAGCGTTCTGACAGCGACACAAACAAAAACGGGCCTGCATTCGCAGGCCCGTTCTCATTCGGTGGCTTATGAAATCAGCGCATCAACTGTTGATCGCTGCCTGTTCGTTCTCGTCAAACTCTTCTGCCAACAGCTTGTCGTTGGCCTTGGCGGTGAAGGGCACGATGGCGGCGCGGGGTTTGCCTCGCAGTTTGCCAAACAGGTGCTCCAGCGCGTGTTCCAGTTTTTCGGCTGCACCGTCGATCGCCTGTTCCAGCGAATCGGCTTTATGAGTGACGGAGATCGGTTGATGGCCTTTTGGCCGCGCTTCCAGCTGGCAGCGCATGTCATGGGGACCTGGTTTGTCACCGTTCTCGTCGGCCAGATGGACTTCGACGCGGGTCAGGTCTTCTTCATAACGTTCGAGCGTGCTCTCAATGGTTGTACGTACCCACTCCTCCAGTCGTTGACTACTTTGAATATGGTTATCGCTGTTGACTTGGATTTGCATAGTTCATCCCTTATTTCAGCTAGCTCGCAAGAGGCCTTGAACAGGATTTCGTGACCTCTTGATTACAACAATCGGCCCGACCGACGAACATTTCAACCCCTGGAAAAAGATAAATATTCATTCGCAAAAAAAGCCGGACAACCGAGCAAGTCACTGGTAAGGTCGGGAGTTGGGTCGCCTCGCAACCCTGCAAAATCTGCTCACAATTGCCCGTCGTTCAACGGGTGCAAACTGCGGAAAATCCCCGCCTCCTCCACCAGCCAGTCATGCACCGCACGCACGCCCGGATGGCTCAGCGCCCCCGGCGCGTAGAGCAACACGTAGCGTTTGTGATTGGGCACCGACAGCCCGAACGGCACGATCAAGGTGCCGCGTTCCAGCTCATCATTGAGCAGTGTGCGCCGGGCAATCGCCACGCCCATGCCGGCGATCGCGGCTTCGATCGTCAAGTGATTGCGATTGAAGGTATGGCCGCGCCGGACATCGGCGCCCTCGAAGCCGATCGCGTTCAGATAAAACTCCCATTCCGCATATTCGTAACTGCCGCGCCAGGCCGTGATGTCGTGCAGCAGCGGGAAATGCACCAGATCCGCCGGCCCATGCAGCGGCGGGCGTCCACGCAGCAGACTCGGCGCACACACGGGGAAAATCTGCTCATCGAGCAAGGCTGTGGATAGCAGCCCCGGGTAGCTGCCGTCGTTCAGGTCAATCGCCAGATCAAAATCGCCCTCGTGCAACGGCACGCTGCTGTCCTCGGCCACCAGGCGTAATTGGATGTCGGGATAGCGCTGCTGCAGGCGCGGCAGACGCGGGGTCAGCCATTTGCTGAGGAACGATGGAATCGAACGTACCCGCAGAATCCCGCTGATCATTCCGGCATCCAGTCGGCGCAGTTCGGCATCGATGCTGCCGTAGGCCTCATTGACCGTAATCGCCAGCCGCTGCCCTTCCGCGCTCAGCTCCACACCCCGCGCCCGGCGATGGAACAGGCGAAAACCGAGGCGCTCTTCCAGTTGCCGGATCTGCTGGCTGACCGCCCCCGGGGTGATGTGCAGCTCTTCTGCACAGCGGGTGAACGACAAGTGCCGCGCGGCACAGGAAAACACCTGCAGCCAGACGTAGGTCTGGGCATGCAATTGACGGCTCATCGTTTAGTCCTGCTAAAGGCTTTCTTAGGAAGTTTCGTTGGTCACGTAGTACCGAGGTAGGCAGTATCGCCGACATTGCGCTTGGCCTACAAAAAATGGCAGCGATTCCTACTCCATTGCTTGTAAGGCTTTAGCATGGCTATCAGTGTTTTCGATCTATTCAAAGTCGGCATCGGCCCGTCCAGCTCCCACACCGTCGGCCCGATGCGCGCCGCTGCGACCTTCGCCGAGGCGCTGATTGATCAGCGTGTGTTGAACGATGTCCGTCGTGTGGAAATCCGTTTGTACGGTTCGTTGTCGGCCACCGGAGTCGGTCACGCCACCGACCGCGCCACGATCATGGGCCTGATGGGCGAATGGCCGGACCGTATCGATCCGTCGACCATCGACCCACGTATCCAGCAACTGCGCGAAACGGGCCGCCTGTCACTCGCCGGGCAAAGAGAAATTGCCTTCAACTGGCAGACCGATCTCCTGCTGCTCGACGAGAGCCTGCCCTACCACCCCAACGCCATGTCGCTGACAGCCTTCGGCGAAACCGCCGAGCTGTTCGCACAAACCTACTACTCGGTCGGCGGTGGTTTCATCATCGAGGCCGCAGAGGCGGAATCCGGTGTGGCGCCGGCTGGCGATGTGGTGTTGCCGTACGATTTTTCCAGCGCCGCCGAACTGCTGAGCCTGTGCAGGCAGCACAACCTGCGTGTGTCCGAGCTGATGATGGCCAACGAACGTGCCTGGCGTAGCGACGACGAAATCCGCCAGGGCCTGTTGCACATCTGGTCGGTGATGCGCGAGTGCGTCGAACAAGGCCTGCGCCACGAAGGGATTCTGCCTGGTGGCCTGAACGTGCCGCGCCGGGCGGCGAAACTGCACCGCAGCCTGCTGGAAATCGGCAAGCCGAATGTGATCAGTTCGACGCTGTCGGCAATGGAATGGGTCAACCTGTTCGCCCTCGCCGTCAACGAAGAAAACGCTGCCGGCGGGCGTATGGTCACCGCGCCGACCAACGGTGCAGCCGGGATCATTCCGGCAGTTCTGCACTACTACATGAAATTCAACCCGGACGCGTCTGACGATGATGTGGTCGCGTTCTTTCTCGGTGCCGCCGCCGTCGGCATTCTGTGTAAGAAAAATGCCTCGATCTCCGGCGCCGAAGTCGGTTGCCAGGGCGAAGTCGGTTCGGCCTGCGCCATGGCCGCAGCGGGCCTGGCCGATGTGCTCGGCGCCACCCCGGAGCAACTGGAGAACGCCGCCGAAATCGGCCTGGAACACAACCTCGGCCTGACCTGCGACCCGGTCGGCGGCCTGGTGCAAGTGCCGTGCATCGAGCGCAACGCCATCGCGGCGGTGAAGGCGATCAACGCCACGCAAATGGCCCTGCGCGGCGACGGCAAACACTTCATTTCCCTCGACCGGGTGATCCGCACCATGCGCGATACCGGCGCCGACATGCATGACAAATACAAAGAGACTTCACGGGGCGGCCTGGCCGTGAGCTGGGTGGAGTGCTGACGCGCATTCCCTGACCGCCCCGGCAGACCGCGCACAACGGTCTGCCAAACGTGAGCCCGAGCAAAAATAATAACGAGGCAAAAACGATGACCGATGTACGCACACCTGCTGCCGAAAATCCCGCTGTAGATCGCACACACAACACCGAAACGGCCCACAAGGGCTGGAGCAAATCCGACACCACCTGGATGCTCGGCCTGTACGGCACCGCGATTGGTGCCGGCACCTTGTTCCTGCCGATCAACGCCGGTGTCGGTGGTTTCTGGCCGCTGCTGATTCTGGCCGTGCTGGCCTTCCCGATGACGTTTTTCGCCCACCGTGGCTTGACCCGTTTCGTGTTGTCCGGACGCTCCGGGGACATCACCGAAGTGGTTGAAGAACACTTCGGTATCGGTGCCGGCAAGCTGATCACGCTGCTGTATTTCTTCGCGATCTTCCCGATACTGCTGGTGTACAGCGTCGCGCTGACCAACACCCTGAGCAGTTTTCTCGAACACCAGTTGCACATCGCTCCACCACCCCGGGCCATTCTGTCGCTGGTGCTGATCCTCGGCCTGATGGCGATCGTGCGTTGCGGACAGAACGTGATCGTCAAAGCCATGAGCGTGCTGGTCTATCCGTTCGTTGCCGCCCTGTTGCTGCTCGGCATGAGCCTGATCCCCAACTGGAACGGCGCGTTCTTCGCCAGCGCTCAAGAGGCGATGCCGCTGTCGGTGTTCCTCAAGACCTTGTGGCTGGCGATCCCGGTGATGGTGTTCTCGTTCAACCATTCGCCGATCATCTCGGCGTTCGCGGTCGACCAGAAACAGCGCTACGGCGCACAGGCCGAGCGCAAGAGCAGCGGCATCCTCGCCATGGCCCACGGCATGATGGTGGTGACGGTAATGTTCTTCTGCTTCAGCTGCGTGCTGGCGCTGTCGCCGACAGATCTGGCAGCGGCGAAGGCGCAGAACATTTCGATCCTGTCGTACCTGGCCAACCACTTCCAGACTCCGGTCATCGCTTACGCCGCGCCGCTGATTGCGCTGGTGGCGATCACCAAATCCTTCCTCGGCCACTACATCGGCGCCAGCGAAGGCTTTCAGGGCATGATTGTCAAAAGCCTGCGCAGCCGTGGCAAGGTGATGTCGGCGAGCTGGCTGAACCGGGCGACCGCGCTGTTCATGATCCTCAGCTGCTGGGCCGTCGCCACGTTCAACCCGAGCATTCTGGGGATGATCGAAACCCTCGGCGGCCCGGTGATTGCCTGCCTGCTGTTCCTGATGCCGATGTACGCCATCCGCCGTGTGCCAGCCTTGCGCCAGTATTCGGGACAGGTTTCGAACGTGTTTGTGGTGCTGATCGGCCTGATTGCACTGTCGGCGATCATCTACTCGGTTATGCCCTGAAACGGGCCATAAATGACAAAGGCGAGCCAGGTGCTCGCCTTTTTTATCCCGTATCCATTGTCCAACAATTTTCCCGGCACAGCCCTTGCTACATCCCTGCGGCAGCTCCTGCACAAAGCAACACACAGGCCACGGAATGGCCGATGGTCCGGTATGGCGAACCAACCCGATCACGGCCGGTCAACAACTGCACGTTCAATCAGGCGGTGACGCATCATGGACAATCCTTTTCAGATCATTACCGATGCCTTCGCGCCGGACTATCAGATCAACCTGAGCATTCAGGGCCTGGACGGCAGCATCATGCTGACCCTGTCGAACAGCGGCCGCATCGTGGCCAAACGCATGATCAGCAGCGAACAACGCAACGACCCACAACGCTTGCGGCGGCTGGTGCAAAGTATTCAATTCGGCATCGCCATCGAACAGGGCCACAGCGCCATGGCGATCCTCGAAGCGATGACCAGCGGCGACGGGCTGCCGCCGCCACCGCAGCAAATCGACAGCCAGTCTCGACCGTCGGCGGGCCTTTAGAGTTCGCCTTTCTCGATCTCCGGGTGTTCACCGGAACCGGCGCCCAGCTTGCGCTGCGGTTTCTCGATCTTCACCGAAGGAAATTGTGACGAGGCGTAACGCACCACCAGAATCGAGAACGCCAGCAGCAGAATGCCGCCGCACAGGTAGATGATGCCCATGTCCGGCGGATTGTGGTGCGAGACGTTGGAGATCAGCAAACGGGTCAGCGCAGTGATCGCCACGTAGATCAGGAAGCGCACAGGCATGTGGTTGGTCTTGAAATAAATCCCGACCATCGCCCCCAGTTCGAGATAGATGAACAGCAAAAGAATGTCATCAATCTTGATGTGGCCTTCCTCGAGCATCCCGAGAAACTCCATCACTGCCGCCCACGCCGTGACCGCACCGATGGCGAACAGCGCCAGGTAGTGGAAGGTTTCGACGAACAGGTTGCCCAGGGACTCGGCCAGTTGATGCACGTTTTGCCGCAGTTTCTCGGCCCAGTTGATTTTCACGATGATGTTCCTTAGCCCGACTCGGGCGGATGATGCGTGTTGGACGTGACGGTTTTTCTGCACGCGCTCTGTTTCATGCAGAAACGAGGCCACGCCATCATGGCGAGCCCCCGCAAAAGCTGCGCCGTGGCGTTTGGTCGCACATGCCAGCCTGCACCGAAGCCTGTGGGAGCGAGCTTGCTCGCGAATGGCCACCACGCGGTCATCCCCTGACAAACCCCGAATCCGGTCTACATTAAAAAGCCACTACCCAAAGCGCAGGGATTCGCTTATCCTTTCGCTGTATATAAATACAGTAGTCGCTAAGACAACTAAATGTGAAGGCATGTGAGGTGGTGAATGGCCGTCGAAGTGGTATACCGCAGCAGCCGAGATCTGGAGCGCTTGTTCATGGATAAAGCCGAAGCTGACCGTCATGACAAAATGCTCGAACTGGCTGAGATGCTGTCCGAAGTGTTGCAGAAAGCCGTGCCGTCGCTGAACGAGCAACAGGTTGAAGAAGTCGGGATCTACATGGCGAAGAACCGCGATGTGTTCGCCAAAGCCTTCAAGAGCCAGCCTGATGCGTTGTCGGAACTCATCAATGCACCGGCTGAGCCAGTGGCTGAAGTGGCTGATACGGCAGAGTCTGCTGAAGCACCGGCCAAACCGGCAAAAGCGGCGAAAGCTGCCAAGTAATCATCGCCTGATCAAAAGATCGCAGCCTTCGGCAGCGCCTGCAGGGAATACGTATTCCAATGCAGGCGCTGCCGAAGGCTGCGATCTTTTGCGTTTCAGCGATACAGAACCTTCTCCGCCAACTCATCGGCCACCCGCGCCGGCGAGCGCTTCTCGGCCTGGGCATGGGCGAACACTTCGGTCAGTCGCGAGGAAATCTTCGACAGGTGCGCGGTGATCGTCCCCAGCTCTTCGCCGCGATGTTTGAGCGAGACGTAGATCAGGCCACCGGCGTTGATCACATAATCCGGCGCATACAGAATCCCGCGCCGCTCCAGCTGATCGGCGACATCCAGGTGCGTCAGTTGGTTGTTCGCGGAGCCCGCGACTGCCGAGCAACGCAATTGTGTCACCGTGTGACTGTTGAGCACCCCGCCGAGACCGCACGGGGCAAGGATGTCGCACGGCGTGCTGAGCAATGCATCGTTGGCAATCGGATGCGCATTGAGTTGCTCCATCGCCAGTTGCACCTTGCCATGGTCGATGTCGCTGACCAGCAATTCTGCTCCGGCCGCGTGCAGTTGTTCGGCCAGTGCATAACCGACATTACCCAGGCCCTGAATGGCGATGCGCAGACCTTCGAGGTTGTCGCTGCCCAAGCGCGCCATCGCCGTTGCCCGAATCCCGGTAAACACGCCCATCGCCGCATGCGGCGCCGGGTCACCGGCCGACGTGGTGCTGGTGACATGCTGAGTCTGCTGGGCGATGCAATCCATGTCGGCGACCGAAGTGCCGCTGTCGATCGCCGTGATGTAGCGGCCATCAAGCTGTTCGATGCAACGCCCAAAGGCTTCGAACAGTGCGCCACGGTTTTCCACATGGGCCGGGCGCACGATGACCGCCACCCCGCCGCCCTGCGCCAGCCCCGCCAGCGCAGCCTTGTAGCTCATGCCCTGAGCCAGGCGAATGGCATCTTCGACCGCGGATTCATCATTGGGATAGGCAAGATAACGGCATCCACCCAAGGCTGGCCCGAGGCGACTGTTATGGATGGCAATGACCGCCTTCAACCCGGTAACCGGGTCAACGCTAAGGTGCAGCGATTCCAGGCGAGTGCTTTGCATGAGCGCAAACATCGTTGGGCTCCCGAATCACTTCTTGTAGAACGCCAGTATAGGCTCGCGCCCAAAAATTGCTGAAGCGCACCGGAATAAGCACCCGCGCAGACCGCGGCTTTGCGGCATAACCCGAGACTGGCGTGGCCCGGCACTGGACGAATGCCAAGGACGGGGCTAAAACGAGGCATGCCCCGGAGATTTCGATGAGTCCGCGCCAACGCTTTTTCGACTGCCTGCACCGTTCACCGCCCGCGCTGTTCGAAGGCGCGCTGTGGATCGCGGCCGAACACGAAAAAGAGCTCGACCCCGAGGCGCTGCTGCAGGATTTCAAGGAGCTGCAACAACGGGTCAGCTACGGGCTACCGATGCTGCCGGTCAATGAACTGGCCCAGCCCCTGTTGCGGCGAATGATTGAACTGGGGTTTGCCCAGGACGATTTCCTGCCGTTGCGCCCCCAGGCGGCGCTGCTGCACAAAGTGCTGCACACCCGACGCGGGCAGCCGCTGACACTGGCGCTGATTGCGCTGGAACTGGCACGCGGGCTGGAGATTCCCTTGGTCGGCGTCAACTTTCCCGGGCATTTCCTGCTGCGCGTGCCCGGCGCCGATCATTTGCTCGATCCCTGCGGTGGTCGACGTCTGTATCCGAATGACTGTCGCGAGCTGCTACAGCGTCAGTACGGGCCGAACATGCAACTCAACGGCGAGCATTTGCTGACAGCGACACCGGTGCAAATGCTCCAGCGCCTGTCACGCAACCTGCGTCAGTTACACCTGGCCCACGATGACTTCATCGCCGCGCTGGTCGATGCCGAGCGCGTACTCGAACTGGGGAATGCGGCGGCCGCCGATTATCTGGCCCGGGCCAGTCTGTATCAGCGACTCGACTGCCCGAATGCCGAGCGTTTCGATCTGGAGCACGCGCTGCTGCTGAGCGACGACCCGATCCAGCGCCTGCGTCTGACGGAGCGGCTCGGACACCTGCCGCCGAATTCCGTGGTGCACTGAGCGCCTTCGCGGGGAGTTCGCCTGCTCGCAAAGCAGGCACTTCCGTTTGTCCTGTCAGATCGCGTTATCGTTCTTCGCGAGCAGGCTCGCTCCCACAGGGGGCAGTGCGGCCTCTGCGGGCGATCGCACCTGAATGATCAACAACGCCGCCAGCACCGCCGGTATCGCACAAAAGAAGAAAATCTGCGCCACCGGAATGTGCATCGCCAACAACAGACTGCCGAACAGCGGCCCGAGAATCGAACCGAAACGCCCCACGCCCAACGCCCAGCCGGTGCCCGTGGCGCGCACCTGTGCCGGGTAGAAATTACTGGCGAAGGCGTTCAGCGTCAGTTGCCCGCCGATGATGCAGAACCCGGCGGCAAACACGCAGGCCACCAGATAGCGCGGATTGTCGTGATTCAAGCCCAGCAGAATGGTGCACAGCGCCGCGCCGGCCAGCACGCCGGACAACAACCGCACCTTGCGTTTCAGGCGGTCGGCGAACCAGGCCATGCAGATGGCGCCCAGGGTACCGGCGAAGAGGAACATCGACGTCACCAGGTTGGCCTCGTTGAGTTTCAGGCCACTTTCGAGCAGCAGCGACGGCAACCAGCTGATCATGAAATACAGCAGAATCAGGCTGACGAAAAACGTCGCCCAGATCAGTAAGGTCGGCCGTGCATAACCGTTGCGGAACAACTCGACCATGGTCAGTTTGCTGCCCTGCTCGCGCTCGTTCTGCGCGGCAGATGCAGGCGGTGGCTGCCAGTCCGGCAGCATCCGTGCGGTGACGTTGCGCAAGCGCGTATAGGGCGGCGCGTCGCGCAACAGCCGTGGCAGGGATTCCGGCAGCATCCACCAGAGAAACGGAAACAGCAGCAATGGCGTGACGCCACCGGCGAGGAACACCGCTTGCCAGCCAAACTGGTCAATGAAACCCGCCGCGACGAAACCACCCGCCGCACCACCGAACGAGAACCCGCACGCGGCCAGCGTCACCATCAACGTACGCAGGCGTGGTGGCGAGTATTCCGACATCAGCGCCATCGCACTCGGCATCGCACCGCCCATGCCGACGCCGCAAATGAAGCGCGCGATCATCAGCGTATTGAGGGAATCGGCGAACACCATCAGCACTGTCAGGCTGGCGTAGATCAGCACGCAGGCGAGCAGAATCCGCCGCACACCGAAACGGTCCGCCAGGGGGGTAACGGCAAGCGAACCGATAGTCAGGCCCAGCAGGTTGGCGCTGAAAACAGGCCCGAACGCGGCTTTCTCCAGGCCCCAGTCCTGAGCCAGTGCGGGCACGACGTAACCGAGCACCTGGGCGTCGTAGCCGTCGGTGACCAGCAACAAGGCGAGCAAGATCAAGAGCAACCACTGATAACGGGACACCGGACGGGCGTCGAGCGCCGCCCGGAAGCTGGCAATCTGGTTGTGCATCGCAAGGTACCTGTGTTGTTTTTATGATTTTCAGGCGTCGCCGAATCCCCACATTGGCATTGCGTGAAGCTTTACGGGGTATCTGGCTGGTTGGCCGGATGCGCCTTGATGAACGCCGGATGTTCAGCAGCCAGTGCGGCAACACGGCGGATTTTTGGATAGTCGTCCAGGCTGACGTTGAACCGCTCGGCCGCATACAACTGCGGAATCAGGTACACATCCGCCACGCACGGCCACTCGCCGAAACAGAAACCGCTGTCGCCAATCAACTGTTCCACTGTTGCCAGCCCCTGGCTGATCCAGTGACTGATCCACTCCACCACCTGTGGTTCGTCGTACCCCGATTGGCGCAGACGGTTGAGCACGCTGACATTGTGCAGTGGATGCACATCGCAACCGATCACCGCCGCAACGCCACGCACATGCGCGCGAGCGGCGAGGTCGGCTGGCAACAGCGGCGGTTGTGGATAACGTTCTTCCAGATACTCGATGATCGCCGGCGACTGGATCAGCAACTCCCCCTCGTCGGTACGCAAGGCCGGCACCCGGCCCTGTGGGTTGATCGCCAGATACGCCGTTTGCCGATGCTCGCCACCCGGCGGCGCGATCAGGTTGACCGGCAATGCCTGATAGTCGACGCCCTTCAGTGCCAGCGCGATGCGCACCCGGTACGACGAGGTCGAACGGTAATAGGTATAGAGATCCATCAATCGCTCCTGTCAGCGCGCCGCCAGCACGGTGCCGCGGCATTCGCCGAAACCGATGGAGGCGAAACCGTCACGGGCGCAACGGGCGCGCAGGATGATTTCGTCGCCGTCCTCAAGGAATTTGCGCACTTCGCCGGAGGCCAGTTCGATCGGCTTTTTGCCGCCCTCGGTGATTTCCAGCAAGCTGCCGAACTGACCGTTTTCAGGACCGGACAAGGTGCCCGAACCGAACAGGTCACCGGCCTGCAACTGGCAACCGTTGACGCTGTGGTGCGCGACCATTTGCGCCACGGTCCAGTACATGTAGCGGGTGTTGCTCAGGGTCAGGCGATGGGCCGGCAGATTCTGTTCGCGCATTTTTTCGGTGAGCAACAGCACTTCCAGTTCGATGTCGAACGCACCGCCCGCCTGATCGCGGTTGTCGAGCAAGTACGGCAGGGGTTGCGGGTCGCCTTCCGGACGCGCCGGTTGTGGCGTGCGGAACGGCGCCAGCGCTTCGGCGGTGACGACCCACGGCGAGACGCTGGTGATGAAACTCTTCGACAGGAACGGACCCAGCGGCTGGTATTCCCAGGCCTGGATGTCACGGGCGGACCAATCGTTCAGCAGGCAGAACCCGGCGATGTGCTCGGCCGCGTCGCCAATGGCGATCGGCTCGCCCATCTCGTTGCCCTGGCCGATCCAGATGCCCAGTTCCAGCTCGTAGTCCAGACGCGCACACGGGCCAAAGATCGGCTCGCTGGCGCCGGCGGGCAAGGTCTGGCCTTTCGGACGACGCACGTCGGTACCGGACGCCCGCACAGTGGAGGCGCGACCGTGGTAACCGATCGGCACGTGCTTGTAGTTCGGCAGCAGCGGATTGTCGGGACGGAACAGTTTGCCGACGTTCTGTGCATGCTCGATTCCCACATAGAAGTCGGTGTAATCGCTGATACGGGCCGGCAGATGCAGCTGGCAATCGGCGGCCAGTGGCAGCAGTTTTGCGCCCAGGGCTTCGATGGCACCGCGATGGCTGCTGCCCTCGCTGAACAACTCCAGCAAGCGTTCGCGCAAGGCTACGCGAGCTTCGCGACCGAGTTCGAAGAACGCATTCAACAGCCCGCCATGCATGGCTTCGACGGCACTGCGTGCGACGCCGTCGAACAGACCGGCCTCCAGCGCCACTTGCAGGTCGAAGATGTGCTCGCCGATCGCCACGCCCGCGCGCGGTGCCGAACCGTTGAGGCTGAACACCCCCAACGGCAGGTTCTGCAACGGGAAATCAGCGTGGCCATTGGCCGAAGCGACCCAACTGCGATTAATCGAATTCTGAGTCATGGGTTATCTCCGGGTCGGGTCGAACGTGGCGGGCAGCGTGGCCCAGCAGGCGTCGTAATTGGATTGCAGTTGCGGGCAGTCGAGGGCGAAGCGGCTTGGGCGCAGCACCTGACTGGTCTCGAACATGAAGGCCATGGTGTTGTCGATCTTCGCAGGTGCAAGCTCGGCGTTGATCGCTTTGGTGCAGGTTTCACCGTCAGGGCCGTGGGCGCTCATGCAGCTGTGCAGAGACGCACCGCCGGGCACGAAACCTTCGGCCTTGGCGTCGTACTCGCCCTGGATCAGGCCCATGAATTCGTTCATCAGGTTGCGGTGGAACCACGGCGGGCGGAAGGTGTTCTCAGCCACCATCCAGCGTGGCGGGAAAATCACAAAGTCGAGGTTGGCCAGACCGTGGACGCTGGTCGGCGAAGTCAGCACGGTGAAGATCGACGGATCCGGGTGATCGAAACTGACCGTGCCGATGGTGTTGAAACGGCGCAAGTCGTATTTGTACGGCACGTTGTTGCCATGCCAGGCGACCACATTCAGCGGCGAGTGATTAAGCTCGGTGGCCCACAGCTGACCGAGGAATTTCTGCACCAGTGTCGTCGGTTGCTGCAGGTTTTCGTAAGCGGCGACCGGGGTCAGAAAATCGCGTGGATTGGCCAGGCCGTTGCTGCCGATCGGCCCCAGATCCGGCAGGCGCAGCGGCGCGCCGTGGTTCTCGGCGATGTAACCGCGGGCTTGCGCGTCGAGCAGCTCGACGCGGAATTTCAGGCCGCGTGGCAACACGGCGATTTCCAGCGGCGCGACTTCCAGCATGCCCAGCTCGGTAGCGATGCGCAGACGGCCGAGTTGCGGCACCAGCAGCCATTCACCATCGGCATTGAAGAACACGCGTTCCATCGAACGGTTGGCGGCGTAGCTGTAGATGCTGATGCCGGCGGGTTTATCCGCACCGGCATTGGCCGCCATGCTCACCAGACCGTCAATGAAATCGGTGGGCTCGGCCGGGATCTCCAGCGGGTTCCAGCGCAACCGGTTAGGCGTCACTTCACCCAGCGGGCCGCCGGCCAGTTGCCGTTCCAGTTTGACGAAAGCCGGGTGATTGGCCGAAGGCTGAATCCGGTACATCCAGGTCCGCCGCGCTTCACTGCGGGTCATGGTGAATGCGGTGCCGGAAAACAACTCGGTGTAGAGACCGTAGGGGGCTTTTTGCGGAGAGTTCTGGCCGACAGGCAGCGCGCCGGGCAACGCTTCAGTACTGAATTCGTTGCCGAAACCGGACTGGTAAACCAGCGTCGACGCGGTTGAATCGAGGTTCATGGAGCCTCCTGAACAGGGAGTCGGCAGTGGCCCATCGCTCTGGCTCAGAGGTTTCGGCACGCCGGGGTTGTTATTATCGTAATTCGATTACGCATAACGTAATTTGCTCGCTATCCAGCGTCAAGCTATAAAGACGCCCATTCGTATCGGAACCCGACCGCACCATGGAAAAAACCAGCGACAGCAACGGCAAACAGAAAGTCCGCTCCGCCGAAGTCGGCACCGACATCCTCAAGGCCCTCGCCGAGTTGTCGCCGTCCACGTCGCTGTCGCGCCTGGCCGAACATGTGCAGATGCCGGCCAGCAAGGTGCATCGCTATCTGCAAGCCTTGATCGCATCGGGATTTGCCGAGCAGAACACCGCCACCAACCATTACGGCCTGGGTCGTGAAGCACTGCGTGTAGGCCTGGCCGCCCTCAACAGTATGGACGTGCTGAAAGTCGCCGCCCTGCCGCTGGCCGAGTTGCGCGACGAGTTGAACGAAACCTGCTTCCTCGCGGTGTGGGGCAATCAGGGTGCGACCGTGGTGCATATCGAACCGGCGGTGCGCGCGGTGACAGTGGTGACACAATTGGGCTCGGTCTTGCCCTTGCTCAGTTCATCGACCGGACTGGTCTTCAGCGCGTATCTGCCACACCGGGAAACCGATGAGCTGCGTGAGCAGGAAATCACCGTTGCCGATCACCCGCTGGCGGATGAAAAGGCCTATGCGACGTTGTGTGAACAGATCCGCGAACGCGGTCTGCATCATGTGCATGGTTTATTGATGCCGGGTGTGGATGCCTTGTCTGCCCCGGTGTTCAACGCCGTCGGGCAGATCGCCGCCGTATTGACCATCGTCGGCCCGACCTCGCTGTTCCACGCCGACGAAAACGGCCCGGCGGCGCAGCGCTTATTGGCTGCGACGCGGGCTGTGAGTTGGCGGATGGGCTATGAGTCCGAACATGTCTGAACCATGCCAACAGCACGAATGACCGAGAGCGGTGATTCGTGCTGTTTATCGCCTCAGTTGAGCAAGCGGGTCGTGCTATTCACCACCATAGACGGCGCGGCCACAGCCGTGACATAGCTGATACTGACCTCAACACCGGTCACTGCGCTCACCACGTCGGCAAAGTCTCTGACATTCGACAGTAAGGCAAGCGGATTCACGGGAGAACCAATGGCGCCGACCTTACCCACATACAGCATGATCGCGCCTCTCCAGGCCGATGCAAAATAAGCATTGGCCGCATCGTCGAGACCTTGGCTGGAAGCCACAATGCCTTGTACAACCGATGTCGTGATGCGCAACACCGACGCTGCAAGACCAAGGGGCGGAATAAACATTGAAGCCACGTCCAGTGCGAATTCAGCAAGAATCCTCGCATCTTTCCAGAATGCTTCTGATGGGCTGGTCGTCTGGAAGTCCGTATCGGCAATAAGATGGCTGATCTTTGCCCGGTACTGTTGTCGGAAACTAAGTATCGGATAGCTATTTGTCAGATCAGGCGTCGATGTGACCAAGGGCTTCGCGTCCCAATAGTTATCAATGAGACTTTTGACAATCTGCTGGTGCTCCAGACGCACCAGCCCCATGACAACCTTCCTGAAGGCAGAACCAGTCAATCGAGCAGCCAGCTGTTCAAGCGGGAAGAAGTCTTTGCCATCCGGAGTATTGGGCACGTAGACCATAAACTCGTCTCGGTTGTTGACTCTGCGCCCGAACACATAGGCGCCAGTCAGGGCCCGACCTTGGAGCGTGAACTCATAAACACCGATTCCCGGCTTGCCTCCCACAGCGATGACGTTTTCGCGAGGCAAATCATGATCAAAACCATCAATCAACCGCTGCAGCCAGTTGAACTGCTCTTGCGACAGCTCGCCCTTGATTTTCTGAATCAACGCGGCCCTGAGCATTTCATTCTGTTTTGTCTTTCGAAACAGCTTCACCTTCAAGTCGACATCAGATGGCTCAAGGAAGTTTTCTCTCAGATACTGAAGGTATTTTTCACCTGGCGTCAGACCGATCAGATCGTTGATGACTTTGGCATTCAACTGCTCGACAGGTTGGCCAGTAAACGTCCAGAAGCTTGCGGTTCTCAACTGTTCTGCGAGCGCTGTCAGATAGTTACCTGCGGGAGAAACCCAGGAAAAGAACTTCTGGAAGACACTTACATCACTGCGCCACAGCTGCCACTGAACGAACAGTTCAGTAAGGCTGATTTTCGAATCCGCATGAAATTTTACCCAGACTTCATCTGGATTAATTTCAGCAACAGTCCCCGAACGACCTAAGTATCGGTTGAGCTCCTGGCTGACCAACTTCCTCGAAAACTCTTTGAAAGGCACGATTTCGAGCTTTTCTTTAGCATGGTGGTAAACAGCCTTGAAATCATAGTTCAAACGATTAAGCAGGCGCTGATCCGCGACTTTGGCTTTTACATACCATTGCGGTGTAGCAACTTCAGCCTGATCGGCATCCCAACTGATCTGATTCTGAACCGCGCCCTTCAACGGACCGTCTTCGGAAAAGCTTTTCACCTCGATAGCCGACCACCACCATTCTTGAAGCATCTCATGAAGGCTATCGTGCAGGTAGTACCGCTCTATATTCGCGCTATCGCTTGCGTATGCCTGATCTTTCAAATAGGCCCAGCCTTCCTTGCTTACTACCCAGCGTGCAATCTGATGCTGTAAAGATTTCAGATCAGGAAACTGATACCACTCCTTCCCTGTGGTGAGTCCAGGCATATGAAGGACATGAAGGTTTCGTTCGGCATCGACACCTTTCCTGCGATACACCAGCAAATTCTTAAAGGGTTTAATCCAGCCCCGGAGTGACACGCCCATGGTTTCGATAGAGTCGTCACCAAAGTTATAACGCATTGCCAGATCTTGAGCGATCGAAGTCACATGTTTTTGCAATACAGCGGCAAACAATGTGAGTGCGGTCTTTCGCCCGAAAACTTCCCGCATGGATTCGACAACATCGGATTGCGAGTAAAGCAGGCGGCGCGCCGTGTTATAGGCCACACGGATGTTCAGCGTCTGAATCGCACGCATCAGATTCGTGGGTGTCATTTTTGGATTGTCAGTGAATACTCGCGGGATAATTTTATAACTCCCCGCATCATCATTGGCGCCGTGCATGAAAACCTGCGTCAGCGTTTTACGCTCAGTGAGCTCAATCTTCTGCCCGTTCACCAACGGTACGGTATGAATGATGTCTACGGGTACATTGTCCGGATTAACGCGCTCATCATCACCCGGGGATAAAAAATCCTCCACGGCCACACGAGAATAGTCCTTGAGCGACGTTATGCCATGGGTGGTCTGATGATGTTTTACTTCGGCTTCGAGAAGTCGCTGTTGCAGTGCAACGTACACTTCCTGATTGGTATCCGACGTAGTTTTCAACCAGTCTGGCCATGCATTCCGCTCCACAACCTTCAGAAGACCGGCCTGCCTTTTTTTGGCGTGATGAGTAATTTCCGGCAAGGACTGCGTCGACTCCACGGTCGCCATGCACCCATCCAGATCCGAACTGCCCCTGTTGAGTCGATCCAGGTGGTATTCGACGTCTCTGTAGGCCTTGTGCAACGTCTGCTCTGCGTAACGTTCGAACAGATTCCCATGGACTTTCAAAAAGCGAACATCGTAACCATAGGCAAACCCTTCTCGCTCATCGAGCGGCAGCGCCTGCAGAAACTCCTCCCGCGTGTCCGTCCACTTCAATCGCGAGACCAGGGCTTGCTGAAGTATCAGCGAGGAGGCGAACTTCTCGATCCCTCGATCTGGCGAATAGAGAACAACGGCACCCTCGCTTGCTGGAATCAGTTGTTCGTGAACCGGATTAGTCAGTGGCACCACAAACATTGAGTTTTGCTCAACATAACTGCCATTCCGGCCTTCGATATGGACGCTGTAACCCATGCCTGTCAAACCCGCTTGAACAGTAATACTGATGCGCGCCCTTTCCTCCTGAGTAATTTCACCGTGCGCCGTCCATGAATCGAGCTCCCGCTCAAACAAGACCGATTGAAGAACAGCCAACGCAGACTTGCGCGAAAGTTTTGGATACGCGTAGCCACTTTGGGAAACCTCGTTAATTTCCCAGTATCTTTTTAACGCGGAAACGTAACGGGTCGCAATATTCCCCAACAAATCAGACAGTATATTTTCGACCGCCGTAACATCCAGGCCCTTGATGATATCCCGTGAATCGGTAGAGCCAGGATAATCGTAAATCGCATAGATAGCCGGAGAGTAAACAGGTACTTCGCCGCGCTGCAAACACTCCAGAAAAACCTCAAGCAAACGTCCCATTGGCGCGTTTGCTTTTTGGCTGCCCCCCTCAAGAACATTGATATGAATTTTGCTAACCAATACTCCTGGCGCAATCTTCGCAACAGCTTCCCGCAAACAATCCTGCACGATCACTTTGAAAGCAGGTACCAGTTCCAACTCTTTCACAATATTGGACAATGCTTCGCCCTGGCGAGCAAGAGCCGTATTTTCAACTTTTTCAAAGTTCATCAATAAAAATTCCGATCAGTTTGATAATTGCAACGACTGCCTGTCGACTGCATTCGCAAATCAAACTAATACCGGCACACATACAAAAGATAGCTCGAAAACTTTTCCAAGCGTGTTTAACCCGACACGCCAATATACATCTGAATACAAAGCCACTCTGCCGTGTTTTATTTACAACTTAAAGCCAAGCAATCTCGCCTTGGCTACTGCGTGAGTCCGGCGTTCCACCGCCAACTTTGTATATATTCTTCGCACATGAGTTTTTACAGTGTGCAACGAAAGGAAAAGTTTCTCCGCGATTTGCCGATTGGAATCACCCAACGCAACAAGCTCCAACACCTGCTGCTCTCGCCGACTGAGCACGCTGGCACACTCAAAACTTTCGGAACTGGCTAAAAAAACCTCTTTTTCTTCAGGAAAAAAATTCGAAGGAAGTAAAGAGAACTGATGCCGCACGCCATCCAGGTTCGCTCGTTGCACAATCCTGCAACCAAGTTCCCGGTGTTCGATCAGCCGGAATGGCTGTTGCTGCAGCGATGCCACTTCGGCCAACGCAAAATGCAATTCCGCTTCCAGTGTCAAAGCTCCGCCGCTCTGCGCTTGTTTCAGCAGCGGCTCGAGCTGGCCCAATAGATCTTCTTCACAATGCATATAAGCCTTGGCCAGTATCAACAAGTATTGAATGCGCGGGATTAACTCCACAGTGGCGGGAGGTGCCTGCAGCGCCTCGGGTGGTTGATAGTGCCGCAATACCCGGCTCAACGCTTCTTGTGCCAACTGCGGCCGCCCCTGCTGCAACCAGAACTGGCTGCTGAGTTGCAAAAGCGCTCCGCGGTAGACCGTGTCCGGTATCTGCCGTTGCTGCATTACCCTCTCGGCCTCACGCAGACGTTCGAACGCCTGGGCATAGTCCATTCGATTGGCCGCCAGTTGTGCCTGGCCCAAATAGCCATACAACACGCGTTTGTCGTGACTGCGCAGGCAGTCCTCTATCCCCTTGCAAAAAAAATCTGCTGCCTGTTGCTCGCGCCCCATGTACAAGGCCAGCCGACCTCGACGCAATGCGATGCGGCCCAGCAATGGCGTGGGGCGCTCGGCTCTGTGAGAAAGCAATTGCTCGATGCTCAGTAACAGATTTTCGGCCCTTGCCGGCGCGCCACGCTGCTCAAGCACCTGAGCATGGTCGAGTTCAAGCAGACCTTCGAACAGCAGCGAGCCTTGAGCACGGGCCAGGCATAGGGCCTCCCGATTGATGCCATGGGCCAGTTCGAGGTCACCACACAACAACGCCTGTTGGGTCTGCCCCGACAGGCACAGCAACCTTGCCGGCCAGGCATCGACAGCCAGTTCGTCCAACGCTTGTCGAAAATATTCCCGCGCCGGAGCCATTTGTCCCTGCAAATGCATCAACCACCCTTGCAGCATCTGCCAACGCGCGATCAGTTGTTTCTCTTGTTGAGCCGAGGGTTGCGGCATGAACCGCGACAGCTGCCCGATACAATGTGCCGCCTGTTCAAAACGACCGGCAAAGAGCAAAGCGGCGGTGATCAAACCGATCAACTGGGGGGTGCTCAGGGTCAGCTCTTCGCTATGGCATTCATGCAGGCGCAGCAACAGCACCACCGTTTGTTCTTCGAACAGGTGCTCGAAGTTGAAATGCTGCAAAAGGCTGACCGCCGTCTCGTACTCCTCGGCCAGGAGCGCTTGCTCGAAGGCCGAGCGCCAGTCCTGCTCGGCACTGAACCACTGGCAGGCCCGACGGTGCCAGGAGCGGGCCGAGGGCCATTGTTCCTCGCGCATGACCCGGGCCAGCGGCGCAAAGATCTGTAACCAGTGCGGCGAGTCATTCCACGGCTCGATAAAACAGCCAAGCGCATGCAGCGTGCGCAGATGTTGCGCGCCCTCCCCGGCACCCAACAAGTGCTCACACAGTTCGGCATTGAAGCGCGGCAGATGCGCCAGTACCCGCCACGCCTCGGTCAACTCCGGGGTGAGGCTGCTGAAGAGTTCGTGTTGCAGATAATCGAGCAAGGTGTCGACGCGCTGTTGCGGCTGAATGCTTTGCGACCAGTCGCACTTCTGCAGCAGTGCCATGCGCACACCGGCGCACCAGCCACCGGTGCGCTGGACGATGCGCGTGGCGACATGGCCAGCCTGTTCCGGCGCCAGATGCCGCAAGGCACCGGCGATCTCGTGTTGCGTCAGCGCCAGTGTCGTGCTTTCACACTCGTACAATTCATCGCCAAGCAGCAGTCGCGGCCAATTGCATTGTGGACGTCGGCGCGTACCGATCCACCAGATCAGCGCCGGACTGCTGACAGCCAACAGGCGATCGAGCAAAGCGTCCAGCGCCGGATCCGGCAGTCGAGCGAAGTCATCAATAAACAGCCATGTGGGTGTCGACCAATGCGCCAGGGTCGTGATCAAACCCGACTCATCAACGCACTCCGCCAGCCCCAGCGCCTGGGTCAGACGCTGGCAGAATTCGCCGACACTCAGCGTGACGCCCGCCATTGGCAACCAACGCACCTCGCACGCCACAGGTGCCTGGAGCAAGCACTCGGTCAGCAGCGCGCTTTTGCCACTGCCAGCGGGGGCGCAAATCAGCCTGACCCGCGCCACCGAGGCCAGCAATGGCTCACTCAAGCGCGGGCGCGATTGATGATGGGAGGAGAGTCTGGGTAAAAATCCGGGGCGATCCAGACACAGCGTCATGGCGGTCATCGGGTGAGCCTTTTTATAGTTGTGGGTTCACCCTAGCCCTCTCCAGACCGCTTGTTGACGAGTATTCAGCACGCTGATTGGCGGCCATAAAAACGCGACCACCTGGTCTTATTCTGATCATCTGAACCGAACCGCTGTGGCGAGGGAGCTCGCCACAGGTTCACGGCTGTATTCGACGAATTACCGTACACCCTCAGCGCGCAGGGCCGATGGCGTGTAGTCGGCCGCCTTGGCTTCGAAGCCGAATTCGAAGCTGTGCTTCTCTTCGTTCTTCATCCCCAGTGCAATGTAACGGCCGGCAATGATGTCGTAGAGCGCCTCGAGGGTGTAGGCCTGGGCCTGGTGATCGTAGTAGTACTGAGCATGCCCCTCGGCGACACGCCACAGTTGCCCGCGACCGTCATAGTGGTCGGCAAGAGCCACCTGCCAGCTGTCTTCGTCGATGTACATGTGGCGCTTGGCGTAGATGTGCCGCTCGCTCGGTTTGACCGTGCCGATCACTTCCCACACGCGGTGCAGTTCATAACGCGTCAGATCCTGATTGATATGCCCGGCCTTGACGATGTCGTCGTACTTGAGCTTCGGCGAATCGAGCTTGTAGCTGTTGTACGGAATGTACATTTCCTTCTTGCCGACCAGTTTCCAGTCGTAGCGATCCGGGGCGCCGGAGAACATGTCGAAGTTGTCCGACGTGCGCAGGCCATCAGCCGCAGTGCCCGGGCCGTCATAGGCCACTTGCGGTGCGCGGCGCACCCGGCGCTGACCGGCGTTGTAGATCCATGCCAGACGCGGCTCCTTCACCTGATCGAGGGTCTCGTGCACCAGCAGTACGTTACCGGCCAGACGTGCCGGCGCAGTCACCGACTGCTTGAAGAAGGTCAGGACATTGGCGGCTTTTTCCGGATCGAGATCCTTCATCAGTTGCGGCACGGCGATCTCCTCTTCGAACCGGATCGGCGTGTAGCTGCCATTGGTCTGTGGCGTCACCTGAGTGATGATCCGCCGCAGGTTGCCACCGTGATAGCGGGTGATGTGGTTCCACAACACCTCAACGCCATTCTTCGGAATCGGAAACGCGTAATAACGGTTGCCGGTGAAATTGGCCAGGCCGTTGCCCTCATTGATGCTGGTCACGTTGAGTGCGCTGCGCTTGGCCGACTCATAGATTTCCGGCGGCACCGCGACCGTGCGGTGGGTCGGGTAGACCGGGATCCTGTAGGTTTCCGGGTAACGTTTGAACATCGCCACCTGGCCGTCGGAGAGCTTGCTTTTGTACTGATCGACGTTCGCCGCGGTAATGGTGAACAAAGGTTTTTCATTGGCAAACGGGTCAGCGAGGAAGCCTTTGCTGTCTACCGCCCCGGCATTTTTCGGAATGCCGCCGGTCCAGGCCGGAATCGAGCCGTCAGCGTTGCCGGCCTTCTCGGCACCCAGCGGAGTGAGGCTGGTACCCAGCTTGTTGGCCTCATCCGACGACACCGCCGCCATCACGTTGGCCGCCAGCAGACTGAGGGCGAGGACACCACATTGCAGAATCATTTTGCGCATTGCATTCATCCTTCTCGGGCAGATCAGAAGTTCACGCCGAAGCTCAGGGCCACGAAGTCACGGTCTTCGAGGACGTTGTAGTCACCGCCGAAAAAGTCGGTGTAACTCAGGCTTGCGGTGTAGGTGTTGCGGTAGTCGGCATCGACGCCGACGCTGATCGCTTTCGCGCCTTCGTTGAACAGGCCGTTGGGGCCGTAACCGGCAACGTCATGCGACCAGGACAGGTTGGGTTTGAGGTTGATCCCGCCGATCACGTTGGCGTAATCGAGGATGGCCCGCGCGCGATAGCCCCATGAGGTCGAGGTGACGAAACCGTCGGTATCGCCGCCGAAACCGTACTGCCCATACACCGAGTCACGGCCATAACGCAGCTTGTTGCGCGACTCCAGGCCGCCGACCCGCACCACCGCGGCTTCACCCACCAGGGTCAGACGTTGAGCGCCCCAGACCTGATCGAAGAAGTGCGTGAGTGTGCTCTGGATTTGCGTGACTTCTTTACGGCGATAGCCCTTGTTGTCAGAACCCGGTGTGGTGGCGATCGGTGACGCGGCACCGCCGGCAATCGGGTTTAGCAGCGCCAGTGTCAGGTCGTTGGTGTTGACCTGCACCGGAGCGTTGGGCCGGTAGCTGATCTCGCCGGTCCACGCGGTGCCGGTCGGCAACGTGGTCGAAAAACTCGCACCGTACAGACGAATGTCTTCAGGGTATTCGAGGTAGTACTGGCCACGTCCGAGCATCACACTTTGCGCCAGTCCCGAACCGCTGCCGGGGGCCAGACGGTTGGCGATGCCGACCATACCCGGCAATGCCGCCAGGGTCGAAAGCCCCGCGGTGGTGGTCCCCACCGTGGGTGTGCGGCTGTGGTAATTCATGAAGTAGAGGCCGTACTCGGTGTCGTCACCGAGCCAGCGCAATGCCGTGCCCCACTGGCCGGAATCCCGTGCATCGCGGTCGCCGCCACGGGGTACCACCACGCCTTCGCGAGTTACCTGAATGCCTTGACCAAAGGCTTGGGTCAACGGCACAAACGGTGCAATCGCAGGGCTGCCGACGGTGTAGTTGTTATTGCACCCGTCCGACGCCACATCGACACCGAAGAACGTGCCGCAGTTGTCGAGAACCGTCTGATCCCACTCCAGTTGATAGAAACCTTCCACCGAGAGTTTGTCGGTGAGGCTTTGCGAGCCGAACAGCATGTTCACCGGAATCAGGCCTTCCTTGATCTCGGCACCGGGGCGCCGAAACGCCGAAACGTCGATCGGGTTGATGCTGTTGATCGAGTTGCCGATGAAGGTACTTTCACCCCAACTGACCACTTGCTTGCCGGCGCGCACAGTGCCCGGCAAGTCCGCGATGGAATAGTTGTGATAAACGAACGCATCGAGAATCTGCGCCCCGGAGGACTTCGCGCCTTCCTTGCGGCCGCTGTCGCTGATCGGCTTGAACTCGCGGTCTTCGTCCTTGAGTTCGAAGTCGTACCAATACTTGCCACGCACGAACACACCGGTGTCGCCGTACTTCAATTCGAGGTCGTGGATGCCTTTGAAGATCTTCGAAAAGGTCTCACCCTTCTTGAAGTTCAAGCGTCCGTCATCACCGGTCGAGGATTGTCCGGTCCCACCGTTGACTGTGCCGACCAGCGACTTGTCGGCATCGCGCATGCCCCAACTCGCACCGATCGACAGCGACGAGTCGAACGTCCCCTCGATTTCCCCGATATTGAACGAAACCGCCTGCGCCTGAGCACAGCAACCCAAAGCCACCGCGGCTGCCAGCGCCTGCGGTGTGAAGATGGCGCGCATTGTTTTTGTTGTCATGCGTCTTCCCCGGTGAGTGACAGAAGGCCCCACCCTACTGCCGGGTGACCGGGTCGATAAGCGCACCAAGGAGGTATTCGTGTTGTCGCTCGAAAGGATGAATGCCCTTGCGGAACGGGCCTTTGCGCGAGCCATGGATTGGCTGGATGGAGGATCATCAGTACCGCGCATGAAGCCGGTGGGGCGAGATGACTGTTACATGCCCCGTAACAGTGCATGTCAGAGATCGGTATTTTTCCTACAGGCTCAACACCTTATTCTGAGCGCGCTTTCAGGCAATACGCCGAAAAGCACGAAGCCAGCTACGCTGAGTCATGGAAGCGACTGGCAACAGATTTCAGATGAATCGAGATGTCGGTTCATCGCCCCGGTGTTCACTGACGTTGATTTGTAGCTCCTTGATCCAACGTCTTACCTTGGCCGCTGCGTTTGCAGCGGCCTTTTTTATGGCTGTTGAAAAACCATTCCCTAAGACCTGCAAACACTTTCCGAGAACAACGTCGGACCTTTCCTGCTGCGTAGGCGAATTCTCCCCGCTTTGTGATTAGTCGGCGAAAATCCTCTCAAAACAACACCCTGTTACTTACGGGCTTCTCAGATTTTGTAACAGCGACTCTGATGTAACTTGAAACACCTCAATCACTCGCTGGTGACACGGACGTCACTATCGGCCGCGCTGACTTGCCAGCAAGTTATCACGCACATTCAAAAGGACATGAATATGCAAAGACCTCCACCCCTGATGCTTGATGAAATCCGCAAGCAAGATGAAGTGTTTTTCAAGAATCTGTTGAAAGGAGGTCAGCAATGAGCATCGTCGAGCAAATAGTAAAAAATGAATCTGTAGAAGATGTACTAACCGTGTTCGCACTCGGCTCCGCTATACCATCCCTAGACAGAATGTTCGGACGCTACAGGTCCGAAGTTATTGCAAGCGGCGAATTGCTTGAAACCTATGCACGACTCTTCGAGCGAGGCATTTTAGCCAATGGCAGCGGACCAGTCGCCGTCAAAGGGCCTAACTGGCGAGCGCCCAGATTCATGACTGACAACACGTATTCTTAAGTAGCAACGCAGGCCACCAAGCCCAAACCTGGTGGCCTCCCCTCTTAAAGCGAATACTTCTGCAAATTCGCCATCATTTCCTTCAGCGCCTCAATATTGTCCTTCGGATGCGCCGCCCCCTCGAAATCGCAAATCTGCTGCCAGTGCGCCGCGACATCTTCCGGCGAGAAACCCACCCGCGGATCAAACCCGGCCCCGAGGCTGCGCTCCCAGCGCACCTTGCCCATCCAGCCGCCACCGACCTCGAACAGCCCGGAGGTTTCCTGGCATTGCTCGCTGGCCAGATACACCACCAGCGGGCTGACCAGTTCTGGCTTCAATTGCTCGAATACTTGCGGCGGGATCAAGCCTTCGGTCATGCGCGTGCCGCCGGTAGGCGCGATGGCGTTGACCAGGATGTTGTTCTTGCGACCCTCGATGGCCAGCGTGCGCGTCAGGCCGTAGAGGCCGAGCTTGGCCATGCCGTAGTTGGACTGGCCAAAGTTGCCGTAGATGCCCGAGGTCGAGGCGGTGAAGATCACCCGGCCGTAGTTTTGCTCGCGCAGGTGCGGCCATGCGGCGCGGGTGACTTTGTAAGCGCCTTCGACATGGACGCGATAGACCAGATCCCAGTCGGCATCGTCCATCTTGTGAAAGGTCTTGTCGCGCAGGATCCCGGCGTTGTTGACCACCACATCGACGCGACCGAAGGCATCGAGGGCGTTCTGCACCAGTTTGTCGCCGTCGGTGACGGAGTCGTGGTTGGCTTCGGCAATGCCGCCGGCCTCGCGGATTTCCGCCACCACGCGATCAGCGGCGGAAGCGTTGGCGCCTTCGCCCTGAGTCGAGCCGCCAAGGTCGTTGACCAGCACTTTGGCGCCTTGTCTGGCGAACAGCAGCGCGTGAGCCCGTCCGAGGCCACCACCGGCTCCGGTGACGATCACGACTTTATCTTCGAAACGCACAGACTCATTCATCGGGGCAACTCCAGCAGGCCAATGGGACATTGACCCCGAGTGTCAGGCACGGGGCTTCGGGTCACAATGAACACGGCTGAGGCTGAATGGTGCGCGATAAGGTTGGGGGATAGTGAAAAGGATGAGACACCCTGTGGCGAAGGCGCCTGCTTCCGCCGGGGCGCGGAGCAGCCCCCGATCCTGCGCTCGCAATTGAAAAGGGCCAGAAGATTACGACGGCGGCGCAGCCAAGCGGGACGGTGCGGCAAGCTCCCTCGCCACAACCGTTCGCTCAAGCGAACGGAGATTTCATGAACACGCCACCTTGCGCGGCGGCAACACCAGGCGATCTCGGAACGCCAGATAGTGCTTGAGCACCTGCACCGGCGCTTCGGTCTGCGGATAGTGGCCGATGCCTGGCAGCAACACCGTGTCGGCGTCCGGAATCAGTACGCGGTAACGCTCGACCATGTGCGCACCGGAGATCGGATCGAACTCGCCATCAATCACCCGCATCGGCACTTCACCACGTTGCATCGCAGCGACCCAGCGATCACGTTGCATGCGACGTTCGGGAATGTAGCCGATCAGCTTGTGCATGATCCATGGCCCGTGATTGCTGTCGATCAGACTCCAGAAATCGTCCAGCTCACTTTCACTCGGAGCGGTCTGCGGACCGAAGATCTGGCGGAAGCTTTTCACCAGTGCGTCGCGGGTGAACGCGCGCCCGATCATCCAGCCCAGCGGGCTGAGCAGTAACTTCTGCATCAACACCGGGCGATGGGTTTCCGGGAACAGGCCGCCGTTGAGAAATACACAACTGGCCATCTCGAACGTGCCTTCGCCATGACGGGCGAGCAGTTCCTGAGCGACGCTGTCGCCGTAATCGTGTGCCAGCACATGCACCGGTTGCTCGACCTGCAAATGCACGAGCAAGGCCTGCTGCAGATCCGCCTGCTCCAACAGGCTGTAGGTGTGATTCAGGGGTTTGGCCGAATCGCCGAAACCGAGCATGTCACAGGCAATCACCCGATATCGCTGAGCCAATGGCTGCCACAGGTAATGCCAATCCCAACTGGCGGTCGGAAAACCGTGGATCAACAGCAGCGGTTCACCCTGCCCCGCCACCCAGTAGCGGATCGAATGCCCACGAAAGACAAACGTCTGGCTGCGTTTACGCCAGACACACAGAGGAATCTCGGCAAGAGGCATTAGAGTTTATATCCGGGGTCTTGTTTATCGAGTTTGCGTAGCAGCGCCGGCCAGGCCAGCGCGCCACCCATGCCTTGAGCGCTTTTGGTGACGCCGGCGATCATCGCTTTGGCGCCCGCCAGAATCTGCGGTTCGATGGCGATCAGTTGCGCCCCGCCGGTCTGCGCCATGACCTGAATGTCGCAGGCGCGCTGGAAGGTGAACATCATCAGAAAGGTATCGGCGATGGTGCCACCGCAGGTCAGCAGACCGTGGTTATGCAACATCAGGAAATTGCTTTCGCCGAGGTCGGCCTGCAACCGCGCCTTCTCTTCGTGATTCAGCGCGACCCCTTCATAAGCGTGATACGCAAGGCTCGAAAGGACAAACAGCGACTGCTGACTGATCGGCAACACGCCCTGCTTTTGCGCCGACACCGCAACACCGGAGGCGGTGTGCGTATGCAGCACGCAAACCACATCGTGCCGCACTTCGTGCACGGCGCTGTGGATCGTGTAGCCGGCCGGGTTGATTTCGTAGGGACTGTCCATGAGTTTGTTGCCGGCCTGGTCGACTTTCACCAGGCTTGAGGCAGTGATCTCGTGAAACATCAGGCCGAACGGATTGATCAGGAAATCTTCGGTGCCCGGGACCTTGGCGGAAATGTGGGTGAAGATCAGATCGTCCCAGCCATGCAGCGCGACCAGACGATAACAGGCGGCGAGATCGACACGGGTCTGCCACTCGGCAGCACTGACCTGGTCTTTGACATTAAGGGACGATTGGACGGGGGCTACGCTCACTGTATGCACCTCTGCGTTCTTATTGTTCTGCACGTGTCAGCAGTCTAGTCAGGCGCAAAGGATCGTGTAGTTGCATTGCCAGCCAGCTTGATGACTGAGCGGGTCAGCCATGCAAACACCTTGGATCCATGTCAAAGCAACGACGCCAGCAAAGGCGCGGCAAACAGATTCAACAGCCCGGTAAGCACCATCACCAGCCCGGCGACAGAACCTTCTTCACCGCCGACTTCGTGCGCCCGGCTGACCCCGGCACCGTGGGCGCCGACACCGAACAAGGCGCCGCGTGCGAGCGCACTGCGCAACGGCAACCACTTCAACAGAACGCCGCCGAGCATGGCGCCGAACACGCCCGTAAACATCACGAACACCGCCGTCAGTTCCGGCACGCCACCGAGATCCTGCGCCAGTGGCATGGCGAATGGCGTGGTGATCGAACGAGGCACCAGCGACAGGGTCACCGAACTGTCCAGCGCCAGCGCCCTGGCCAGACCGAACGAGGTGGCGATCGACGCCGCACTGCCGGCGACCATGCCGAGCAGCAACGCCGACCAATGCCGCATCAACAATCGCCGTTGCTGCCAGATCGGCACGGCGAAGGCCACAGTCACCGGCCCCAGTACAAGCATCAGCCAATGGGTGTTGCTCGCATATTCGGCATACGCGGTGTGCAGCGGCACCGCAAGCGCCAGCAACAACCCCGGCACCAGAATCAGCGGCGACAGCACGTAGCGTCCGGTGCGTCGATAAATCCAGCGGCTGAACAGGTACGCCAACAGAGTGAAGACGAGCCAGAACATCGGCATCCATTCAAGCTTCATGGGAACGCCTCATGCGCACGGCCAGTTCCACGGTGAACGCGGTGACCAGCATCACCATCAAGGTACTGGCGGCGATCACCAACAGGATGCGCCAGCCGTCATGGCGCAGCAGCGCGCCGTAATCGAGCAGGCTCATCAACGCCGGAATAAAGAACAACAGCATTTCCGCCATCAGCAATCCGGCGCCCAATTGCAGCGCCGCCGGTTTCACCCAGCCGCAGGCGAACGCCAGCAGCAACAGGGCCATGCCGATGACGCCACCGGGAATCGGCCACGCCAGCCACGCGGCCAACTGGCAACCGAGCAGATAAAGACTCAGCAACACGGCGAGTTCGGCGAGCAGACGGAAAAGGTGTTTGAGGGCGACGGTATTCATGCTTTTGCTCCTGACAGGCCGTTATTTTACGAATCGGCCTGCCATCCCAAAAGCGAATTGTTAGACTTGCAGCCATTCCACTTTGGAATCACAGCTATGGAATTCAAACAACTGCGCAGCTTCGTCGAAGTCATGCACCAGGGCGGTTTTACCCAAGCCGCAAAAACCTTGCACATCAGCCAGTCAGCGGTGAGCAAGCAGGTGGCCCAACTGGAACAGAGCCTTGGCACTCCGCTGCTCGAACGGCTCGGTTCACACCTGCGCCTGACAGCCGCCGGCAGCGTGGTGCTGCAACGGGCCGAAGGCATGTTGCGTTTGCGCAATGAGCTGCTGAACGAACTGGATGATCTCAGCCATCTGGCGCGCGGCGAGTTGCGCCTGGGCTTGCCGCTATTGGGCAGCGATGCGCTGTTTGCCGGGGTGTTTGCCGAATACCGGCGGCGTTATCCGAACATCAGTATTCAGTTGCTTGAAGGCGGTAGCCGCCATATCGAGCAAGCGGTGTTGAACGGTGAACTGGAACTGGGCGGCAGTCTGTTGCCCAAGGACCCACAGTTCGACTGTCAGCCTTTTTGTGATGAGCGACTGGACGCCTTGCTGCCCGCTGATCACCCATTGGCTGCACACGGCGAGATTGGCCTGGAAGAATTGGCCGATACGCCCTTCCTGCTGTACCAGCGCAGCTTCGTGCTCAACGACCGTTTACTGCAGGCCTGCCAGCAAATGGGCTTTACCCCGAAAGAAGGAGGCCGCAGCGGTCAGGCGGATTTTCTCGCCGCACTGGTGGCCGCCGGACAAGGCGTGGTGCTGTTGCCCAGCGTGGTGGCGCGCGGTCTGGTGCGGCCAGGCGTGGTGCGCCTGACCTTGCGGGCGCCGGATTATCTGCGCTGGGACATCGCGTTCATCTGGCGCCAGGGGGCTTATCTGTCAAAAGCGGCTCAGGCATGGCTGGCGCTGTTGCGCGAGCGCGGGATCAACCCTTGAGTGCAGCGATCAACTCCGCCAGCCAAGGCTCTGAGTCGGTTTCCGGGGTGACGCTTTCGCTGGCGTCGATGCGCAGCATGTCTTGCACTTCACGCACGCCCAACTCGGCAAACAACTCACGTATTTGCTCACCGCCGCCGCAGAACGTGTCGCCATAACTGGCGTCGCCCAAGGCGATCACCGCGCCCGGCAAACCACGCCACGCGGCGGGCAATTGATCGCGAATCGTCGAGTACAGCGGTTGCAGGTTGTCTGGCAACTCGCCCATGCCGGTGGTCGAGGTCACGGCAAGAAACGCTTGCGGGCCGAACGCCTGGATATCGGCCAGACTGGCGCGGGCGTTGTAGAAGGTTTCAAAACCGGCTTCTTTCAGCAAGTTCTGAGCGTGGCGGGCGACTTCTTCGGCGGTGCCGTAGACCGAACCGGAGAGGATGGCGACTTTCATCAATCTGATCCTGAAACTGAAAAAAAGAGCGGCGATAGTAACAGTCTGGACGCCGAAGTTACGATTGGCTCTCAATAGGGGCTGATGGCCTATAGACAGCCTCTACCGATCTTCTAGAATGCCTGCCACTGATAACTCTGAAAGGATTCAAAGATGATCAACGCCAGTTTGCTGCAAATGGTGATCAACGCATCGAATGACGGGATCGTGGTCGCCGAAAAGGAAGGTGAGCAGGACAATATCCTGATTTATGTGA
This sequence comes from Pseudomonas monsensis, assembly GCF_014268495.2. NCBI lineage: Bacteria > Pseudomonadati > Pseudomonadota > Gammaproteobacteria > Pseudomonadales > Pseudomonadaceae > Pseudomonas > Pseudomonas monsensis. Next base: position 1,307,245 of record NZ_CP077087.1, on the reverse strand, counting down.
ACCCCGCTTTTGAGCGCCTGACCGGCTACACCAGCGAGGAAATTCTCTATCAGGACTGCCGCTTCCTGCAGTCTGGAGACCGTGACCAGGAAAACCTGGCGCTGATTCGCGACACCCTGCGCAACGGTGGAGCGTGCCGCGAGATCCTGCGCAACTATCGCAAGGACGGCACGCCATTCTGGAATGAACTGTCACTGTCGACGGTGAAAAACGCCGATGACGGGCAGACCTATTTCGTCGGCGTGCAAAAAGACGTGACGGTGCAGGTCAAGGCGCAACAGCGTGTTGCACAATTGGAGGCCCAGGTCGCCGCTCTGCAAACCGAACTGGCAGCGGTGAAAGCGACGAACGGCGCAAACAAAACTGCGAACTAATGGTCATTAACTACAATCACCAATGACTTTGTAACTATTCCCTTCGAGCTAACCATGCAGCGCGACGCCCTCCTGACCCAGGATGAGCTGGATTTCATCCAGACCATGCAGCACAACCCGCAACTCAATGTGCGGGATGCAACGTCGAGCCTGCTGGTCAATGGTGGTTCGCAGATTCGTGATTTGCTCACGCGCCTGGCCGCTCATGAGCAAGTCACCATTCAGGCCAACTTCGAAAACCAACAGATGACCTTCCCGTTGCATCTGGTCGAAGACGAGTTTCACGCGCTGCATCTGCGTCTGGGTGTGCCGAGCATTTACGAAGACGGACCGATGGTGCGCCCGTGGCGCCTGACGCTGGAAGAACCGGTGGCTCTGGAAAACGCCAAAGGCCAGCCGGGAACGATGTGGGTGCACGAGGTTTCGCACAAAGGCGTGCTGCTGGAGATGCGCAACAAGACCAAACCGCCCAAGCATTTCGCCCTGTGGTTCAGCCCCTCGGGGTATGAGCGGATTTCATTGCGTGGCAACTTCGAGCGTGAAACCGAGCACGGTTTCTACGCCTACGAACTGAGTCAGACCGATGCCGATGAAACCGAGCGTCTGCGCCAGTTCATCCTGCAACAACATCGTTTGACCCACCCCGCCCTGCACACCTGATTTCAGGTATCGAGTGTCCCCGAGAGAAACTGGTTCAGACGCTGACGCATGGTTGCCCCTTCGTTGCCAATACAGCCGATCGAGCTGCCCGCCAGACTGTCCTGCGCCAGATCCGACGCATCCCCCGCCAGCAGCAACTGACAATCGAGACTCAATGCCAGGCGGTTCAAACGCCTTGGCAATTCGGCACCCGGCGCGTGATTGGAAAACAGCACCAGAACCTGCGGTTTGATTTTCTCGCAGACCAGGGTCAATTCGTCGAACGGCTGGCCGGTGGTCAATACCCGCACACCGGATTCACTGCTGCTGAGAAACAGCGCGGCCACCAGCAACTCGAGTTCACGACACTGACCGGCCAAGGCACTGACGATGATCTTGCGCGGTTGTGAGCCACGCAACACGATGATTCGCTGCAACACCCGTGAGCGCAGATAGCCATCCAGAAACAGCCACTCGCTGGTTTGCCCGAACGCTTCCTGACGCTGCAACAGTTGCCGCCACAGCGGCATCAGAATGTCCTGGAACACCACCGGCAACGCGTACGAGGAAAAGATCTGCCCATAGACCCGATCCAGCTCGATGTCGTCGAACGCACTCACGGCACTCTGCAACTGGTGCTGCCATTGCTGGTAGTCGGCCTGGACCAGATCATCGGGAATAATGTGCGCCAGCGCTTTCAAGGGCTCGGTCTTGGCGAGGATCTTGCCGATTTTGCTGACGGCCACCCCGCGGTCGATCCATTCGACAATGTTGCGAACACGCTCGATATCGGTCATCGAATACAGCCGATGCCCACTTTCGGTGCGCGTGGGCTGAATCAGACCATAGCGCCGTTCCCAGGCACGCAGGGTCACCGGGTTGACGCCCGTCAGGCGCGAGACCTCACGTATGGGAAACAGGTCTTCGCGCTCAAGCGCAACAGATGCCTGGGAAACAGGGCTAAGGTCCGTCATGACAGGCATTCTGCATCTACGTCCATACTATTTAATTGGATCCTATTCTAACCCCGCACACCTGATTGCGTTCAAGTGTCGATCTGCGACGAAAGTCGCTGGTTAAATCGCTAAATTCAGGAATAATCCTTGCTTGTTGCAAAACGCAGGCCTCTACCCCGGCCTGCGTCAGGCGAAATTCCTACCCGGAGTGACGCATTCGAAATACGGAGATACATAATGTCTACTTCCCCCGTTACGCTGATGGTCGCGCGTCGCGTTGCTGATGGTCGCTATCAGGACCTGATCGCCTGGCTTCGTGAAGGCGAACAACTGGCGACCGACTTTCCCGGTTACCTCGGCTCCGGTGTATTGGCGCCTCCACCCGGCGACAACGAATTCCAGATCATTTTCCGCTTTGTCGACGAGCAGACCCTGCATGCATGGGAGCACTCGGCGTCGCGCACCGCCTGGCTGGAACGCGGCAGCGATCTGTTTGCCCACCCGAAAGAACACCGGGTCAGCGGCATCGAAGGCTGGTTCGGCGCCGCCGGCCAGCGTCCGCCGCGCTGGAAGCAGGCTGTCGCCATCTGGCTGGCATTCTTTCCCGTGTCATTGCTGTTCAATTTCGTGCTGGGCCCTGCGCTCGCGCCAATGGGCCTGCTGCCGCGCGTATTGATCAGCACGGCGTGCCTGACGCCATTGATGGTTTACTTCTTCATTCCGCTGTCGACGCGGTTGCTGGCCGGCTGGCTGAATAGCATTCCGGCACGCCGACTGCCGGTGGAACCGGTATCTGAAAACCGTTGACTCCCCGCTCCCACTCAAGCCACAAAGCTCGTCCTGCAATAGGAGTACAAGGCACGTCGCTGTTATAGTTTTTGCTCTGACTGCGACGTGAGCCGTTCATGACCTCAACCTCCGCCCCGATTCTCATCACCGGTGCCGGCCAGCGTGTCGGTTTGCACTGCGCGCAACGTTTGCTTGAAGACGGCCACTGCGTCATCTTCACCTATCGCACTGAACGTCCGGGGGTGCAGGCATTGCGGGATCTGGGCGCCGTCGCAGTGTTCGCGGACTTTTCCAGCGAAGCCAGCATTCTCGCCTTCATCCAGGCACTGAAAACCCACACCGACCGTCTGCGCGCCATTGTCCACAACGCCTCCGAATGGCGGGCGGAAACCCCGGACCACGAAGCCGAAGCCTTCGTGCGGATGATCAACGTGCACATGCTTGCGCCGTATCTGATCAATCTGCACTGCGCCGACCTGCTCAAGCAATCGACGCCAGCGGACATCATCCACATCAGTGACGACGTCACCCGCAAGGGCAGCAGCAAGCACATTGGCTATTGCGCGAGCAAAGCCGGGCTCGACAGCCTGACGCTGTCGTTCGCCGCGCGTTATGCGCCGGCGATCAAGGTCAACGGTATCGCTCCGGCCCTGCTATTGTTCAATCCCGACGACGATGCGGCGTACCGTGCCAAGGCACTGGCGAAATCCGCGCTGGGCATCGAGCCCGGCAGCGAAGTGATCTACCAGAGCCTGCGCTATCTGCTCGACAACCCTTATGTCACCGGCACAACCCTGACCGTCAACGGCGGAAGGCACGTCAAGTAAGCCTTGCTGCGAGGATGATCCATGACCCGCTCCCTGCCCGAGCACTACCGCGACATCCTGATTGGCCTCGGTGAAGATCCCGACCGCGAAGGATTGCTCGACACACCGGTGCGTGCGGCCAAGGCCATGCAATACCTGTGTCACGGCTATGGGCAGAGCGTCGACGAGATCGTCAACGGCGCACTGTTTGCCTCGGACACCGACGAGATGATCATCGTCGCTGACATCGAGTTGTACTCATTGTGCGAACATCACCTGCTGCCCTTCATCGGCAAGGCCCATGTGGCTTATATTCCGACAGGCAAGGTGCTGGGGCTGTCGAAGATTGCGCGACTGGTGGACATGTTCGCCCGACGCCTGCAGATTCAGGAAAACCTCACCCGGCAGATTGCCGATGCGGTGCAACAGGTCACCGACGCCGCCGGTGTCGCGGTGGTCATCGAGGCCAGACACATGTGCATGATGATGCGCGGTGTCGAAAAACAGAATTCAACCATGAACACCTCGGTCATGCTCGGCGCCTTTCGCGACTCGAGCAACACCCGCCAGGAGTTCCTGCAATTGATTGGACGGAGCAAGTAAATGCCACAACTTCAACCAGGAATGGCGCGCATCCGGGTCAAGGATCTGCGCTTGCGCACCTTTATCGGGATCAATGAGGACGAGATCCTCAACAAGCAGGATGTGCTGATCAACCTGACCATCCTGTACGCCGCGCAGGAAGCGGTACGCGACAACGATATTGATCACGCGCTGAACTACCGCACGATCACCAAGGCGATCATCGCCCACGTCGAAGGCAACCGCTTTGCGTTGCTGGAGCGCCTGACCCAGGAATTGCTCGATCTGGTGATGAGCAACACGTCGGTGCTGTACGCCGAAGTCGAAGTCGACAAGCCGCACGCGCTGCGCTTTGCCGAATCGGTGTCGATCACCCTCGCGGCAAGCCGCTGAGCTTCAAGCTTCGAGCTGCAAGCGTTAAGCTAACGGCCGACCCCGATCCAATCTTGCAGCTTGAAGCTTGCCGCTCAAAGCTGTCTCGCAGAGATTCCCATGACTGAGCAACAACGCCTCGAACTCGAAGCCGCCGCCTTCCGCCGGCTGGTCGCCCACCTGGACGGCCGCAAGGACGTGCAGAACATCGACCTGATGAACCTCGCCGGGTTCTGCCGCAACTGCCTGTCCAAGTGGTACAAGGCTGAAGCCGACGAGCGCCAGATCGAGGTCAGCCTCGACGACGCCCGTGAAGTGGTTTACGGCATGCCGTACGCCGAGTGGAAAGCCCAATACCAGCAAGAAGCCAACGCCGAACAACAGGCGGCGTTCGCCAAAGGAAAAAACCATGAGTGATTTGAATACCCTGCGCGCCAGCCTCAAGAGCGGCGAACACGTTTTCGCCGACACCCTGGCCATCATCGCCGCCGGTTACGACTACCAGCCGCAAGCATTCAACAACGGCGGCGTGGAAAACGCCGCCGGGCAGAACGAAGGCTCGTGCAAGACCCTGGGTCTGGCACTGCTGGAAGGTCTGAGTGACGAAGAAGCGCTGCTGGCGTTCGGCGAGCATTACCGCTCGGTGCTGGCGACGCCTGAGGGCAGTGATCACGGCAATATCAGGGCGTTGATCCAGCACGGGCTGGCCGGCGTCAAATTCACCGCTCAACCCCTGACCCGTCGCTGATTCCTACAATGTAACTGCGTTGCGCCATAAATAACGGGCATAAAAAAACCGGCCGAAGCCGGTTTTTTTGTGCCTGCGATTTAGAACGAAGCGTTCTGCAGACCGTCCAGGTAACGCTCGGTGTCCAGTGCCGCCATGCAGCCGGCGCCGGCCGAGGTGATGGCCTGGCGGTAAACGTGGTCAGCCACATCACCGGCGGCGAAGATGCCTTCAACGCTGGTGGCAGTGGCGTTGCCATCGCGGCCGCCCTGCACCACCAGGTAACCGTCTTTCAGGGTCAACTGGCCTTCGAACAGCGAAGTGTTCGGGGTGTGGCCGATGGCGATGAACACGCCGTCGACCTTGATTTCGTCGAAGCTGCCGTCGTTGTTCTTCAGGCGCGCACCGGTCACGCCCATGTTGTCGCCCAGCACTTCGTCGAGGTTGGCGTTCAACTTGAGGATGATCTTGCCTTCGGCCACACGGGCGTTGAGCTTGTCGATCAGGATCTTCTCGGCGCGGAAGGTTTCGCGACGGTGGATCAGGGTCACGGTGCTGGCGATGTTGGCCAGGTACAGTGCTTCTTCAACAGCGGTGTTGCCGCCGCCGACCACTGCAACAGGCTTGTTGCGGTAGAAGAAGCCGTCGCAGGTCGCGCAAGCCGAAACGCCTTTGCCCATGAACGCCTCTTCCGACGGCAGGCCCAAGTAGCGAGCGCTGGCACCGGTGGCGATGATCAGGGCGTCGCAGGTGTAGGTCGCGCTGTCGCCGGTCAGGGTGTATGGCTTGGCGGCAAAGTCCACGGCGTTGATGTGATCGAAAACGATCTCGGTTTCGAAACGCTCGGCGTGCTCGCGCATCCGCTCCATCAGCGCCGGGCCGGTCAGGCCGTGAACGTCACCCGGCCAGTTGTCGACTTCGGTCGTGGTGGTCAGTTGACCGCCGGCCTGCATGCCGGTGATCAGCAGTGGCTTGAGGTTGGCACGGGCGGCGTAGACCGCAGCGCTATAACCGGCAGGGCCGGAACCGAGAATAATCACTCGCGAATGACGGACTTCAGACATGACCTGCTCCTGTTGACCGGGCCGAAACATTGGCGCGGAACGCCGGACTGCCGGCGGGAATAAAAAAGGACTGTGGATAACCTTGGGGAAGGCATGAACTCGACAGTCCTGTAAAAAGTTGGGTGCAGCGTATCGAGGGGGGCAAGATTAAGGAAATACGGTTTAACAATCCAGCTCATAGGTGGTCTCTATGCGCAGACACTGACGAGTTGGACGTCTTTGTTACAGTGAATGTCGATCGCTCTGCCGCGCTTTCCCGCTTGGTGCAAAGTCGGTAAGGTCGGCGCGTTTTCCCTTGCTCGGAGCACCTTATGCCCGCACCCGTTCTGTCCGGCCCGCAATACCTGCGCGAAGGCCTCAAACTGGTTCTCAGCCCGGGCCTGCGCCTGTTCGTGTTGTTGCCACTGGCGATCAACCTGGTGCTGTTCGTCGGATTGATCTATCTGGCCGGCCATCAGTTCAGCCTGTGGGTCGATACGCTGATGCCATCGCTACCCGAGTGGCTGAGTTTCCTCAGCTACATTCTTTGGCCGTTGTTTGTGGTGCTGGTCGCACTGATGGTGTTTTTCACTTTCACCATGCTGGCCAACGTCATCGCCGCGCCGTTCAACGGTTTTCTCGCGGAAAAAGTTGAAGTGGTGGTGCGAGGTACTGATGATTTCCCGGCGTTCAGCTGGGGCGAACTGATCGCGATGATCCCGCGCACCCTTGCCCGGGAAATGCGCAAGCTCGGCTACTTCCTGCCCCGGGCGATCGGCCTGTTCATCCTCTCGTTCATCCCGGTGGTGAATATCATTGCTGCACCGCTGTGGCTGTTGTTCGGCGTGTGGATGATGGCGATCCAGTACATCGACTACCCGGCGGATAACCACAAACTGGGCTGGAACGAGATGCTCGCCTGGCTGCGGCAAAAGCGCTGGCAGAGCATGAGTTTTGGCGGGATTGTCTATCTGGTGCTGCTGATTCCGGTGGTCAACATCCTGATGATGCCGGCGGCAGTGGCCGGAGCGACGTTGTTCTGGGTGCGTGAGCGAGGTGGCGAGGTTCTGGCTCAGGAAAAGGCCTGAGCCAGACGCTGTTGTTTTGTCGCTGCTTCAGTGGAGAAAGCTCCACGTCCCGATCAGCACCAATGCCCACAGGGCGATGCCTGGAACGATGATCAAAAAATTCCAGGCATTCAGGCGGTTGTTGCCCAAGCCTTGCGGATCGTTGGCGGCCAGGTTGATCAGTTGCTGGCCTTCACTGGCGACATAGGCCCTGAGCGGCAGCAGTGCCGTGGCAAACAAACTCAGGTACAACAAGCCTTCGAAATGGCTCGATAGTTTATCGAGCACCACTGCAAGCAACGTCAATACAACAAACACCGTTGCCCACTGTTCAAGATCCCAGCTGGATTTTCGGCCGCTGTCGTGAATGATTTTGTCTGCATGGCGATACAGCCTGTGCACGAAAAATATATAGAAGATACCGCGCGCCACTGGCCACAGCTCTTCCTGCGTCCGTTGTTTGTACAGGCTCCAGTTTTTGTACGACCAATAATAGAAATACAGGCCAAAACTGAGCACCGACAGCAGAATGAATTTCCACCGGGCGACCACGTAAAATCCCGCAGCCTGCACATCTTCGTTCAACAGATTCGCCTCAGGGGGCGCGTAGACATTTTCCGACATAGCCATTTTCTTGGTTCAAACGTTCAATCAAGGGTAACGACCGACTGGCGAAAATATTGAGCCCGGCGGGGCCAGTGGCTGTCATCAATCCATCATCAACTCGACACAATGACGACATGGCCTCAGTCGACACTGAGGTCATGACGACAGCTCTACATATCACTCTGATCAGCGAAACCTTCCCACCGGAAATCAACGGGGTGGCCAATACCCTTGGCCGCTTGTGCGATGGCTTGCGCGCGCGCGGCCACCAGGTTGAACTGGTGCGCCCGCGTCAGGCCGGTGATCCGCAGCGCAGTGAAGATGACGCGCTGCTGCTCTGCCGCGGCTGGCCGTTGCCGGGTTATCCGGGGCTGCAATGGGGCCAGTCGTCGATGCACAAACTGCTGCGACGCTGGAAACGTCAGCGCCCCGATGTGCTGTACATCGCCACGGAAGGCCCGCTGGGGTTGTCGGCACTGCGTGCGGCGCGCCGTTTGGGGATATCGGTGGTCAGCGGTTTTCACACCAATTTCCAGCAATACACCAGCCAGTACGGCCTCGGCCTGCTGACGCGGATGCTCACGCATTATCTGCGCTGGTTTCACAATCGCTCGGCCATGACGTTGGTGCCGAGCGTCAGCCAGCGCCTGGAACTGGAGCGGCGGCATTTCGAGCGTTTGGCGCTGTTGTCGCGCGGTGTCGACAGTCAGTTGTTTCATCCGAGCAAGCGCCTGAACGCCCTGCGTGAGCAATGGGGACTGAGCGAGCACGACGTTGCCGTCATTCACGTAGGACGACTGGCGCCGGAGAAGAACCTGGGTCTGCTCAAACGCAGCTTTGAACAACTGCGCAGCACCTATCCACAGCGCAATCTGAAAATGATCGTGGTCGGCGACGGCCCGCAGCGCACGGCCCTGGAAAAGGACCTGCCCGAGGCGATTTTCTGCGGTTCGCAGCGCGGCGAAGCGTTGGCCGCGCACTATGCATCCGGTGACATGTTTCTGTTTCCGAGCCTGACCGAAACCTTTGGCAATGTCGTGCTGGAAGCCTTGGCTTCAGGCCTTGGCGTGGTGGCTTACGATCAGGCGGCTGCCGCGCAGCATATTCGCCACGGTTACAACGGCGTGCTGGCCATGCCCGGCGATGAGCAGGCCTTTTGCGAAGCAGCGGCGTGGTTACTGGAGGAAGAAGAGACGTTGCGTTGTGTGCGCCTGAATGCGCGGCAGCACGCAAGTCGCCAGGGCTGGCCGGCGGTTATCGAGCAGTTTGAAAAGCATTTGCGCGGGGCTTGTGTGGGGGAGCAAGTGGTGCCGAATGCGCAGACATTGCCCTGATTCTTTGCTGACGTTAGAACCGCCTTCGCGAGCAAGCTCGCTCCCACAGGGGATCTCCAGTGAACACAAATTTTGTGAACAGCAGAGAAACCTGTGGGAGCGAGCTTGCTCGCGAAGGGGTCAGTGAGAGCGCCGCTTAAACCAGCGTCATCAACGCCTCACGGCTGAACGGCAGAATGTCCTGTTCACGCCCCTCGCGGACTTTCTGCGCCCAATCCGGATCCACCAGCAGCGCACGCCCCACCGCGACCAGATCGAACTCTTCCTTATTCAAACGCTCCAGCAAGTTCTCCAGACTGGCCGGCTGCGCGACCTTGTCGGTGTTGACCATGAACTGCAGGAACTCGCCATCCAGGCCGACGCTGCCAACGGTGATGGTCGGCTTGCCGGTCAGCTTGCGGGTCCAGCCGGCCAGGTTCAGTTCGGAACCGTCGAACTCCGGCTCCCAGAAGCGGCGCGTCGAGCAATGGAAAATATCCACGCCGGCGTCAGACAGCGGCTTGAGGAACTCACCCAGCGCTTCCGGGGTTTGCACCAGACGCGCCGTGTAGTCCTGCTGTTTCCATTGCGAGAAACGGAAGATGATCGGGAAGCCTTCACCGACCGCTGCACGTACTGCCTGAATCAGCTCGATGGCGAAACGCGAACGGTTGGCCAGGCTGCCGCCGTATTCATCGGTGCGCTGGTTGCTGCCTTCCCAGAAGAACTGGTCGATCAGATAACCGTGGGCGCCGTGGATCTCCACGCCGTCCATGCCGATGCTTTTGGCGTCTTTGGCCGCTTGGGCGAACGCAGCGATCACGTCCTGAATGTCTTGTTTAGTCATGCCGTGCACAACGACCTGACCGTCCTTGAGTTTTTCCGACGGACCGTAACCCGGCACGCTGGCATCCGGCTCGGTACCGATGCGACGTACGCTGCCGACATGCCACAGTTGCGGAACGATCTTGCCGCCTTCGGCGTGAACCGCATCGACGACCTTCTTCCAGCCGGCCAATGGCGCGTCGCCAAAGAATTGCGGCACGTTCGGATAGCCGTTAGAGGCAATGTGGGCGACGGTGGTGCCTTCGGTGATGATCAGGCCAACGCCGGCCGCGGCACGACGACGGTAGTACTCGATGACTTTCGAATTAGGTACGCCGCCCGGGGAAAACGAGCGAGTCATCGGCGCCATGACCACGCGAGTCGGCAGTTCGAGGGCACCGAGGTGGAACGGTTTGAACAAGGCTTGGACCGGCATTGGAAACTCCGCAGGGAATGGCTTTATGACGGCGATAATATGGAGTGTTACAAGCCTTGAACAGCATTATTGATTTGGGTGATCAAGGATCAGAAACGAAAAGATCTCAGCACCGACAAGCCCCTGCAGGCGCCGCCGAAGGCTGCGATCTTTTGATCTTGCTGTGTCAGCTCAGCGCTTTTTCAATCGCATGCACAATGGTCGGATCATCCGGCGCCGTGCGCGGCGAGAACCGGGCCAGCACGCGGCCGTCCTTGCCGAGCAGAAACTTTTCGAAATTCCAGGTGATGTCACCGGGAAACTCCGCACCCTCGCCCGCCAGCAAGCGGTAGAGCTGATGACGATCGTGACCGTTGACTTCGAGCTTGCTCGACAAAGGAAACGTCACGCCGTAGTTGAGGCTGCAGAACTCTTTGATTTCCTGCTCGGTGCCCGGCTCCTGGCCGGCGAACTGGTTGCACGGCAGGCCCAGCACACTGAAGCCCTTGCCCTTGAATTGCTGATAGAGGTTTTCCAGCGCCGCGTACTGAGGGGTCAAGCCGCATTTGGAGGCGACGTTGACCACCAGCACGACTTGGCCCTTGAAAGGCGCCAGCGGTAGCTCCTGACCATCCAGGGCTGTCAACTTAAGGTCGTGAAAAGCACTCATGACGTACTCCAGGATTCCCGTGTTCTACTCGAAACAGCCACTTGGCGAGACCACCAAGGACAGCCGCGGACTAAAAAGGCGCCCACAGGCGCCTCTCCAGTACTCGAAGCTTAGCGCAGAAAATCAGTGGTGATGGCCACCTTCGCCATGGACGTGGCCATGAGCGACTTCTTCCTGGCTGGCGTCACGCACAGCAACGACCTTCACCTTGAAGTTCAGGCGCTGACCGGCCAGTGGGTGGTTGCCATCAACCGTCACGTCATCGCCGTCCAGATCACGGATGGTCACGATCTGCATCTGGCCGTCCGGCGCCGAAGCGTGGAACTGCATGCCGACTTCCAGCTCGTCGACGCCTTCGAACATGCTGCGGCTCAGGGTGCTGACCAGTTCGGCAGCGTATTCGCCGTAAGCGTCTTCCGGCTCGACGGAGACTTCCAGCTCGTCACCGACAGCTTTGCCTTCCAGGGCTTTTTCCAGGCCCGGGATGATGTTGCCTGCGCCTTGCAGGTAGACCAGCGGAGCGCCGCCGGCGGAGCTGTCGATGACCTCACCAGCGTCGTTGGTCAGGGTATAGTCGATGGAGACAGCCTTATTGGCGGCGATCAGCATGGGGCGAGACCTTTTGCATAAGAATATAGAAAGGCCAAGTTTAGCGAAGCAATCGCGCGAAAGCGAACACAACCCGGACAAACGGGATTCGACGATTGCCGGCTTCCATCAGGATGAGGACGGCCATTGGGTCGTTGAGCTTTCCTGCGGCCACACGCAACACCTGCGTCACCAGCCGCCGTGGCAATCACGGGCGTGGGTGCTCGACCCGGCGCAACGTATTGAAAAAATAGGCCAACCCTTTGCCTGCGGTTGGTGCGCACAAGGCGTGGTTAGCGATAACCTTGGCAACTGAATTTCGGCAGATTGTCAGAGATAGATGATCGCCATTGCCATGCACCCTTAGAGAATCCGCATGCAAACTTTTTTTATCGCGCCCACCGATTTTGGTGTGGGTCTGACCTCCATCAGCCTCGGGCTGGTACGTACGCTTGAGCGCGCCGGGCTGAAGGTCGGCTTCTTCAAACCGATTGCCCAGCCGCACCCGGGCGACACCGGCCCCGAGCGCTCCACTGAACTGGTGGCGCGCACCCACGGCCTGAAACCGCCGCAACCCTTGGGCCTGGCCCACGTCGAGCGCATGCTGGGCGATGGGCAGCTCGATGAACTGCTCGAAGAAATCATCACCCTCTATCAGCAAGCCGCCGTCGGCAAGGACGTGCTGGTCGTCGAAGGCATGGTGCCGACGCGCAGCGCCAGTTACGCCGCGCGGGTCAACCTGCACCTGGCCAAGAGCCTGGATGCCGAGGTGATTCTGGTCTCGGCGCCGGAAAACGAAGTGCTCGCCGAACTGTCCGGCCGCGTCGAGTTGCAGGCGCAATTGTTCGGTGGCCCGAAGGATCCGAAAGTCCTTGGCGTGATCCTCAACAAGGTCAAGACCGAGGAGAGCATGGACGCCTTCGCCGCACGTCTGAAGGAACATTCGCCGTTGCTGCGCAGCGGTGATTTCCGCCTGCTCGGCTGCATTCCGTTTCAGCCGGAACTCAACGCGCCGCGCACCCGCGACGTCGCCGATCTGATGGGCGCACAAGTGCTCAACGCCGGCGACTACGAAACCCGGCGCATGACCAAAATCATCATTTGCGCACGGACCATGCGCAACACCGTTGAGCTGCTCAAGCCCGGCGTGCTGGTGGTGACCCCGGGCGATCGCGACGACATCATCCTCGCCGTCAGCCTCGCGGCGATCAACGGCGTGCCGCTGGCCGGCCTGCTACTGACCAGCGACACCCTGCCCGATCCGCGCATCATGGACTTGTGCCGTGGCGCGTTGCAGGCCGGTCTGCCGGTATTGTCGGTGAGCACCGGCTCGTACGACACCGCCAACCTGCTCAACGGCCTGAACAAGGAAATCCCGATTGATGACCGCGAGCGCGCGGAGATCATCACCGATTTCGTCGCCAGCCATCTCGATGCCAAGTGGCTGCACCAGCGTTGCGGCACCCCACGGGAAATGCGCCTGTCGCCGGCGGTGTTCCGCTATCAGTTGATCCAGCATGCGCAAGCGGCGAACAAACGCATCGTCCTGCCCGAAGGCAGCGAACCGCTCACCGTGCAGGCAGCGGCGATCTGCCAGGAACGCGGGATCGCCCGTTGCGTGTTGCTGGCAAAACCTGCAGACGTCGAAGCTGTGGCGCGCGCGCAGGGCATCGTGTTGCCGCCGGGGCTGGAAATCCTCGATCCGGATCTGATTCGCGAGCGTTACGTCGAACCGATGGTTGCCTTGCGCAAGAGCAAAAGCCTCAACGCACCGATGGCCGAACAGCAACTGGAAGACACCGTGGTGATCGGCACCATGATGCTCGCCCTCGATGAAGTCGACGGACTGGTGTCCGGGGTGATCAACACCACCGCCAACACCATCCGCCCGGCCCTGCAGCTGATTAAAACCGCACCGGGCTGCACGCTGGTGTCGTCGGTGTTCTTCATGCTCTTTCCTGAAGAAGTGCTGGTCTACGGCGACTGTGTGATGAACCCGCACCCAAGCGCTGCGGAACTGGCCGAGATCGCCCTGCAAAGCGCCGACTCGGCAGCGGCCTTCGGCATCACCCCGCGCGTGGCGATGATCAGCTATTCCAGCGGCGAATCGGCCAGCGGTGAAGAAGTCGAGAAAGTCCGTGAGGCCACCCTGCTCGCCCACGAACAACAGCACTCGTTGCTGATCGACGGCCCACTGCAATACGACGCCGCCGCCAACGCCGATGTTGCCCGGCAACTGGCGCCGAACAGTCAAGTGGCCGGTCGCGCCACGGTGTTCGTGTTCCCTGACCTGAACACCGGCAACACCACGCACAAAGCCGTGCAGCGCAGCGCCGATTGCGTCAGCCTCGGCCCGATGCTGCAAGGCCTGCGCAAACCGGTGAACGATCTGCCGCGCGGCGCGCAGGTCGATGACATCGTCTACACCATCGCCCTGACCGCGATTCAAGCCGCCAACCGACCTATGGATGTGTAAATGCTGGACTTTCTCCCTGCACCGTTGCGCGGTGTGATCGCCTCGCTGCTGTTGGCACTCAATACGATTCTGCTGTGTTCGTTTCTGTTCTGCGTGGCGCTGATCAAAGTGCTGCCGTTCGACCTCGCACGACGCGCCTCGTTGTGGCTGATGAGCCACACCCACGAAGCCTGGATCAGTAACAACAAGGCCTGGATGAACCTGGTACGGCGCACGCGCTGGCATATCAGCGGCCTGCAAGGTCTGGACTACCAGCACTCGTACCTGATCACCAGCAACCACCAGAGCTGGGTCGACATTCTGGTGCTGCAATACGTGCTCAACCGCAAGATCCAACCGCTGAAGTTCTTCCTCAAGCAGGAGCTGATCTGGGTCCCGGTGATCGGTCTGGCGTGGTGGGCGCTGGGCTTTCCGTTCATGAAGCGCTACTCCAAGGCCTACCTGGAAAAGCACCCGGAAAAGAAAGGCAAAGACCTGGAAACCACACGCAAGACCTGCGCGAAGTTTCGCGACAATCCGGTGGGGATTTTCAACTTCGTCGAGGGCACACGCTTCACTGAAGGCAAGCATGCGCAGCAGCAGTCGCCGTTCAAATATTTGCTCAAGCCCAAGGCTGGCGGGATCGCCTTTGTGCTGGATGCGATGGGTGAACAACTGGAGTCGATCGTCAACGTGACCATCCACTACCCGGCCGGCCGTCCGGGGTTCTGGGATTTGCTCTGCGGCAATGTGCGCGATGTGGTGGTGCACTTTGAAGAACTGCAGATTCCGCAGCAGTTCATTGGCAAGAACTACGACCAGGACGGCGAATATCGCCTGCAGTTTCAGGGCTGGATCAATCAGCTTTGGCTGGACAAGGATGCGTTGCTCGAACAGATGCACCGCGAATACCCAGCGAGGTCTTGAGGCGCCTTTTCCGGCCTCATCGCTGGCAAGCCAGCTCCCACAGGTTTCTCTGCCTTACACAATATTTGAGTGCGCTGAAAATCCCTGTGGGAGCTGGCTCGCCAGCGATAGCAATCTCAAGGCAATAAAAAACCCGCCGATGATCACTCATCGGCGGGCTTTTTCTTGCAGCTTGAAACTAGAAGCTTGTCGCTGCTTTATTGCTTAGATCGCGCCACGCTTGCGCAGCAGATCCAGCACTTGCTTGACGCTTTCTTCCAGCGACAGCGACTGGGTGTCGATCACCAGGTCGGCGTTCAGCGGCACGTCATACGGGAAGGATTCGCCCGGGATGTTGTCGCCACCGGCGGCATACAGACCCTGCGGATCACGTTCGGCACACACGACCGGCGAGGCCTGCACGTAGACCGTCAGCAGACGATCCTTGCCGATCAGTTCCTTGGCCTGCTCGCGACCTTCAGCGCTTGGCGCGACGAACGCTGCCAGGGTCAGCAGACCGGCTTCGTTGAACTGACGCGCGACATGCGCGGCACGGCGCCAGTTCTCGGTGCGACCGGCGCGATCCTGCGGCAGACCTTTGTTGAGGTCATGACGCAGATTCTGACCATCCAGAACAAACACCGCCCGGCCCATGTCGAACAACTTACGCTCGACCGCATAGGCCAGCGTGCTTTTGCCCGCGCCCGACAAACCGCTGAACAACACGGTGGCCGGCTGCTGACCGAAACGCTGAGCGCGTTCTTCGGTGGCAACATGGGCGAGTTTGCCGTGATGCGTGGCAGTGCCATGCGTCACTGGCTGAGCAACGATCATGCCCGCGCCGACGGTGCCATTGGTCAAACGGTCGATGACGATGAAGGCGCCAGTGGTGCGGTTGCTCTCGTAACCGTCGAGGGCGATCGGCGCGTCGAGCGCGATCTTCACCTTGCCGATTTCGTTGAGCTGCAACGCGCTCGCCGGGCCTTCTTCCAAGGTGTTGACGTCGACCTTGTTGACGATGCTGGCGATCGAGCCCGGCACGTAACTGGTAGCGCGTTTGATGTCGTATTTCTTGCCCGGCAGCATCGGCTCTTCAGCCATCCACACCAGCATCGCTTCGAAGCTGTCGGTGACCGGCGGCACGTTGTCGGCATGCACCAGCAGGTCGCCACGGGAGATGTCGATTTCGTCTTCCATGGTCAGCGTCACCGCTTGACCCGGGCCGGCGTGCTCCAGTTCACCTTCGAAGGTGACGATGGATTTCACGCGGCTGCTCTTGCCCGACGGCAGCACCACCACTTCGTCGCCCTTCTTGACGATGCCGCTGGCGAGGGTGCCGGCGAAACCGCGGAAGTTCAGGTTCGGACGGTTGACGTACTGCACCGGGAAACGCAGATCGGTGAAGTTGCGGTCGCCCGCCACTTCCACGGTCTCGAGGATTTCCATCAGCGACTGGCCGGTGTACCACGGCGAGCGCTCGGACTTGTTCACCACGTTGTCGCCCTTCAGCGCCGACATCGGCACGAAGTGCATGCTGGTCGGCTTCATCTTCAAGCCTTCGGCGAACTTCAGGTAATCGGCCTTGATCGACTCGAACACGCCTTCATCGAAGTCCTTGAGGTCCATCTTGTTGATGGCGACGACGATGTGTTTGATGCCCAGCAGGGACGCGATGAAGCTGTGGCGACGGGTCTGGGTCTGCACGCCGTAACGCGCATCGACGAGGATGATCGCCAGGTCACAGGTGGACGCACCGGTGGCCATGTTGCGGGTGTACTGCTCATGGCCGGGGGTGTCGGCGATGATGAATTTGCGTTTGGCGGTGGAGAAATAACGGTAGGCGACATCAATGGTGATGCCCTGCTCACGTTCGGCCTGCAGACCGTCGACCAGCAACGCCAGGTCGATGTCGTCACCGGTGGTGCCGACTTTCTTCGAATCACGGGTGATGGCTTCCAGGTGATCTTCGTAGATCATCTTGGAGTCGTGCAGCAGGCGCCCGATCAGGGTGCTCTTGCCGTCATCGACGTTACCGCAGGTCAAAAAGCGCAGCAGCTCTTTACGCTCGTGCTGGCCCAGGTAGGCGAGGATGTCCTCGCTGATCAAATCAGATGCGTGGCTCATTGCATTCAAGCTCCGAGCTGTAAGCTTCAAGCGGCAAGCTTGTCGGCGTACAGCTAGTCAGAAATTTTGTTGATCAACCCGACCAGCATTCTAGAAAGCTCTCGGGTTTCCATAATCCAATTTTCAGCCAGCGGTTCTGCGATGTAAGCGATATCTCGGCCTATCAGGATCTGGGTTCGCAACTCTCCACAAGACGCCTTAGCGATCCAAAGAAAGTGGATCTTTTCTTTGCAACTCCGGCGCTCCATGCCTTCAGCAATATTGGAAGGCACTGACAGTGCAGAGCGGGTGATCTGATCCTTGAATCCAAAATCCCCGCATCGCGAAAACTCTCTAAAAATCCTCACCGCCAGACATTTGCTTCGCTGCCACACAACCAGTTTCTCGAAATCCATTACGAGTCATCCGATTCCGGCTCGCAGCAACCGGCCGCAAGCGCCAAACCGCGAAGTTACGCATACTGCCTTTAACTTGCAGCTTGCCGCTTGTAACTTGAAGCTTAAAAGTATCCTTGACGTTTTTTATCTTCCATCGAGCCTGCGCCATCGTGGTCGATGACCCGGCCCTGGCGCTCGGAAGTTCGCGTCAGGAGCATTTCCTGAATGATGTCCGTCAGGCTTTCGGCCTCGGACTCTACCGCGCCCGTCAACGGGTAGCAGCCAAGGGTGCGGAAACGCACTTTCTTTTTGACGATGCGTGCCTTGTCCTCATCGGACAGGTGTTCGAGGATACGGTCGTCGTCGATCATGATCAGCGTACCGTTCTTCTCGATCACTTCACGTTCGGCGGCGAAGTACAGCGGCACGATCGGGATGCCTTCGAGGTAGATGTACTGCCAGATGTCCAGTTCGGTCCAGTTCGACAACGGGAACACACGAATGGATTCGCCCTTGTTGACCTTGCCGTTGTAGACGTTCCACAGCTCCGGACGCTGGTTTTTCGGGTCCCAGCGGTGCTTGCTGTCGCGGAACGAGTACACGCGCTCTTTGGCGCGGGATTTCTCTTCATCGCGACGGGCACCGCCGAAGGCTGCGTCGAAACCATGCTTGTCGAGTGCCTGTTTCAGGCCCTCGGTCTTCATGATGTCGGTGTGCTTGGCGCTGCCGTGGGTGAACGGATTGATGTTCTGTGCCACGCCATCGGGGTTGATGTGGGTGATCAGGTCCAGGCCCAGTTCTTCGACCATCTTGTCGCGGAACTTGTACATCTCCTGGAATTTCCAGCGGGTGTCGACGTGCATCACCGGAAACGGCAGTTTGCCCGGGAAGAACGCCTTGCGTGCCAGGTGCAGCATCACGGCGGAGTCTTTACCGATGGAGTACAGCATCACCGGGTTATCGAACTCGGCGGCCACCTCGCGGATGATGTGGATGCTTTCCGCCTCCAGCTGTTTCAGATGCGTCAGTTTGTCGACCATGGCTACTCACGAAAGCTTTCTTATGAACGGCCAGCGGGCCGTGTTCGAGCGGGGAATCCTAGCACAGCGTCCTTCTTCTAATCAGGGCGCAAGCTAGAACGAAAGGGCATATGAATATGCCCACTCGTTTGGGCGCGCGCGCCCCCCTGTATGAGCGAGCAGGCTCAGTCCTACAGGAGAAATGCGGAGTTCATCAGATCGGGTTGGGGCAGTCGATGAAGATGTGTTCGACGGCGAAGCGTTTCGCCAGATAGTCGCCCAGGGCCTGTACGCCGTAGCGTTCGGTGGCGTGATGACCGGCAGCGATGAAGCTGATGTCGTTCTCGCGGGCGCTGTGGAAGGTCTGCTCGGACGCTTCACCGCTCAGATACAGATCGACACCTGCCGCGACCGCCTGATCGATATAGCCCTGCCCGCCGCCGGTGCACCAGCCGACCCGACGAATCATCGGGCTGCCTTCGATCAGCAGCGGTTCACGGCCCATGACGTCTTTTACCTTGCGGGCGAAATCACGTGCCGTCATTGGTTCGTTCAACGACCCGACCAGGCCGACAATCTTCAGGTTGTCCGGGTCCAGCGGCCCTTCGACGGTGATGTCCAGTTGCCGCGCCAGTTGCACGTTGTTGCCGACCTCCGGGTGCAGGTCCAGCGGCAAGTGGTAGGCGAGCAGACTGATGTCGTGCTTGAGCAAGGTCTTCAAGCGACGCTGCTTCATGCCGGTGATGCAGGGGTTCTCGCCCTTCCAGAAGTAACCGTGGTGCACCAATATCAGATCGGCCTCGGCTGCGACGGCGGCATCGAGCAATGCCTGACTGGCGGTGACGCCGCTGACAATGCGCATCACCTGTGGCCGGCCTTCGACCTGCAGGCCGTTGGGGCAATAATCGGCAATTTTCGCACTGCCAAGGTAACGGTCGGCTTCTTCAACGAGGGTGCTGAGGGCAACGGCCATGAAAGACTCCTAAATATCCCGTTCAGAGGCGCGCGCGGCCTCGTATAATGCGCGACATTATGGGCGGTCTGACCCCGCCTGCAACTTTTCCAGGACGTGCTTAATGCTCAAGGCGCTGCGTTTTTTCGGCTGGCCGCTGTTGGCCGGTGTGCTTATCGCTCTGTTGATTATTCAGCGTTACCCGCAGTGGGTCGGGCTCCCGAGCCTCGACGTCAACCTGCAACAGGCCCCGCAAACCACCAGTGTGCAGCAAGGGCCGGTGTCCTACGCCGATGCGGTGACCATCGCCGCGCCGTCGGTGGTCAACCTTTACACCACCAAAGTCATCAACAAACCCGCGCATCCGCTGTTTGAAGACCCACAGTTCCGGCGTTTTTTCGGTGACAACTCGCCCAAGCAGAAGCGCATGGAGTCGAGCCTCGGTTCCGGCGTGATCATGAGCCCGGAAGGCTACATTCTGACCAACAACCACGTCACCAGCGGCGCGGATCAGATTGTCGTGGCGCTCAAGGATGGTCGCGAGACATTGGCCCGGGTGATCGGCAGCGATCCGGAAACCGACCTCGCCGTGCTCAAGATCGATCTGAAAAACCTGCCGGCGATCACTATCGGTCGCTCCGACAACATTCGCATCGGTGACGTCGCGCTGGCCATCGGCAACCCGTTCGGCGTCGGCCAGACGGTGACGATGGGCATCATCAGCGCCACCGGGCGCAATCAGCTGGGCCTGAACAACTACGAAGACTTCATCCAGACCGACGCCGCGATCAACCCGGGCAACTCCGGCGGTGCGCTGGTGGATGCCAACGGCAACCTGACCGGCATCAACACCGCGATCTTCTCCAAGTCCGGCGGCTCGCAGGGCATCGGTTTTGCGATTCCGGTGAAACTGGCGATGGAAGTGATGAAGTCGATCATCGAGCACGGCCAGGTGATTCGTGGCTGGCTGGGGATTGAAGTGCAGCCGCTGACTCAGGAACTGGCCGAATCGTTTGGCCTGTCGGGACGCCCGGGGATTGTGGTCGCGGGGATTTTCCGCGATGGCCCGGCGCAAAAAGCTGGCCTGCAGTTGGGTGACGTGATTCTGAGCATTGATGGCGAACCGGCCGGAGATGGTCGCAAGTCAATGAACCAGGTCGCGCGGATCAAGCCGACCGACAAGGTGACCATCCAGGTCATGCGCAACGGCAAAGAGCTGAAGCTCACCGCTGAAATCGGCCTGCGCCCACCACCGGCACCGGCGCAGGAAAAAGAAGGGTAAGAGATTGTTCGCGCCAACGGCGCGAATAGCAGACATTCTCAACAGTCATGTTATATTGTTTCAATTGAACAATTGGAACAACATAACATGTCGTCTCGAAAAAGGGCCTCCCTGCTCCGTCTGACCCTGGGTCTACCCCTTGGCTTGCTGGGCGATCCGGTCTTCGCCGAAGAACCGCAACCGCTCGAACTCGACGCCATCAGCGTCACCTCCGACTACGAATCAGCCACCGACCCGGTCAAGGGCTATCGTGCCACGCGGTCGTCGAGCGCGACGAAAACCGACACCGCGATCCGCGACATTCCGCAAGCGATCAGCGTGATACCGGCCAGCGTGCTCAAGGATCTGGGCAGCAGCAGCGTCGAACGCGCACTGGATTTTGCCGGCGGCGTCTCGAAGCAAAACAACTTCGGCGGTCTGACGCTTTACGAATACAGCGTGCGCGGTTTCACCACTTCGGAGTTCTACAAGGACGGTTTCAGCGCCAACCGCGGTTATCCGAGCACGCCGGACGCCGCCAACATCGAGCGCATTGAAGTGCTCAAAGGCCCGGCTGCCAGCCTGTACGGCCGTGGCGATCCGGGTGGCACGGTGAACATCGTCACCAAGAAACCGCAGCCGCAAGCCTTCACGACGCTGCAAACCAGCGCCGGCAGTTGGGACCGCTATCGCAGCGCACTGGACGTCAACACCCCGCTCGATGAACAGGGTGACGTGCTGTCGCGGGTCAACCTCGCCGTCGAGGACAACCACAGCTTTCGCGATCACGTCGACAGCCAGCGCGTGTTCGTCGCCCCCTCGATCAGTTGGCAACTGAACCCCGACACGTCACTGCTGGTGGAAAGCGAAATCGTCCGTCACAGCTCCACCTTTGATCGCGGCATCGTGGCGCCGAACAACAAATGGAGCGGCGTCTCGCGCTCGACCTTCCTCGGCGAACCGAACGACGGCAACATCGCCAACCATAACAACCTGCTGCAGGCGACGCTCGAGCATCACCTCGACGACCGCTGGAAACTGCGTCTGGCCAGCCATTACAAGGAAGGCAAGCTCTGGGGCGACGCGTCCGAAAGCCGACCGCTGAACGCCGATGGCCATACCGTCAACCGCCGTTATCGCGAACGCGACACCAACTGGCACGACAGCATCACCCAACTGGAACTGCGCGGACTGTTCGACCTCGGCCCCTGGCAGCACGAACTGCTGATCGGTACCGAGTATGAAAACTTCCGCAAGAACGAGCGCGTCACCACCATCGCCGGCGGCCCGTACGCCATCGACATCTATAAACCGATCTACGGCCAGGCAAAACCCGACGGCGCGCGCTCGGGCAGCGACTTTTTCGAACACGTCGAGAGCCAGGCGCTGAACCTGCAGGATCAAATTGTTTTCACCGACAAGCTGCGCGGGATGATCGGCGCGCGTTTTGAACATTTCGATCAACACATCAATGATCGCAGCCGCAATGCCACCAGCCACCAACGTCACGACACCCTCACCCAACGCGCCGGCCTGCTCTATCAAGTGACGCCGGATACCGGCCTGTTCGCCAACGCATCGACCTCGTTCAAACCAAACAATGGGCTCGACGCGTCCGGTAAATCCTTCGATCCGGAAGAAGGCGTCGGTTATGAAATCGGCATCAAGAACGAGCTGTTCGACGAGCGCCTGAGCAGCACCCTCGCCTTCTTCCACATCGACAAGGAAAACGTCCTCGCCCTCGACCCGGCTACCGACAGCAGCCGCGCGATGGGCAAGGCGCGCAGTCGCGGGTTCGATTGGCAGGTCACCGGGCAAGTGACCGACGCCGTGCGGGTAATTGGCGCCTTCGCCTACATTGATGCCGAAGTCACTCAGGGTGACGCGGTGATTCCCACCGGCAGCCGCATTCTCGGCGTGGCTAAACGCAGCGGCAGTCTGCTGGGTGTGTACGAGTTTCAGGACGGCCACCTGCGCGGCTCGGACGTCGGCGCGGCGTTCACCTACGTCGGCGACCGTTCCGGTGAAGCCGGCAGCGACTTCGAATTGCCGGCCTACCACACCGTCGACCTGCTGGCCCATTACAAGGCCAGCGACACCGTCACCGTCGGCCTGAACCTGAACAACCTCTTTGACGAAAAGTACTACGAGCGCGCCTACAGCAACTACTGGGTCAACCCCGGCGAACCGCGCAATTTCACTGTCAGCCTGACTCTCAACCTGTAAAAGGAAGTCCCCATGCAATACGGCAAAACCCTTGTGCTCATCGCCGCACTGTTCGCCGGCCAGGTCTCGGCCCACGGCCTGTGGACGGAACAACGCCGCGGCAATATCGAAGTGATCTACGGCCATGGCGCCGAAGACAACGCGTTCAAGGCGCAGAAAATCAGCGGCGCCTGGGCCTATGACGCGGGCGGCAAGATGATCCCGGTCAGCGTCGAGCGCCTGGCGGACCATGCACGCTTGAAACCCTTGAAGTCGCCGGCGGTGATGGCCGTGGCGCTGAACAACGGGATGTGGTCGCAGACGGCTGACAAGAAGTGGATCAACGAAGGGCGCAGTAAAGTGCCGGGGGCGGTCGAGGCGACCGAGACGTTCAAATACAGCCTGGCGATTTACCAGCCGGGGGCAAAGTTGCCCAAGCTCGATCAAATCAGGTTGCTGATTTTGCCGGAGGTCGATCCGCTGACCGTTGGCCCGGGCAAATCATTGCCGGTGCGGGTATTGCTCGATGGCAAACCGGCAGCGGGCGTGAAGTTGATCGGTGATTATCGCAGTGCGCCGAACACGCTGAGCACCGAGACCGACAAGGACGGACGTGCGCAGGTGTTGGTGAGGAATGAAGGGTTGAATGTGATTGCGGCGCAGGTGGAAGTGCCGGTCAAGGACAACGCTGATGTGGACAGTCGTGGACTGTTCAGTTCGCTGACGTTCCTTGGCGAACCGCATCACGAATAAAAGCAGCCCCTCACCCCAACCCTCTCCCGGAGGGAGAGGGGGCCGACCGGGTTGTCTTGCGGGATACATCGACCTGAAAGATCAAGTCGATTAGGGATTCGGTACAGCACTTTCACCTCGGCGAAACTCTGCAATATCCCGCAATCAGTCCCCTCTCCCTTTGGGAGAGGGGGCCGACCGGGTTGTCTTGCGGGATACATCGACCTGAAAGATCAAATCGATTAGGGATTCGGCACAGCACTTTCACGTCGGCGAAACTCTGCAATATCCCGCAATCAGTCCCCTCTCCCTTTGGGAGAGGGTCAGGGTGAGGGCTTTGCTTTTAGAGCTCGCCAAGCCCAACGATCAGCGCCTGGTTCTGCTCCGGCGTACCGATCGAAATCCGCAGGAACTGCGCAATCCGCTCCTGCTTGAAGTGCCGCACAATCACGCCCTGCTCACGCAACTTCGCTGCCAGACCCGCTGCATCATGCTGCGGGTGCCGCGCAAAAATGAAGTTGGCCGCCGACGGCAACACTTCAAAACCCTTGGCCTGCAACTGCGCGATCACCCACTCGCGGCTCTCGATCACCAGACGGCAAGTCTTGTCGAAATACTCGCGATCTTCGAACGCTGCTGCCGCACCGACAATCGCCAGGCGATCCAGCGGATAAGAGTTGAAGCTGTTCTTGATCCGCTCCAGCGCTTCGATCAGATCTGGATGCCCCACCGCCAGACCCACGCGCAGCCCGGCCAGCGAGCGCGACTTGGACAGCGTCTGCGTTACCAGCAGGTTCGGATAACGGTCAACCAGACTGATCGCCGTCTCGCCGCCGAAGTCGATGTACGCCTCATCCACGACCACCACCGAATCCGGGCTGGCCTTGAGAATCTGCTCGACCGCCTCCAGCGCAAGCAGGCAACCGGTCGGTGCGTTCGGGTTCGGGAAAATGATCCCGCCGTTCGGCTTGGCGTAGTCCGCCGGGTTGATCTGGAACTGCGCGTCCAGCGGCACGGCATCGAACTGGATGCCGTACAGACCGCAATACACCGGGTAGAAGCTGTAGCTGATATCCGGGAACAGCAGTGGCTGCTCGTGTTGCAGCAGACCGTGGAAGATGTGCGCCAGCACTTCGTCCGAACCGTTGCCGAGGAACACCTGATTGCTCTGCACGCCGTAGTAGTTGGCGACGGCGGTTTTCAGCAGATCGCTGTTCGGGTCCGGGTACAGACGCAGGTTGTCGTTGAGTTCGGTCTGCATCGCCGCCAGGGCTTTTGGCGACGGGCCGTAGGGATTTTCGTTGGTGTTGAGCTTGACCAGTCTGGTCAGCTTCGGCTGCTCGCCTGGCACGTAAGGCACCAGATCCTTGACGAACGGGCTCCAGAATTTACTCATGTTCATTCCCCTTGCCCTTGAAGAAAGTCTTGGTCTTTGATGCGGTATTCAGCGCTGCGTGCGTGCGCGCTCAGGGATTCGCCACGGGCCAGCACCGATGCGGTCTTGCCCAGCTCGGAAGCACCGGCTTCGGAGCAGAAGATGATCGACGAACGTTTCTGGAAGTCGTACACACCCAGCGGCGAGGAGAAACGCGCGGTGCCGGAGGTCGGCAGCACGTGGTTCGGGCCGGCGCAATAGTCGCCCAGCGCCTCGGAGGTGTGACGGCCCATGAAGATCGCGCCGGCGTGACGGATCTGCGGCAGCCAGGCCTGCGGGTCGGCCACCGACAGCTCCAGGTGCTCCGGGGCGATGCGGTTGGCGACTTCGATGGCTTGCGCCATGTCACGCACGTGAATCAGCGCACCGCGACCGTTGATCGAGGTTTCGATGATGGTCGCGCGGTCCATGGTCGGCAGCAGCTTGTCGATGCTCGCGGCCACCTTGTCGAGGAACCCGGCGTCGGGGCTGACCAGAATCGCCTGGGCGTCTTCGTCGTGTTCGGCCTGGGAGAACAGATCCATGGCGATCCAGTCCGGATCGGTCTGGCCGTCGCACACCACGAGAATCTCGGACGGGCCGGCGATCATGTCGATACCAACCTGACCGAACACGTGGCGCTTGGCGGTGGCGACATAGATGTTGCCCGGGCCGACGACCTTGTCCACTTGCGGCACGCTTTCGGTGCCGTAAGCCAGCGCGGCAACCGCCTGCGCACCGCCGATGGTGAATACCCGGTCGACGCCGGCGATGCACGCCGCCGCCAGCACCAGCTCATTGATTTCACCGCGCGGGGTGGGCACGACCATGACCACTTCGGTCACGCCGGCGACCTTGGCCGGAATCGCGTTCATCAACACCGACGACGGGTACGACGCCTTGCCGCCCGGCACGTAGAGGCCGGCACGATCCAGTGGCGTGACCTTCTGGCCCAGCACCGTACCGTCGGCTTCGGTGTAGCTCCAGGAGTCCTGTTTCTGTTTTTCGTGGTAGCTGCGCACGCGCGCTGCGGCTTTTTCCAGCGCTTCGCGTTGCGCCACGGTGATGCGGGTCAGGGCCAGCTCCAGGCGCTCGCGCGGCAGGATCAGGTCAGCCATCGAGGCGACTTCAAGGCCGTCGAATTTCTGGGTGAACTCGACCAGCGCCGCATCACCGCGCTCGCGCACAGCCTTGATGATGTCCAGCACGCGCTGATTGACCGAGTCGTCAGACACACTTTCCCAGCTCAGCAGATGATCCAGATGATGCGCGAAATCCGGGTCAGCAGCGTTGAGTCGGCGAATTGCAGTCGGTGCGGTCATAGCGAGAGCCTCATAGGAATGGCAAAAACTCAGGCGCCCTAACTTAGCAGTCGTTTCCGCTTGGGCACCTGAGATTCTGGCTATGAGGCGGATAGACGGGCGCGACTCAAGGTCGCGCAGGTACATCAGCCGCGGTGTCGCGATTCCACTGCCTTGCGCAGGGTATCGATCAACGCCTGGATCCGGGCGTGTTGCATCTTCATCGAAGCCTTGTTGACCACCAGGCGCGAGCTGATCGTGGCGATCAGTTCCTGAGGTTCCAGGCCGTTGGCGCGCAGGGTGTTGCCGGTGTCGACCACGTCGATGATCTTGTCGGCCAGACCAATCAGCGGTGCCAGCTCCATCGAGCCGTAGAGCTTGATGATGTCGACCTGACGGCCCTGTTCGGCGTAGTAACGCTTGGCAACGTTGACGAACTTGGTCGCCACGCGCAGACGGCCTTTAGGCTCGGCTGCGCCAATCTTGCCGGCGGTCATCAGCTTGCACTGGGCAATCTGCAAATCCAGTGGCTCGTAAAGGCCCTGGCCGCTGTATTCCATCAGCACGTCCTTGCCGGCCACGCCGAGGTCGGCCGCGCCATGCTCGACATAGGTCGGCACGTCAGTGGCGCGCACGATCAGCAGACGAACGTCGTCCTGGGTCGTGGGGATGATCAGCTTGCGGCTCTTGTCCGGATTCTCGGTCGGCACGATGCCCGCTTCGGCGAGAAGCGGCAGGGTGTCGTCAAGGATTCGGCCCTTGGACAGTGCGATGGTCAACATGGGAAACGTCAGTCCTTATCAAGGTACTCATGTCCGGTCGCAATCGGCGCCGGACACACATCGAGCCGGAAACCGGCTCGACTCAAAACGAACTCAGCGGACACGTCCCTGTGTCCCGATGCAGCAATCAGCCCGGAACGCGACGGATCTTGGCGCCCAGCATCTGCAGTTTTTCTTCGATGCACTCGTAACCACGGTCGATGTGGTAGATGCGATCGATCAGGGTATCGCCTTCGGCCATCAGTGCCGAGATCACCAGACTGGCCGACGCCCGCAGGTCGGTCGCCATCACTGGCGCACCCTTGAGGATTTCGGTACCGGTGACGATGGCAGTGTTGCCTTCGACCTGGATCTTGGCGCCCATGCGGTGCAATTCGTACACGTGCATGAAACGGTTTTCGAAGATCGTCTCGATCACGGCACCGGTGCCTTCGGCAATGGCGTTGAGCGAGATGAACTGCGCCTGCATGTCGGTCGGGAACGCCGGGTACGGCGCGGTGCGCACGTTGACCGCTTTCGGGCGCTTGCCGTGCATGTTCAGCTCGATCCAGTCTTCACCGCAGGTGATTTCTGCACCGGCTTCACGGAGTTTTTCCAGAACGGCTTCGAGAATGGTCGGATCAGTGTCCTTGACCTTGACGCGGCCACCGGTGACCGCAGCGGCCACCAGGTAAGTGCCGGTTTCGATACGGTCAGGCATGACCTTGTAGAACGCCGAACCCAGGCGCTCGACGCCATCAATGGTGATGGTGTCGGTACCGGCGCCGGAAACCTTGGCGCCCATGGCGTTGAGGAAGTTCGCCAGGTCAACCACTTCAGGCTCGCGAGCGGCGTTCTGCAGCACGCTGCGGCCCTTGGCCAGAGCAGCGGCCATCATGATGTTTTCGGTACCGGTCACACTGACGGTATCGAAGAAGAAGTGTGCACCGCGCAGGCCGCCTTCCGGCGCCTTGGCCTTGATGTAGCCGCCTTCGACGTCGATGACCGCGCCCATGGCTTCGAGACCACGGATGTGCAGGTCGACCGGACGCGAACCGATGGCGCAACCGCCAGGCAGGGCGACTTCGGCTTCACCGAAACGGGCAACCATAGGGCCCAGCACGAGGATCGACGCACGCATGGTTTTCACCAGTTCGTACGGGGCGATCAGGGTCTTGATGGTGCGCGGGTCGATTTCGACGCTGAGTTTCTCGTCGATCACCGGCTCGATGCCCATGCGACCGAACAACTCGATCATGGTGGTGATGTCATGCAGGTGCGGCAGGTTGCCAACGGTCACCGGGCCATCGCACAGCAGGGTGGCG
Source organism: Pseudomonas monsensis (assembly GCF_014268495.2). NCBI lineage: Bacteria > Pseudomonadati > Pseudomonadota > Gammaproteobacteria > Pseudomonadales > Pseudomonadaceae > Pseudomonas > Pseudomonas monsensis. The sequence goes on along the minus strand of NZ_CP077087.1, from coordinate 1,278,641 downwards.
GCCAGGATCGGCAGGGCAGAGTTCTTTGCCCCGGAAATGCGGATCTCGCCATCAAGACGAGCGCCACCGGTAATAATCAATTTATCCATAAGAATCTCGACGCCCTAGGGCTCAGGTGCGCTCGGCCCAGGCCGCGCGGCTGAAAAATTTCATAGTGACCGCGTGGATGCTGCCATCGGCGATCCATGGGTTCAAATGGGCATAGATGCTTTGCTGACGCTTGACCGGGCTCAACGCCGCCAGTTCATCGCTAATCACGTTCAGCTGAAAGTTGCACCCTTCGCCTTCAACTTCTACCAGCGTTCCTGGCAGCTTCCCTTCAAGGAAGCTCTTCACTTCTACGGCCTGCATGCTCAACCTCAATCGGCGCCCTGTGCGCACGGGTCGGACATCATACAAAAAAGCCCCGCGCCTGCGAACCCCGCATGGCAGGACTCTGACGGGGGGCTATTTGATTGATGCGGGTTCAGGGGTGCGCCAACAACTCGGTCAATTCACTGACCTGAGCGATTTCACGCATGTCTTCGGGCATCGCGCGAATGCTGACGGCCTTGCCGGCCGCCTGGGCATCACGCATGAAGCACAGCAGCAACGACAAACCGACGCTGCTGGACTTCTTTACCGCCGAGCAGTCGATCACCAGCGACGACGCCTTGCTGGATTTGATCAGCGCCTGGCCTTCCTTTCGCAAGTCCGGCCCGGTGCGATAATCCAGCACTCCGCTGAGCAATAGCTCGTCGACATCACTCATACGAACTGCCGCCTCACTCATTGCGCTGGTTTCTTTTCGGTGGCTTCCTTGGCCTTGGCCACTTCACCGGCCCAACCATTGATGGTCTTGTCCAGATCGTTGCCATTGCGCTGCATCGCATCCGCGAACTGGTCACGGAACAGCTTGCCGATGTTGATGCCATTGATGATCACGTTACGCAGCTTCCACTCGCCGCTGATCTTCTCGAGCGTGTATTGCACAGGATAGATCGCGCCATTGCTGCCCTTGACGGTCATGCCGACGCTGGTGCGATCGCCCGACTCATCCTTGGCAGGATCAACCGTGATGCCCTGATTGTTGTACTCCAGCAAAGCGTTGCCGTAGAACTGGAACAGGCCTCTCTTGAAGTTTTCCTGGAAGGTCTTCATCTGCGCGGGCGTGGCCTTGCGCGAATATTTGACCGTCATGATGCTTTTGGAAATGCCTTCGGCATCCACCACCGGACCGACGATGGTATTCAACGCCGTGTAGAAATCCTGCGGATCCTGCTTGTACTTCTCTTTGTTCGCTGCCAGGTCGGCAAGCATCCGGTTAGTAGTGTCCTGAACCAGATCGTGCGCGGATTGCCCGGGCGCAGCGTTAGCCATCAGAGGCAAGGCCGCGAGCAACACAAACAGGCCACGTCGCAAGGTAGAGATCATTCAAAAGCTCCTCATTTGGCGTCTTTGCTAACGGTATTGAGCAGGAATTTACCGATCAGGTCTTCCAGTACCAGTGACGACTGCGTGTCGTGGATGGTTCCACCATCCTTCAGACGGGTGTCCTCCCCGCCTACGCTGATACCGATGTACTTCTCGCCCAGCAGACCAGCGGTCAGGATAGACGCTGTGGAGTCAGTCGGCAGGTTGTCGACCTTTTTATCCACTTGCAGCGTGACCCGACCGGTGAAGCTGTCGCGATCCAGATCGATCGCCGTGACCTTGCCGATGGTTACGCCGGCCATGGTCACTTTGGCTCTGACCGTCAAACCGGCGATATTGTCGAAATAGGCATAAAGTTTATACGTGTCGGTGGTCGAAGTCGGAGACAGGCCACTGACCCGCAAAGCAAGCAGCAACAAAGCCAGGATCCCTGCCAGCAGGAACAGGCCGACACCGATTTCCAGGGTGCGGTTTTGCATCAGAAATCTCCAAACATCAAAGCGGTCAGAATAAAGTCCAGGCCGAGCACTGCCAGCGAGGCAAATACCACGGTCTTGGTGGTGGCGCGACTGATGCCCTCGGAAGTGGGCTCACAGTCATAGCCTTGGAATACGGCAATCCAGGTCACGACGAAGGCGAACACGATACTTTTGATGACGCCGTTGAGCACATCGCTGGTGAAGTTCACGCTGTTCTGCATGTTCGCCCAATAAGAGCCTTCATACACACCCAGCCAGTCGACAGCTACCCACGAACCACCCCAGATACCCACCACGCTGAAAATCATGGCCAGCACTGGCAGGGAAATGAAACCGGCCCACAGCCGCGGGGCAATGATGTACTTGAGCGGGTCTACACCGATCATTTCCAGGCTGGAAAGCTGTTCGGTGGATTTCATGTTGCCGATTTCGGCGGTCAGCGCCGAGCCGGCACGCCCGGCGAACAACAGCGCGGTCACCACCGGCCCCAGTTCACGCAGCAGGGTCAACGCAACCATCTGCCCCACGGCCTGCTCCGAACCGTAGCTCGACAGAATGCTGAAGCCTTGCAGCGCCAGGACCATGCCGATGAAAATCCCGGAGACCACGATGATCACCAGCGACATGACGCCGACCGAATGCAGCTGCTTGACCAGCAGGCCGAAACCGCCGCTGATGCCGCCACGACCGAGCAAGGCGTGAAACAGGAACAGCGTGGCACGCCCGAACACCGCAACGGCGTCGATTGCCGACTCGCCGAACCGGCGTACGCGCTCTATTAATGAAATTCTGCGCATCAGCGCTTCCCCAGAAGATCTGCGCGGAAATCCGTCGCTGGAAAATGGTACGGCACCGGGCCATCGGGATTACCGGTCATGAACTGGCGGATACGCGGTTCATCCGAGTTCATCAATTCATCCGGCGTGCCCTGCCCCAGTACCTGACCATCACCCACTACATAGATGTAGTCGGCGATGCTGGCGGTTTCGGCCAAGTCGTGGGAAACCACGATACTGGTGATCCCCAGGGCATCGTTGAGCAGACGGATCAGGCGCACCAGCACGCCCATGGCGATCGGGTCCTGACCGACGAACGGTTCGTCATACATGAGGATCTGCGGGTCGAGGGCAATGGCCCGGGCCAGCGCCACACGACGCTTCATGCCTCCGGACAACTCGTCGGGCATCAGATCGATGGCGCCGCGCAGCCCCACCGCCTGCAACTTGAGCAGAACGATGTCGCGGATCATTTCATCCGGCAGATCGGTATGAACGCGCAGGGGAAACGCGACGTTCTCGAAGACATCGAGATCGGTAAACAGCGCGCCGCTCTGAAACAGCACGCCCATGTGCTTGCGCGCATCGAACAGATCGCTGCGCGACAGCGCCGGCAGGTTCTGACCGTTGACCCAGACTTCGCCGCTGCCGGGACGCAACTGTGCGCCCATCAACCGCAGCAGCGTGGTCTTGCCACACCCGGAAGGTCCCATGATGCCGGTGACCTTGCCGCGCGGGATGCGAATATCGACGTTATTGAAAATGCTGCGCGCACCGCGCTTGAAGGAGACTCCCTTCAGCTCGACCGCGTAAGCGTTATCGGCACTCATCTAAACTCCTTGCGATGCAGCCTCTCACTCGGACGCCTGGCTTTCCTGGGAAAGCACATACCTCGAGGGCAGGCCGAACTGGCGGCGAACTATATCACTGCAAAGCCCAAGCGCCCAAGGCCTCTACCGGGCTGTGTTCAGCGACATGACAGGCTTTGAGGGGCTTTTTCCGGGTTTTGGTTACGAGGAATGACAAAGCACGACGAACTTGCGTGAGGCTTTGCCACATAACCGCTATAATCGCCGCCTTTTCATCGGGCTATACGATTCTGACATGAGCCAAACCAGCGACCTGATTCAATCGGCACAACGCACCATTCGCCTCGAAGTGGAAGCCATACAAGGCTTGTTGCCCCATATCGACGCCGATTTCGTACGCGCTTGCGAGATGATTCTGGCCAGCAAGGGCCGTGTCGTCGTGGTCGGCATGGGCAAGTCCGGGCACATCGGCAACAAGATTGCCGCCACCCTGGCCAGCACCGGCACCCCGGCATTTTTCGTCCACCCGGCCGAAGCCAGCCATGGCGACATGGGCATGATCACCCGCGAAGACGTGATTCTGGCCCTGTCGAACTCCGGTTCGACCAACGAAATCGTCACCCTGCTGCCACTGATCAAGCGACTGGGCATCCAGTTGATCAGCGTGACCGGCAACCCGGCCTCCCCCCTGGCGAAAGCCGCCGAAGTGAACCTCAATGTTCACGTCGAACACGAAGCCTGCCCGCTGAACCTGGCGCCGACGTCCTCGACCACCGCCGCCCTGGTCATGGGCGATGCCCTCGCCGTGGCATTGCTGGAGGCGCGAGGCTTCACCGCTGAAGACTTCGCTTTCTCGCATCCGGGAGGCGCCCTTGGCCGCCGCCTGTTGCTGAAAGTGGAAAACGTCATGCACGCCGGTCAGGAGCTGCCGCAAGTGCAACGCGGCACCCTGCTCAAGGACGCACTGATGGAAATGACCCGCAAGGGTCTGGGCATGACCGTCATTCTTGAAACCGACGGCAAACTCGCCGGGATCTTCACGGACGGTGACCTGCGTCGCACCCTGGATCGCAGCATCGACATCCGCAGCGCCACCATCGACCAGGTCATGACCGCGCACGGCAAGACGGCCCGCCCCGAGATGCTGGCTGCCGAGGCCCTGAAAATCATGGAAGACCACCGAATCAACGCACTGGTCGTTGTTGATGAAGAGGATCGCCCGGTGGGCGCCTTCAACCTCTCCGATCTGCTGCGCGCAGGAGTGATGTAATGAGTAACGATCTGCTGCAACGCGGCAAAGCGATCAAACTGGCGGTTTTCGACGTCGACGGCGTACTCACCGACGGGCGCCTGTACTTCCTTGAAGACGGCAGCGAATTCAAGACCTTCAACACCCTCGACGGCCAAGGCATCAAAATGCTGATGAACGCCGGCGTGCAGACCGCTATCATCAGCGGTCGCAAGACCCCGGTGGTCGAGCGTCGGGCGAAAAACCTGGGGATTCCCCACCTGTTTCAGGGCCGCGAAGACAAACTGGTCGTTCTCGACGGCCTGCTTGAAGAACTGGGCCTAAGCTATGAGCAGGTGGCCTACCTCGGTGACGACCTGCCTGACCTGCCGGTGATTCGCCGCGTCGGCCTCGGCATGGCCGTGGCGAATGCCGCCGACTTCGTGCGTGAACACGCTCATGGCGTGACCCGGGCACGTGGTGGCGAAGGTGCCGCCCGCGAATTCTGCGAATTGATCCTGCGCGCCCAGGGCCGCCTCGATGCGGCCAACGCCGCGTACCTGTGAGCCAAACCATGTTTAGCAAAAAATTTCGCAATTTCCTGCTGTTCGGCTGCATCGCGGCGCTATTCGCAGCGGTCGGTTACTGGAACATCAGCCCGGGGCGCTTCCTCGACAAGCCTGCGGTCACGTCTATCGAAAACCCGATAGACTGGTATGCGACCAACACGCATACCCTGCAGTACCTGCCGGACGGCAAGGTGCAGTACGAAATGACCTCCGACAAGGCCGAGCACGTCAAGGCCACCGACATCACCCTGGTCACCAAGCCCGACCTGAACATGTACCGCGGCACGGAATTTCCGTGGCACGTGACCAGCGAGCGCGGCGAAGTGAATTCGGGCGGTACTCAGGTCGAATTGATCGATTCTGTGCGCATCAAGCGCACCGATGAGAAGAACCGCGATCTGCTGGTCACCTCCACGCGCATGACAGTGTTCCCACAGGACCAATATGCGCAGACCGAGCAACCCGTTAGAATCGACGGCGCTGGCGGTGTATCGACTGGCGTAGGCATGAAAGCGTATCTGAAGGAAAGCAGGATACACCTGCTATCGAACGTAAGAGGACAGTATGAGGCTCGTTAAAACCCTCCCTATTTTGCTCAGTCTGGGCGCAGCACTGGGAAGCGTGAGCGCCTGGGCTCTGCCGAACGATCAGCAGCAACCAATCCGCATCCAGGCCGACGACGCCCAACTGGACGACAAGAACGGCATCGCCACCTATAAAGGTGACGTGATCATCACCCAGGGTTCGATGAAGGTGACCGGCAACACCGTGACCATCACTCGCACCCCGAGCGGTGATATCGACGTGGTGACCTCGGTGGGCAACCTCGCCTACTTCGAACAACTGCAGACCGCTGGCGACACCAAGCCGGTTCAGGGCTGGGGCGTGACGATCCAGTACCATGCCGCGCAGAATCGCGTCGTACTGATCGACAAGGCCAAGGTTGTCGACAAGGACAACAACACCACCCAGGGCGAGAAAATCGTCTACGACACCGTGAAGAAACTCGCCAGCGCCGGTCGCGCGACCGGCAGCAAGGTCACCGAATCGCGTCCGCGTATCGACATGGTGATCCAGCCGAAGAAGAAAACCGACGAGAAAACCCAGTAATGGCAACTCTGAAAGCTCAGCACCTGGCCAAGGCCTATAAAAGCCGCCAGGTCGTGCGTGACGTCAGCCTGTCGATCGACAGCGGCCAGATCGTCGGCCTGCTCGGCCCTAACGGCGCCGGCAAGACGACGTGCTTCTACATGATCGTCGGCCTGGTGCAGGCCGATCAGGGCCGCGTACTGATCGACGATCTGGACGTCAGCCACCAGCCGATGCACGGTCGTGCCAAGGCCGGTATCGGCTATCTGCCGCAAGAAGCGTCGATCTTCCGCAAACTGTCGGTGGCCGACAACATCATGGCCATCCTCGAGACCCGCCCGGAACTCGACAAGGCAGGCCGTCGCAAGGAGCTGGAAAGCCTGCTGCAGGAATTCCACATCAGCCACATCCGCGACAACCTCGGCATGAGCCTGTCCGGTGGTGAACGCCGCCGGGTGGAAATCGCCCGCGCCCTGGCGACTGCACCGAAGTTCATCCTGCTCGACGAACCGTTCGCCGGTGTCGACCCGATCTCGGTCGGCGACATCAAGCAGATCATCCACCATCTCAAGGCCAAGGGCATCGGCGTACTGATCACCGACCACAACGTCCGCGAGACGCTGGACATCTGCGAAACCGCTTACATCGTCAACGACGGCCAGTTGATTGCCGAAGGCGACGCAGAAACCATTCTGGCCAACGATCTGGTCAAAGAAGTGTATCTGGGTCACGAGTTCCGCCTGTAAGCGCGACGTCCCGGTGGTTCGCGAGGGCGCTGTATCGTTGAAGCAGTTTTTTATACGTTTTAATTGTTACAGCGCTCTAGGCAAACACTTCAGTTTCAGGCATATAATTTGCTTAAGTTTGGCGCTTCGGCGCCCTGTAGTGGATGGCGCATAGCGCCGGCGAATAAGGTGTTAAGCCCCTGCCATGAAACCATCGCTAGTCTTGAGAATGGGCCAGCAGCTGACGATGACACCGCAGCTGCAACAGGCCATCCGCCTGCTCCAATTGTCGACCCTGGATCTGCAACAGGAAATCCAGGAGGCCCTGGAATCCAATCCGATGCTCGAACGCCAGGAAGAAGGCGACGACTTCGACAACTCCGACCCGCTGGCCGACAACGCCGAACACAAGCCCAATACTGAAATCCAGGAACCTTCCTACCAGGAATCCGCCCCGACGGTGGACAACCTCGAGGAGGGCGAATGGAACGAGCGCATCCCCAACGAGCTGCCGGTCGACACCGCGTGGGAAGACGTCTACCAGACCAGCGCCAGCAGCCTGCCCAGCAGCGATGATGACGAGTGGGATTTCACCACCCGCACTTCTGCCGGCGAGAGCCTGCAAAGCCACCTGTTGTGGCAACTCAATCTTGCCCCGATGTCCGACACCGATCGCCTGATCGCCGTGACGCTGATCGACTGCATCAACAACCAGGGCTACCTGGACGAGACCCTTGAAGAGATTCTCGAGGCATTCGACCCGGAACTGGATATCGAACTGGACGAAATCGAAGCCGTCCTGCACCGCATCCAGCAATTCGAGCCGGCCGGTATCGGTGCGCGCAACCTCGGTGAATGCCTGCTGCTGCAACTGCGCCAGTTGCCCGCCAAGACGCCGTGGCTCGCGGAAGCCAAACGCCTGGTCACCGATTACATCGACCTGCTCGGCAGCCGGGATTACAGCCAGTTGATGCGCCGCATGAAGCTCAAGGAAGACGAGCTGCGCCAGGTCATCGAACTGGTGCAAAGCCTCAATCCGCGTCCCGGTTCACAGATCGAATCGACCGAAGCCGAATACGTGGTACCGGACGTCATCGTGCGCAAGGACAACGAGCGCTGGCTGGTCGAACTGAACCAGGAATCAGTGCCACGCCTGCGGGTCAACGCGCAGTACGCCGGTTTCGTCCGTCGCGCCGACACCAGTGCCGACAACACCTTCATGCGCAATCAGTTGCAGGAAGCCCGCTGGTTCATCAAGAGCCTGCAGAGCCGCAACGAGACCCTGATGAAAGTTGCCACGCAGATCGTCGAGCATCAGCGCGGCTTTCTGGAGTACGGCGACGAGGCCATGAAACCGCTGGTCCTGCATGACATCGCTGAAGCGGTAGGCATGCACGAATCGACGATTTCCCGGGTGACCACGCAGAAATTCATGCATACCCCGCGCGGTATTTATGAACTGAAATACTTTTTCTCCAGCCACGTCAGCACCTCCGAAGGCGGCGAATGCTCGTCCACGGCGATCCGCGCGATCATCAAAAAACTGGTTGCCGCGGAAAATCAGAAAAAGCCGTTGAGTGACAGCAAGATCGCTGGTTTACTGGAGGCACAAGGCATTCAGGTGGCTCGCCGCACCGTCGCCAAGTACCGCGAATCCCTCGGGATCGCGCCTTCGAGCGAACGCAAGCGGTTGATGTAAGCCACGTTACAGCGTTCCAGTGGCAGGCTATCCAGCCTGCCGCTTTATGCACTGGCAACGAAGGAGAAGCTGTATGCAAGTCAACATCAGTGGACACCAACTGGAAGTGACCGAACCTCTGCGCGATTACATCAATGAGAAACTTCAACGATTAGAGCGCCATTTCGACAAGATCACCAACGTGCAAGTCACGATGTGCGTCGAAAAGCTGAAGCAGAAAATCGAAGCCACCTTGCATATTCCCGGCAGCGAAGTGGTCGCCAACGCAGAAGATACTGATATGTATGCTGCGATCGACTCACTCACCGACAAGCTGGATCGCCAACTCAAAAAGCATAAGGAAAAGACCCAGAGCCTGCTCCAGGGCGCTACCGGTCGATAACCCCCCTACTCCATGATCCGACTTGAAAGTATCCTGACCCCCGGCCGTTCCCTCGTGAACGTGCCGGGCGGCAGTAAAAAGAAAGCCCTCGAACAGATTGCCAACCTGATCGCCCGTGAAGTGCCTGATCTGGAGATGCAAGATGTCTTCGAGGCGTTGATTGCCCGTGAAAAACTCGGTTCCACCGGTTTTGGTAACGGCATCGCCATTCCTCATTGCCGCCTCAAGGGTTGCGAAGCGCCAATCAGCGCATTGATGCACCTTGATGCACCCATCGATTTCGATGCCATCGACGGCGCTCCGGTTGACCTGCTGTTCGTCCTGCTGGTGCCGGAAGCTGCCACCGATGCTCACCTGGAATTACTGCGCCAGATCGCCAGCATGCTCGATCGCAAGGAAGTTCGTGAAAAACTGCGCAGCGCATCGAGTAACGAAGCCTTGTATCAGGTCGTCCTGAGCGAGCAGAACGGTCACTAATCATGCGCTTGATCATTGTCAGCGGCCGCTCCGGCTCGGGTAAAAGCACCGCTCTGGATGTCCTTGAGGACAACGGCTATTACTGCATCGACAACCTGCCAGCCGGCCTGCTGCCGGAACTGGCCGAACGCGCGCTGATTCATACCGAGCTGGCGCAACCGCTGGTGGCCGTGTCGATTGATGCGCGCAACCTGCCCAGCCATCTGTCGCGCTTTCCGGAGTTGCTTGAAGAAGTCCGCAGCCGCCACATCCAGTGCGATGTGTTGTACCTGGATGCCGACGAAGAAACCCTGCTCAAGCGTTTTTCGGAAACCCGTCGCCGCCACCCTTTGAGCACGGCCAATCGTTCATTGGCCGAAGCGATCAGTGATGAAACCGCTCTCCTCGGCCCGATTGCCGATCTGGCCGACCTGAAAATCAACACCACCAACCTCAACCTCTACCAGTTGCGCGACACCATCAAGTTGCGCCTGCTGAACCAGCCGGAGCCGGGAACGGCCTTTCTGGTCGAGTCATTCGGCTTCAAGCGCGGGATGCCGGTGGATGCGGACCTGGTGTTCGACGTCCGCTGCCTGCCCAATCCTTACTGGAAACCGGAGCTGCGCGCGCAGTCCGGGCTGGACGCACCCGTGGCCGAGTACCTGGCGGCGCAACCGGAAGTCGAGGAGATGTTTCAGGACATCTTCAGCTATCTGCACAAGTGGCTGCCGCGCTTCGCCGCGAGTAACCGCGCCTACGTCACCATTGCCATTGGCTGCACCGGCGGGCATCACCGCTCCGTCTACCTGACCGAACGCCTGGGTCAGGCCCTGCAGAAAACCCTGAAGAACGTCCAGGTTCGCCACCGCGACCTCACTTAAAGGATTCACACCGCGATGCCTGCTCTGGAAATCGAAATCATCAATAAACTGGGCTTGCATGCCCGCGCGTCCGCCAAGTTCGTTGGCGTGGCCGGCCAATATCCCGATTGCACGATCAGAGTGGGTCGCACACCGGAGACCACGGTCGATGGCAAAAGCATCATGGCGATGATGATGCTGGCTGCCGGCAAGGGCACCAAAATCTATCTGAGTACCGAAGGCCATCAGGAACAGGAAGCGCTGGATGCGCTGGTGGCGTTGATCAATAACTACTTCGACGAAGGTGGTTGAAAGCCACCAAGGCCATCGCAGCCCACAGCGCGCATATCCCTCTGTAGGTGCTGCCGAGGCTGCGATCTTTTGATCTCTTCAACCCAACGCCGTATCCATCACCATCATCAAACAGAAGCCGATCAACAAGCCAAGACTGGCCAGCTTGTCATGACCATTGCGTCGCGACTCCGGGATTACTTCGTGAGTCACCACCAGCAACATCGCCCCCGCCGCCAGTGCCAGCCCCAATGGCAATAACAACTCCGCCAGGCTGACCAGCCACGCACAGAGCAGTGCAAACACCGGCTCGACCAGACCTGACGCCGCGCCGATCAAAAACGCTTTGCCCCGTGACATTCCCGCCCCGGCCAGTACCAGCGCAATCACCAGACCTTCCGGCACATCCTGCAGGGCAATGCCCATCGCCAGGCTGTCGGCATCGGGCATGCCGCCGCCGGCGGAAACGCCGACCGCCATGCCTTCCGGGATGTTATGGGCAATGATGGCGAACACGAACAGCCAGATCCGTGGCGCAATCACCGGATGCTCGACGGTGCCAACAAACATTTCCGGTGAAGCCCCCGAGACCTTGCGATCGACCAGAAACAGGCCGAACGCCCCGAGCATGATGCCGAAGCAGATCAGCCCGCTCGCAGCCCACGGGGTCAAGCCAAGACCTTCTGCAGCGGCGATGCCTGGCACGATCAGCGAAAACGCCGTCGCCGCCAGCATCACCCCGGCACCGAAGCCGAGCAAGGTATCGCCAAGCGCCTGCGGCATGTTGCGAATCACCAGCACCGGCACCGCGCCGAGCGCGGTGCCCAAGGCGCAGAGTGCTCCACCCTGCAAGGCCCGCGACAGTCTCGGTTCAAGCTCCAGCCATTGCAGTCCGTGGGCGACCAGCAAGGTCATGCCCGCCAGCAGCAATAGCGATCCCACCGCGTAACGAAACATACGCCCACTGCCGATCGCCAGTGTTTCAGTGCCCATAGTCAACCCTGGATGGTTTTTTTGTAGAAGGCTTACACCAGCGCGGCCCGATAGCGCGCAGCGACTTCAGGCCAATTGATCACGTTGTAGAACGCGCTGATGTACTCCGGGCGACGGTTCTGGTAGCGCAGGTAATAGGCGTGCTCCCAGACGTCCAGACCGAGAATCGGTGTGTTGCCGTTCATCAACGGGCTGTCCTGGTTGCCGCTGCTCTCCACCAGCAGTTTTTTCTCCGGCGTGACGCTGAGCCAGGCCCAGCCACTGCCGAAGCGGGTCAGCGCAGCCTTGGTGAACGCTTCTTTGAAACTGTCGAGGCCGCCCAGTTGCTCATTGATGGCTTCGGCCAGCGCACCTTCCGGCTTGCCGCCGCCGTTGGGCGCCATGACTTCCCAGAAGAGCGAATGGTTGGCGTGTCCGCCGCCCTGATTGATGACCGCCGCACGGAGTTTTTCCGGCAGTTGTTGAACGCTGGCGACCAGTTTCTCGACCGGCCACTCGGCAAACTCGGTACCTTCAATCGCTGCGTTGAGGTTGTTGATGTAGGTCTGGTGATGCTTGGTGTAGTGAATCTCCATGGTCTGCGCGTCGATGTGCGGTTCCAGCGCATCGTAGGCGTAAGGCAAGGCAGGCAAGGTAAAAGCCATTTCAATGAACTCCATGGTGATGGGTGGCAGGCGCACGGCGCGCATTGCCGGTGTCGGGATGCAGCAGACGCTGGGTACGCGGGTACTCGCCGTGTTCGCTGATGAAATTCAGCAGTTCGACATAGGTCTTGCTGCTCTGGCGCAGTGCCGCTTCCCGCAGGGCCATGCGCAGGCGCTCGTCCTGCATGGTCTGCAACAGCCGTTGGTGGATCGCGCAGAGATATTCGGCGCTTTCCTCCGGCTGATTCAGGCGCAGGTGCAGATCCGCCAGGTTGTGGTGGGAGATGACGCAGGCCGCCACCGCTTCATCCGCATCCGGCCAGCGCTCGAACAACACTTGCGCCAGGGCCAGCGCTTGCAGATAAGCCTCACGGGCATCGATCAGCTCGCCCAGCATGAAGCAGCGATTGGCCCGTTCGATCGTGCGTTTCCAGTGCTCCATGGTGAACCTCCAAAGCGGTTACGGGATTTACACGCCGCCGGCGGTGAGTTTCTCGGGATTGAGCAACTCTTCCAGCTGGCTGCGCGACAGGTTGGTGTGTTCCAGCGCGACGTCGATCACCGGGCGCCCCTGCTTGTAGGCCTGCTTGGCGATTTCCGCAGCTTTCTGGTAACCGATGATCGGGTTGAGTGCGGTGACCAGAATCGGGTTGCGCGCCAGCGCTTCCTTGAGCCGCGACTCGTTGACCTTGAAGCTGGCGATGGCCTTGTCACCGAGCAGACGGCTGGAATTGGCCAGCAGTTCGATGCTGCTCAGCAGGTTCTGGGCAATGATCGGCAGCATCACATTCAGCTCGAAATTGCCCGACTGCCCGGCGATGGTGATCACCGAGTCGTTGCCGATCACTTGCGCGGCGACCATGGCGGTGGCTTCCGGAATCACCGGATTGACCTTGCCCGGCATGATCGACGAGCCGGGTTGCAGGCCTTCAAGCTCGATTTCGCCAAGGCCGGCGAGCGGGCCGGAGTTCATCCAGCGCAGGTCGTTGGCGATTTTCATCAGTGACACGGCGGTGGCCTTGAGCTGGCCGGAGACGGCGACGGCGGTGTCTTGCGAGCCGATCAGCGCGAACAGGTCCTTACCCGGCGTGAACTGCACATGGGTCAATTGGCTGAGTTGACGGCTGAAACATGCGGCAAACTCAGGATGCGCGTTGATCCCGGTGCCCACCGCCGTGCCGCCCTGCGCCAGACATTGCAGGCTCGGCAGCAAATCCTGCAGATGGCTGATGTTGGCCTTGAGCTGCTGCGCCCAACCGTTCAACACCTGGCTCATGCGCACGGGCATCGCGTCCATCAAATGCGTGCGCCCGGTTTTGACGTGGTGATGCACTTGCGCGGCTTTCTTTTCGATCACCTGCACCAGGTGCAGCAGCGCCGGCAGCAGTTGTTCGTGCAACGCCAGGGCGGCACTGACGTGAATGGTGGTCGGGATGATGTCATTGCTGCTCTGGCCGCAGTTGACGTGATCATTGGGATTGACCGGCTCGTCGAGCAGACGGCTGGCGAGGGTCGCGAGCACTTCGTTGGCGTTCATGTTGGAACTGGTGCCAGAACCGGTCTGGAAGATATCCACCGGAAAATGCTGCATGAAATCGCCTTCGAGCAAACCTTGGGCGGCGTCACTGATGGCCTTGCCCTGGGCGGCACTGAGCTGGTTGAGTTCAACGTTGGCGCGGGCGGCCGCAGCTTTCGCCAGAATCAGCGCGCGGATGAATTGTCTCGGCATCGGCTTGCCGCTGATCGGGAAGTTATCCACGGCGCGCTGGGTCTGTGCGCCGTAGAGTGCGTCCACCGGCACCTGCAGTTCGCCCATGCTGTCACGCTCAATACGTGTCTTGGTCATCTGAAAATCCTTGTACCCGGTCAATGAGAGAAATCGAGGGAAGCAACTCACAGGTCGCGAGCTGCCAGGTGTAGCGTTGCCAGCGCTGGAGCCGGCAGACGCACAGCGACAGGCGCTCCATGTCCCGCAATGGGCGCCAGGCTTGATCGAGACACAGGCTGCGCCAATGCCACGGCAAGGCGATGTCGGTGGCCGTGTCGAGCAGCAGACGGAAGGAAGTTTCAGCGATGGTCCACGGAGAAGTTGCCGTACAACAGGCCAGGTACCGGCCTTCGGCGAGGTAGTGTTCGATCAGGCGCGGCTCGTCGGAATCCATCGCGCAACGGATCTGGCGACTCATCCAGCGCCAGCTTTCGAGGTACGGCTGCTCGTGCAGGGCAGAACTCATGATCCGGGACTCATTCTAAGATGAGATTTATTATTAAATGATAATGAGAACCAAAACAAGCATGGGTTGTGCATCAAATGGTGGGAGCGGGATTTGTGCGCTACAAAAAAAGGCGCGCCACCCAGAGGGATGGCGCGCCTTTTTGTGTGTGACGGGCCGAGCTTAGCTGCCTGCCACCGTCATGCGCTCGATCAACACCGAACCGGTGCGGATATTGCTGCGCAGCTCCAGATCATTACCGACCGCGACGATCTGCTTGAACATGTCGCGCATGTTGCCGGCGATGGTCACTTCCTGCACCGCGAACTGGATTTCGCCGTTCTCGACCCAGAAACCCGCTGCCCCGCGCGAATAGTCGCCGGTGACCATATTCAAGCCGTGGCCCATCAATTCGGTGACCAACAGCCCACGGCCCATGCGCCGCAGCAGCGCCGCCTGGTCTTCTTCACCATGGGTGACGAACAGGTTGTGCACACCGCCGGCGTTGGCGGTGCTCGGCATGCCCAGCTTGCGCCCGGAGTACGTGCCAAGGATGTACGAGACCAACTCACCCTTTTCGACGAACGGTTTGGCATACGTTGCCAGACCATCACCGTCGTACGAGGCGCTGCCCATCGCACGCATCAAGTGCGGACGCTCGTCGATGGTCAGCCATTCCGGGAACAGCTTCTGCCCCAGCGTGCCTTCAAGGAACGACGATTTGCGGTACAGACTGCCGCCGGACACCGCCGACAGGAAACTGCCGAACAAACCACCCGCCAGTTCTGCAGAAAACAGCACTGGCACCTCGCAGGTCGGCACCGGACGCGCGCCCAGGCGGCTCGCCGCCCGTTGCGCGGCACGCTGGCCGATACTCACCGGATCCGCCAGCAAACTGCCCTGACGGTTCACGTCGTACCAATAATCGCGCTGCATCTGGCCATCGGCCTCGGCGATCATGACGCAACTCAGGCTATGCCGCGTCGAGGCGTAACCACCGATGAAACCGTGGCTGTTGCCGTAAACCCGGCAGCCCTGATGGGTGCTGAGGGTGGTGCCGTCAGCGTTCTTGATCCGCGCATCGGCATCGAACGCCGCGGCTTCACAGAGCAGGGCCTTCTCGATCGCCTGCTCCGGGGTGATGTCCCATTCGTGGAACAGGTCGAAATCCTGCAGATCCTTGGCCATCAGTGCCGCATCGGCCAGGCCCGAGGCTTCGTCTTCCGAGGTGTGTCTGGCAATCGCCAATGCGGCGGCGACGGTTTCGCGAATCGCGTCCGGTCCGGTCGCCGACGTACTGGCCGAGCCTTTGCGCTGGCCGACGTACAGGGTGATGCCAAAGCCCTGATCGCGGTTGAATTCGACCGTTTCGACTTCACGCTGACGCACCGACGTCGACAGGCCTTGCTCCAGCGACACCGCGACTTCACAGGCGCTGGCGCCCTGACGCTTGGCCTCGGCGATGATCTGCTCGACCTGTTCCTGCAGTGCCGGCAATGCCTGCGGGCCGACGCTTTCAACTGCACTCATGCTCATCTCCACTCAAATTCTGCTTTCGGCTGGGGTCATCGAGCGACCGGGCCGGACAAGCGGCCCCCGACTGGTTATCATGGCGGCGTTTCTTTGCGGACTGCCACCATGGTTGATTCTTACGACGACTCCCTCGATACGGGAGAAAAAAGCAAATCTCAGGTCAAACGCGAGCTGCATGCTCTAGTTGACCTGGGCGAGCGCCTTACAACACTCAAGCCCGACTTGCAGGCAAAACTGCCGTTGACCGACGCCTTGCGTCGAGCACTGGCCGATGCGCCCAAGCACACCGCGAATATCGCGCGTAAACGGCACCTGCAGTTCATCGGCAAACTGATGCGCGATCAGGACACTGACGCCATTCTGACCCTGCTCGATCAACTCGATGCCTCTACCCGTCAGTACAACGAGCGTTTCCACAATCTCGAACGCTGGCGTGACCGCCTGATCGCCGGTGACGATGCCGTGCTGGAGAAATTCGTCGTCGAGTACCCTGACGCCGATCGCCAGCAATTGCGCTCCCTGATCCGTCAGGCCCAGCACGAGGTTGCGCAAAACAAACCGCCGGCTTCCAGCCGTAAAATCTTCAAGTACATCCGCGAGCTGGACGATACGCAACGCGGCCTGCGTTGATATTCGTCATCGGGTGGCCGCCCTGCGCGCCACCCGAAGCTCCGCCTCGTCTTATGCGCCCGTGCCACCCACGGTAATCGCATCGATCTTCAGCGTCGGCTGACCGACACCCACCGGCACCGACTGTCCGTCCTTGCCACACGTCCCCACACCGCTGTCCAGCGCCAGATCGTTACCGACCATCGACACCCGGCTCATCGCCTCGGGGCCGTTGCCGATCAACGTCGCGCCTTTGACCGGCGCGGTGATCTTGCCGTCTTCGATCAGGTACGCCTCGCTGGTAGAGAACACGAACTTGCCGCTGGTGATATCGACTTGACCGCCGCCAAGGTTGGCGCAGTAGATGCCTCTCTTCACCGAAGCGATGATTTCCGCCGGATCACTTTCCCCGCCAAGCATGTAGGTGTTGGTCATCCGTGGCATCGGCAGATGCGCATAGGATTCGCGACGACCGTTGCCAGTACGGGCCACCCCCATCAGCCGCGCGTTGAGCTTGTCCTGCATGTAGCCCTTGAGCACGCCGTTTTCGATCAGCGTGGTGCACTCGGTCGGCGTACCTTCGTCGTCGACGCTCAGCGAACCGCGACGACCGGCCAACGTGCCGTCATCAACGATGGTGCAGAGTTTGGAAGCAACCATTTCGCCCATGCGCCCGCTGTAGGCAGAGCTGCCCTTGCGGTTGAAGTCGCCTTCCAGACCGTGACCGACTGCTTCGTGCAGCAGCACACCGGACCAGCCCGAACCTAATACCACCGGCAAAGTGCCGGCCGGTGCCGGAATCGCTTCCAGGTTCACCAGGGCTTGACGCAACGCCTCACGGGCATAGCCCATGGCGCGGTCTTCGGCGAGGAAATACCGGTAATCGGTACGCCCGCCACCGCCGTGCCCGCCGCGCTCGCGACGGCCATTCTGTTCAACGATCACACTGACATTGAAACGCACCAGCGGCCGCACATCGGCCGCCAGACCGCCATCGGTGGACGCCACCAGAATCCGTTCCCAGACCCCGGCCATGCTCACACTGACCTGCTGAATCCGTGGATCGAGGGCGCGGGTGGCGACGTCGATGCGCTTGAGCAGTTCGACCTTCTCCGCACGGCTCAGCACTTCCAGCGGGTTATCCGGCGCGTACAACTGGGCAACGTCCTGCGTGGTAAACGCCTGCACTTTGCCGTTCTGCCCGGCACGGGAAATCGAACGCGCGGCACGGGCCGCAGCACCAAGGGCTTCGAGGGTAATTGCGTTGCTGTAGGCAAAACCGGTCTTTTCGCCGGATTGCGCACGCACACCGACACCCTGGTCGAGGTTGAAGCTGCCTTCCTTGACGATGCCGTCTTCCAGCGCCCAGGACTCGGAGATCTGCCCCTGGAAATACAGGTCGGCCGCATCGATGCCCGGACCGGCCAGATCGCCGAGCACGCCTTGCAGGCTCTCGAGGGTCACACCGCCCGGGGCCAACAAGTGATCACTGACTGAGGACAACAACTCGCTCATAGGTTTACGCCTTAAATTCGTGTTCTGAAGCAGGTCGCTGTGCGCCCTGCGAGAAAAACCGCCGGTGGCTCGCCACCGGCATGCGCGCCCGGATGGACGCTTGTTCGTCGATATCGCGTTCGGCCAACAACACCGCTTCGCCTTGATCCTGATGCGCCAGCACACGACCCCATGGGTCGATGATCGCCGCATGCCCGAAAGTTTCTCGCGGTCCCGGATGGGTCCCGCCCTGTGCTGCCGCCAATATGTAGCACTGAGTCTCAATGGCCCGTGCGCGAATCAGCACGTCCCAATGCGCCGCGCCGGTCACCGCAGTGAAGGCCGACGGCGCCGTAATCAATTCGGCACCGGCAGCACGCAACTCGCTGTACAGCTCAGGAAAGCGCAGGTCGTAGCACACCGTCAGGCCGACTCGGCCGACCGGGGTGTCCGCGACCACCACGCCGCTGCCATAAGCATAGTCATCGGATTCGCGGTAACGGCCCCGATTATCCGCCACATCGACATCGAACAAGTGCAACTTGTCATAGCGGGCCACGGTGTCGCCCTGATCGTTGATCAGCAGCGAACAGGCATTGGCCTTGGCCATCGGTTGATCCAGCGGCGGCAACGGCAACGTGCCAGCCACTATCCATAACTTGAGGTCGCGGGCGGTCTGTTTCAACCACGGCAGGATCGGGCCTTCGCCCAGTGCTTCGGCGCGGCCGATGTCAGCGATGTCGCGACGGCCCATGGCCGCGAAGTTTTCCGGCAACACCGCCAGCTTCGCACCGCCGGCCGCAGCCTGCTCGAGCAGGCGTCGGGCCTGGGCCAGATTGGCCAGCACATCGCTCTGGCTGACCATTTGAATCACCGCTAAAGACATGGCCGTTCCTTATCCGCAAATCAACACAAACCCTGCAGAAGCTGGCGCAGGGGGCTTCGGCCATGCTACTAGCGGCGGTTCAAAAAGGCTTGTCGAATGTGATTTTCGGCTCTTTCCACGGGCCCTTGACGGTGTATTTCACACTGGCAAAGCGCGCCACACGGTCGCCGATCAGTTTGTCGATCAGGAATAAGGCACCACCAACAGCCGGTGCGCCCACGATCAGCGCGGCAATCGGCAGGTTGTTGGTCACCGGCAAGGTCACCAGCAACTTGGCATCGACCTGTTCGCCGACCAGATCCAGCGTCCCGTCCAGTTCGATGTTGCTCGACGGCCCGGTCAGGCGGATCGGCTCGCGGGTCACGTAAACGCCGTTGCTCGCCACCAACAGGCCTTTGACCCGGTCATAGCTCAGGCCTTTGCCGAACAGGTCGGAGAAGTCCAGACGCAAGCGGCGGCCGATGGAGTTGAAGTTAAGCAGGCCAAACACCCGCAATGCCTGGGCCCCGCCCTCCACTTCGACAAACTGGCCCTTGTTCAACGATGCATCGAGGGTGCCCGAGAAACGTTTGGTCGCCAGCCACGCCGGCGAGCCCGGCCAGCGGCCGTCGACGTCCATGCGGAATTCCTCGCTGGTCACACTCGGGGCAAAGCCCCAGCCTTTGAGGACATCGGCCAGGTTCTTGCCAGCGATCCGCCCCTTGAACCAACTGTTGGTCGCCCCCGGCGCACCTTCCCAGCCACCGTTCCCCTGCAACAGGATGCCTTTGAGGCCCATATCGAGGCTGTTCAGGGCGATGCCTTTGGCGGTCGGTCGCACCTTGAGCGACCAGCCGCCAACCAGATCCTGGCCGAGAAACAATTGATTGATGGTGATATCCAGCGCGGGGATTTTCGTCGGGTCGACCGAGACCAATGGATCGGGCGAGTTCTCATCGGCCTGGACCGACGGGTCTGGTGCCGGCAAGCGGACGTATTGCAGATTCACCGTAATCGGCGTGCTCTTGGCATCCGGCAAGCTCGCCCAGCCTTTGGCCTGCTGGCTGTCCAGTGCCAGGTTCCACGTACTCGGCTTGCGGTTCACCTGGACCGAGGCCTGGTCAAGTGTGGTGCCGAACGCCGTGAGCTTGCCGATCTTGAAATCGGCACTGTTCAACAGTTGCTTGGCACTGCCACCCGGGTCCTGACCGGCGTATTTGTTGACCAGATCCTGCCACGGCGCCACGTCCAGCTCCGACAGCACACCGCGAATGCGCAAGCCT
Source organism: Pseudomonas monsensis (assembly GCF_014268495.2). Lineage (NCBI taxonomy): Bacteria > Pseudomonadati > Pseudomonadota > Gammaproteobacteria > Pseudomonadales > Pseudomonadaceae > Pseudomonas > Pseudomonas monsensis. Next base: position 1,258,231 of record NZ_CP077087.1, on the reverse strand, counting down.
TTGGCGCCCGGCAGCACGGCTTCGCCGGCACCGAGGAACAGTTCGCCACGTCCGTCGGCAAAACTGCCTGGTGGTGCCGCGAAGGTAAAATTGGCCAGTTGATCGTAGTTGACCCAATAACGTCGCTCCTGCCCTTGCAGGGTCATACGGAACACCGTGCTGCGTCCGACATCCGCCGCCATGCCGAACGGTGCCGGCAGATCCACCGCCACGCCCTTCATGCTGGAGCTGACCAACAACTGACTGTCGGCACCTTCCAGATTCAATTGCAACTGGTACGGGATCGTCCCGGACACCGGCAGCGGTTGCGTCACGCCCAGCCAGTCGGTGAGTTTCTTGACTTCGACCTGCCCCGACGCGGCCACCCGGGTCTTGAGTTTTTTGGCGCTGCCGTCGGCAAAAATCTGCGCCGTGACAGGCTTGTCGAACGCGCGCGCCGCGATGTTCTGCCCGCTGAGGCCTTTGCCGCTGTCGAAACGGAAGTCACCTTTGAGCTGCGTCAGTTCCAGCTTCGGCTCTGCCAGCTGCAACCGTGCATTGGCGGTCTTGAAGTCGACCAGAATCTTCGGCTGATCGCCGCCCTTGTCCAGCGGCACGTCCAGCTTGAGCTTGCCCTGCAGATCGCCGGCGCCTTCCCAGCCGGCGAAGGTTTCGCCCGTACCGATCGGCGCCTCTTGAAGAATCTTCAAGCCATCGCCCAGGCCACCGGCAAAAGCCCCGTCGAGAAACAGATGGGTATGTTGGCCGGCAGGCACATGGGGAATATTGACGAACACATCACTGACCTGGGTATCGAGCAACTGGCCCTTGTCGGCCCAGATGCGCACACCGCTGTCTTCGATGAACACGTCGCCACTGACGTTGCTGACGTGAGGCCAGCCCGGCTGGAAGGCCAGTTCGGCGTCATGCACCTTGAAGAACAGGCTGATACTGCGATCCGCATCGCCCGCGTCCTTGTTCAGCGAGCCTTGATACTGGAAGAAGCCCTGATCCACTGCGCCTTTGAGAATGGCGGTGCGCAGCCATTCATCCAGCGCCGGGCTCAAGACCTTGGGCAGATACTTGGCAGTGTAGCGACCATCGCCCTCGACCAGCCCGACCCGCAGGTCCATGTAGTCTTCCTGGCTATGGTCGAAGTGCAGGCGAATCAGGAAGTCGCCGGCAATCTTGCCCTCTTCGCCGAGCACCTTCAGGTACGGTGCGATCAGGGTGAAGCCGTCTTTATCGAGTTTCCAGGTCAGCCGCGCATTGGCCTGCAGATACTGCCAGGGCTTGGCGAAGATCGGATCAAGGTGCAGGACGAAATCCTTACTGTCCATGCGCAACTCGCCACCGTCGAGGTTACCGCTGAGACTGCCACTGACATTACGGGCGGCCGGCGCACCGTGATAGGCATCGAAACCGACGCTATCGAGATTGGCCGCGAAGCTGAACTTGCTGCCATCAGTGGCGTTGGGTCGGAAATCCAGCAACACATTACGCAGGCCGCCGGTGACGTTGAGGTGATCGACCACGGTGGCGAAACCTTGCGGCAATGGCCCCAGGGCGTTGAGCAACGGGGTGAGCGGGGTCAGGTCGAGGCGATCGGCCTGCAGATGCCAAAGCTCTTCAACGTTGTCACTCGCACGGGTCTGCTGCAGCTGCACGCGCGATTCCCAGCGGGTTTCGCCAATGCTCATCGCCAGTGAATCGAAGGTGACCGTCGCACCCTCGGCGCTGTTACGGTAGTAAGCGTTGAGCGCCAGATTGTGTATCTGAATCGGTTTGCGCTCGGCATAGGCACCGGTCAGTTGCGGCGCGTTCAGGCGCAGCGAGGCACTTTGCAGGGCACCCTCGGCCCAGTTGAACCAGAGCTCGCCACCGGCCTTGAGCTCGGCGAAATGCCATTGCCGGGTCAAGCGCTCGGGCAACCACTTCGCCCAGTCGCTTTGCGGCAGGCTGGCATAGCCGTCCACCACACTGTCCTGCCATTGATCAGGACGGATCCGCGTACGCAGGCTCAGCGCAACGGGCTGGCCATCCGGCAGGGTCAAACGCGCATCGAGGCGTTGCCGACTGGCGCCGGTTTTCAGGTTGAGGCCGACATAGGTCAGCGTCATTGGCGCGTGATCCTGCGGCTGCAAGGTCACCTGACTGTCGAGCACCGACAGTTGCTGGATCATTTGCGAGCGGTTGAACAGTTGCTGCGGATCGAGCGGCTGATCGTTCTGCACCGGCAGACCTTCCAGCGCCCAACGGCCGTCCGCCGCCTCCTTGAGGCTGATCTTCAGACCGTTGAGTTCAAGATGAGCGATGCGCACTTCGCGGGTCAACAGGCTGGCCCACAGATCCGGTACGGCACGCACCCGATCCAGGCGCAGAGCATTGGCGCCGTCGCCAACCATGACGTCGTGGGCGAGCAGGATCGGCGCAAACCCGCTCCAGTTGCCTTCCAGCTCACCGATCTGCAGCGGCATGCCCAAAGCCGCACTGGCCTTGTCTTCGATGTCGGCGCGATACTCGGCCACCAGCGGGGTCAGCTCACGGCCAAGACTGACGTACAACGCCATCAACACCAGAACCAACGCGCACAGGCCCAATCCCCAACGGGTGAGCGCGGCCAGAATGCGTGTCAGACGCTCCATGTCAGTTGGCTCCCATGGCGAAAATACTGCGAAAAGCTGAGGCCAGCCGCGGTGGATTGAATGTGACGCAGGTGATCAGAGCAGCACCACGTCGTATTGTTCCTGGGAATACATGGTTTCCACCTGAAAGCGTATGGTGCGACCGATGAACCCTTCAAGCTCGGCGACGTTACCGGATTCTTCGTCGAGCAGGCGATCGACCACTTTCTGGTTCGCCAGCACTCGATAACCCTCGGCCTGATAGGCGCGGGCCTCGCGAAGAATCTCGCGGAAGATCTCATAACAGATGGTTTCCGCCGTCTTCAGTTTGCCGCGCCCCTGACAACTGCTGCACGGTTCGCACAATACCTGCTCAAGACTTTCACGCGTACGCTTGCGGGTCATCTGCACCAGGCCCAGCTCGGTGATGCCGATGATGTTGGTCTTGGCGTGATCGCGCTCCAGCTGTTTTTCCAGGGTGCGCAGCACCTGGCGCTGATGCTCTTCGTCTTCCATGTCGATGAAGTCGATGATGATGATCCCGCCGAGATTGCGCAGGCGCATCTGCCGGGCAATCGCCGTGGCCGCTTCGAGATTGGTCTTGAAGATGGTTTCTTCCAGATTGCGATGGCCGACGAACGCCCCGGTGTTCACATCAATGGTGGTCATGGCTTCCGCCGGATCGACCACCAGATAACCACCGGACTTCAACGGCACCTTGCGCTCGAGGGCCTTCTGGATTTCGTCTTCGACGCCATACAGATCGAAAATCGGTCGCTCGCCCGGGTAGTGTTCCAGACGATCGGCGATTTCCGGCATCAGTTCGGCGACGAACTGCGTGGTTTTCTGGAAGGTTTCCCGCGAATCAATGCGGATCTTCTCGATCTTCGGATTGACCAGATCACGCAGGGTGCGCAACGCCAGGCCAAGGTCTTCGTAGATCACGCTCGGTGCAGCGATGGTTTTGATCTGCTCGTTGATCTGATCCCACAGACGGCGCAGATAACGGATGTCCATGAGGATCTCGTCGGCACCGGCACCTTCGGCGGCCGTGCGCAGAATAAACCCGCCCGCCTCCTTGATCTCTTCCTTGGCCACACAATCGCTGACCACCTGCTTGAGGCGCTCGCGCTCGGCTTCGTCTTCGATTTTCAGGGAAATGCCAACGTGGGCGGTGCGCGGCATGTAGACCAGATAGCGCGAAGGAATCGACAACTGTGTGGTCAGGCGCGCGCCCTTGGAACCGATCGGATCCTTGGTGACTTGCACCACCAGACTCTGGCCTTCGTGCACCAGCGAACTGATGCTCTCCACTGCTGGCCCTTCACGCAGGGAGATTTCCGCCGCGTGAATGAACGCGGCACGGTCCAGTCCAATGTCGACGAACGCTGCCTGCATGCCCGGGAGTACGCGGACAATCTTGCCTTTATAGATGTTGCCGACGATCCCGCGTTTTTGCGTGCGCTCGACATGCACTTCTTGCAGCACACCGTTTTCGACCACCGCCACGCGCGACTCCATCGGCGTGATGTTGATCAGAATCTCTTCACTCATGGCAGGATCTCGTTCAGGCATGTTCACGATAATGGCTGCATCTTTTGTGTACGACGCTTATTGCGCATTCAGGTTTTGCCAACAGGGTATGCCGAAATGGTCCAACAGTTCTGCGGTTTCGCAAACGGGCAGGCCGACCACCGCCGAATAGCTACCGTTGAGGCCGGCGACAAACACCGCGCCAAGCCCCTGAATGCCATAGCCACCGGCCTTGTCCCGGGGTTCGCCGCTGGCCCAATAGGCGGCGGCTTCGTCGCGACCGATCGGCCGAAACCGCACCAGACTGCGCACCACCCGCGACTCGCAGCGCTCGCCTTCGCGCACGGCGATCGCAGTCAGCACTTCATGCTCCTTGCCAGACAACATCATCAGCATGGCGCATGCATCGGCTTCGTCCACCGGTTTGCCAAGAATTTTGCCGTCGAGCACCACTGCGGTGTCGGCGCCCAGGACGCAGAACGCTGCGTCGGAAACGACCGTGCACTGCCCGGCCTCGGCCTTGCCGCGCGCCAGGCGCTCGACATAAGCCGAAGGCGATTCTTCGGGTAGCGGGGTTTCGTCGATGTCCGCGCTGATGGCGGAGAATGGAACGCCGATCTGCGTGAGCAATTCACGGCGACGCGGCGATCCGGAGGCGAGGTAAAGCGGCTTCATCAAAACATCTCCCTGTTCAGTGCCCTGCTTCACCGGATCAATTGATTTTGTAGCGGCGGCGCAATCCACGCAGAGCAAAGCTGACCCAAGGCCAGAGCAAGGCACTGACCAGTGCCGGAAGGACCAGCGCAAGGGTCGGCTGACGGTTGCCGGTCAAGGCACTGAGCCACAACTGGACCAGTTGCGCGAGGCCGAAAATCACCAGGATCACCAGGCACTGCTGCCACATCGGGAACATCCGCAGGCGTTGCTGCAATGACAGCACCAGAAAGGTGATCAGGGAAAGGATCAAGGCGTTCTGACCGAGCAGGTCGCCCTGCAGCACGTCTTCGGCCAGTCCCAGGCAGAACGCCGTGACCATGCCCACCGTATGCGGCAGGTACAAGGCCCAGAACGTCAGAAGCAAGGCCAGCCACAGCGGGCGCAGGATCTCCATGAAGATCGGCAATGGCGACACGCTGAGCAATATGCCGACGACAAACGTCAGCCAGACGATCCAGCCGTTACGCGATGCGGTAGCCCCGACCATTATTCTTGCCTCCCGGTGGTTGCCGGCGCGGTGACAGGCGGTTTGGCCGCCGGTCGAGCAGCAGGCTGATTCGCCGGTGGTTTACCGGCGGCCGGTGTGGCGGCCGGTGGTTTTGCAGGCACTGGCGGCTTGCTTGCTGCGGGTTTGGCCGGCGCAGCGCTGGCGGCCGGTGCAGCCGGTGCAGCCGGCGATGTCGCAGGCGTTGTTGCGGCAGCCGGCGGGGTCACGGCTTTCGGCACTGTCGTTGGGATCACCGGGCCACCGCCCTGTGCATCAAGATTTTCCTGCGCCTGCGCTGCGTCGTTGGCACGCTCTTCGGCGGTGCGGTTGTCGCTGAACACCAGCAACATGTAGCGGCTGCGGTTCAGTGCGGCCGTCGGTACGGCGCGGACAATGGCAAACGGCTGGCCGGAATCGTGAATCACTTCTTTCACGGTGGCGACCGGATAGCCCGCCGGGAAGCGCTGGCCAAGGCCGGAGCTGACCAGCAGATCGCCTTCCTTGATGTCTGCCGTATCGGCGACGTGACGCAATTCCAGTCGTTCAGGGTTACCGGTACCGCTGGCAATCGCCCGCAGACCGTTGCGGTTCACCTGCACGGGAATGCTGTGGGTACTGTCAGTGAGCAGCAGGACACGGGAGGTGTAAGGCATCAACTCGACCACCTGCCCCATCAAGCCGCGGGCATCGAGCACCGGCTGACCGAGCACCACGCCGTCGCGCTCACCTTTATTGATGATGATGCGATGAGTGAAGGGGTTGGGGTCCATGCCGATCAACTCGGCCACTTCGACCTTTTCGTTGACCAGTGCGGAGGAATTGAGCAACTCGCGCAGCCGCACGTTCTGCTCGGTGAGGGCGGCAAGCTTTTGCATGCGGCCCTGCAACAGCAGGTTCTCGGTCTTGAGTTTTTCGTTTTCGGCAACAAGCTCAGTGCGGCTGCCGAACTGGCTGGCGACACCTTCCCACAGGCGACCGGGCAGGTCAGTGATCCAGTAGGCATCCATCAGCACCAGCGACGCTTGTTTGCGCGCAGGCTTGAGCAGATCGAAACGGGCATCGACCACCATCAGCGCGACCGACAGCACGGCCAGCACCAACAGGCGCACACCCAACGAAGGGCCCTTGGCGAAAAGCGGTTTAATAAGCCGCTCCTCCCAGGCAAATGTTCTGTTTATTCATACGGCATCAAACCGGCCTGGATGAAGACTGACAGAAGATAAACGCCAACAGGCAGCACTGCAAAGTGCTGCCTGCGCGCTCACCCACGTATTGCACTCGGCGACTTATTCGCTCGAGAGCAGGTCCATGGTGTGTTTATCCATCATTTCCAATGCACGGCCACCGCCGCGAGCAACGCAGGTCAGCGGGTCTTCGGCAACGATCACCGGCAGACCGGTTTCCTGGGCCAGCAACTTGTCGAGGTCACGCAGCAGCGCGCCACCACCGGTCAGCACCAGGCCACGCTCGGCGATGTCGGAAGCCAGCTCCGGCGGCGATTGCTCCAGGGCGCTTTTCACAGCCTGAACGATAGTGGCCAGGGACTCTTGCAGAGCTTCCAGCACTTCGTTGGAGTTCAGGGTGAATGCGCGTGGAACGCCTTCGGCCAGGTTGCGACCGCGAACGTCGACTTCGCGAACTTCGCCGCCCGGGTAGGCCGTACCGATTTCCTGCTTGATGCGCTCGGCCGTCGATTCACCGATCAGGCTGCCGTAGTTGCGGCGCACGTAGGTGATGATCGCTTCGTCGAAGCGGTCGCCGCCCACGCGGACGGATTCGGCATAGACCACACCGTTCAGGGAGATCAGCGCGATTTCAGTGGTACCACCACCGATATCGACAACCATCGAACCGCGTGCTTCTTCAACCGGCAGACCGGCACCGATCGCAGCAGCCATTGGCTCTTCGATCAGGAATACTTCACGGGCACCGGCACCAAGGGCCGATTCACGGATGGCACGACGCTCCACCTGGGTGGATTTGCATGGAACGCAGATCAGCACACGAGGGCTAGGCTGCAGAAAACTGTTTTCGTGAACCTTGTTGATAAAGTATTGCAGCATCTTTTCGCAGACGCTGAAGTCGGCGATTACGCCGTCTTTCATCGGACGAATGGCAGCAATGTTGCCCGGCGTACGGCCGAGCATGCGCTTGGCTTCGGTGCCGACAGCAACGACACTTTTCTGGTTACCGTGTGTCCGAATGGCCACAACCGATGGCTCATTCAGGACGATACCGCGCTCGCGCACGTAAATAAGGGTGTTGGCAGTGCCCAGGTCAATGGAAAGATCGCTGGAAAACATGCCACGCAGTTTCTTGAACATGGGAAAGGGACCCTAGGCAACGCGTGGGTAAAAAAGTGCGGCAAACTCTAACAACGACAGGGATTTTGGGCAAGGCGCCAATATGTTAAATTGGCCGCTTTTCTGTGCACCAAGCCCCACAATCGCGGCCTTATGACCGTAGAAGTGCGGTAGTGTTCCGACAATCTAACACACGGACGCCGTCCGTTCTGTTTTCCACTGGAGAATCCCGATGGCGCTAGAACGCTCCGACGTGGAAAAAATCGCTCATCTGGCCTGCCTTGGCCTCAATGATGCCGATCTTCCGCACATTACTTCCGCCCTCAACAGCATTCTCGGGCTGGTCGACGAAATGCAGGCCGTCAATACCGACGGTATCGAGCCTTTGGCCCACCCGCTGGAAGCCAGTCAGCGCCTGCGCGCCGACGTTGTGACCGAGACCAATCACCGCGAGGCCTACCAGTCCATCGCACCAGCGGTCGAAAACGGCCTGTATCTGGTTCCGAAAGTCATCGACTAAAGGGAAAGAGCCTGCAATGCATCAAATGACTCTGGCCGAGATCGCCCGCGGTCTCGCCGATAAAAAGTTTTCCTCCGAAGAGCTGACCAAAGTCCTGCTGGCGCGTATCACCCAGCTCGATCCGCAGCTCAACAGTTTCATCAGCCTCACCGAAGAGCTGGCGCTCGAGCAGGCGAAAGCCGCCGACGCACGCCGGGCCAACGGTGAGAGCGGCGCCCTGCTCGGCGCGCCGATCGCTCACAAAGACCTGTTCTGCACCCAGGGCATTCGCACCAGCTGCGGCTCGAAGATGCTCGATAACTTCAAGGCCCCGTATGACGCCACCGTGGTCGCGAAACTGGCCGCTGCCGGTGCCGTGACTCTGGGCAAGACCAACATGGACGAATTCGCCATGGGTTCGGCCAACGAGTCGAGCTGGTACGGCGCGGTGAAAAACCCGTGGAACCTGGAACACGTACCGGGCGGCTCGTCCGGTGGTTCGGCGGCGGCGGTTGCCGCTCGTCTGTTGCCTGCGGCCACGGCCACCGACACCGGCGGCTCGATCCGTCAGCCGGCGGCGTTCACCAACCTCACCGGCCTGAAGCCGACCTACGGTCGCGTGTCGCGCTGGGGCATGATCGCTTATGCCTCCAGCCTCGATCAGGGCGGCCCGTTGGCACGCACCGCCGAAGACTGCGCGATTTTGTTGCAAGGTATGGCCGGGTTCGACCAGAACGACTCCACCAGCATTGATGAGCCGGTTCCGGATTACTCCGCCAGCCTCGGCGATTCGCTGCAAGGCCTGCGCATCGGCGTGCCGAAGGAATACTTCAGCGCCGGTCTCGACCCGCGCATTGCCGAGCTGATCCAGAACAGCATCAAAGAGCTGCAGAAGCTCGGTGCGGTGATCAAGGAAATCAGCCTGCCGAACATGCAGCACGCGATTCCTGCGTACTACGTGATTGCGCCGGCAGAAGCCTCCTCGAACCTGTCGCGTTTCGACGGCGTGCGTTTCGGCCATCGCTGCGAGAACCCGGAAAACCTGATCGACCTGTACAAGCGCTCCCGTGGCGAAGGCTTCGGCCCTGAAGTGCAGCGCCGGATCATGGTCGGTGCCTACGCGCTGTCCGCCGGTTACTACGATGCCTACTACCTGAAAGCGCAGAAGATTCGTCGTCTGGTGAAGAACGACTTCATGGCGGCCTTTAATGAAGTCGACATCATCCTCGGCCCGACCACGCCGAACCCGGCCTGGAAGCTCGGCGCCAAGAACAGCGACCCGGTCGCTGCCTATCTGGAAGACGTCTACACCATCACCGCCAACCTCGCGGGCCTGCCGGGCCTGTCGATGCCGGCCGGTTTTGTCGACGGTCTGCCGGTTGGCGTGCAGTTGCTCGCGCCGTACTTCCAGGAAGGTCGCCTGTTGAACGTTGCCCACCAGTATCAGTTACACACTGACTGGCACACCCGCACCCCGCAGGGGTTTTGAAACTGCTGCGCTCGGTAATGCTGCGTTGAAAACTGGCTCGTAATGCTCATTGACTAACGTCAACTCCGCTTACTCGCCAGTTTTCGCCTTGCCTTACCTTCGCTCGCAACGTTTCAAAATCCCCAGCAAAAGGCTAGGAGACACACATGCAATGGGAAGTCGTGATCGGGCTGGAGATTCACACTCAGCTCACCACCCGGTCGAAAATCTTTTCCGGTAGTTCCACCCAGTTCGGCTCCGAGCCGAACACCCAGGCCAGCCTGATCGACCTGGGCATGCCCGGCGTGTTGCCGGTGCTGAACCAGGAAGCGGTGCGCATGGCGGTGATGTTCGGTCTGGCGATTGACGCCGAGATCGGTCAGCACAACGTGTTCGCCCGCAAGAACTACTTCTACCCGGACCTGCCGAAGGGCTACCAGATCAGCCAGATGGAATTGCCGATCGTCGGCAAGGGCCACCTGGACATCGCCCTGGAAGACGGCACGGTCAAACGTGTCGGCATCACCCGTGCGCACCTGGAAGAAGACGCCGGCAAGAGCCTGCACGAAGAATTCAACGGTGCCACCGGCATCGACCTGAACCGTGCCGGCACGCCGCTGCTGGAAATCGTGTCCGAGCCGGACATGCGCAGCGCCAAGGAAGCCGTGGCTTACGTCAAGGCGATCCACGCGCTGGTGCGTTACCTGGGCATCTGCGACGGCAACATGGCCGAAGGCTCGCTGCGTTGCGACTGCAACGTCTCGGTACGTCCGAAAGGCCAGGTCGAGTTCGGCACCCGCTGCGAGATCAAGAACGTCAACTCGTTCCGCTTCATCGAGAAGGCGATCAACTCCGAGATCCAGCGTCAGATCGAGCTGATCGAAGACGGCGGCAAAGTGATCCAGCAGACCCGTCTGTACGATCCGAACAAGGACGAGACCCGTCCAATGCGTTCGAAAGAGGAAGCCAACGACTACCGTTACTTCCCCGATCCGGACCTGCTGCCGGTGGTCATCGAAGAGTCGTTCCTGGGCGAGGTGCGCGCCACCCTGCCAGAACTGCCACCGCAAAAACGCGAGCGCTTCCAGAGCCAGTTCGGTCTGTCGGCCTACGACGCCAACGTGCTGGCCACCAGCCGTGAGCAAGCGGATTACTTCGAGAAAGTCGCGGCCATCGGCGGTGACGCCAAACTGGCAGCGAACTGGGTGATGGTCGAGTTGGGCAGCCTGCTCAACAAGCAAGGCCTGGACATCGAGGATTCGCCAGTCTCCGCCGAGCTGTTGGGCGGCATGCTGCAGCGCATCAAGGACAACACCATCTCCGGCAAGATCGCCAAAGTGGTGTTCGAAGCGATGGCCAATGGCGAAGGCACTGCGGACGAGATCATCGAAAAGCGCGGCCTGAAGCAGGTTACCGACAGCGGCGCGATCTCGGCGGTGCTGGACGAAATGCTCGCGGCCAACGCCGAGCAGGTCGAGCAATACCGTGCGGCAGACGAAGCCAAGCGCGGCAAGATGTTCGGTTTCTTCGTCGGTCAGGCCATGAAAGCCTCCAAAGGCAAGGCCAACCCGCAGCAAGTGAACGAACTGCTGAAGAGCAAGCTCGAAGGCTGATGAAAATGGAGCCAGACAAACAGCCTGGCTCCATCCCCTGTAGGAGTGACCTGTGGTGAGGGGATAAATCCCCTCGCCACAGGTCACTCCCACATTTGATTCGGGAAACCTTTGAATGAAGCGTTTGTTCATCAGCTGCGCCCTGCTCTCTCTACTGGCCGGTTGCGCCAGCAACGACATCATCGACCCGCACGGTTACGACCAGACCGGCGTTGCCTCTTATTACGGCGCCAAACACCACGGTAAACGCACCGCCAGCGGCGAAGCGTTCAACCAGCATTCCCTGACCGCCGCCCACCGCCAGTTGCCTTTCGGCACCCGGGTGATGGTCACCAACCTGAAAAACGCCAAGTCCTGCGTGGTCCGCATCAATGATCGCGGGCCGCATACCCGTGGTCGCCTGATCGATGTTTCACGCGAAGCGGCCGAACGACTCGGTATGCTCGGCAGTGGCACCGCCCGGGTGCGCATCCAGGCCCTCGACGACTGATGGAGCACCGACCATTTTCGGACTGACCGATTTACCGCTGATCAGCGTGATCGAATTGCTCGCCGGCCTCGGCCTGCTGATCTTCGGCGCCGAACTGATGGTGCGCGCGGCGGTGCGGCTGGCGGCCCGTCTGCACGTACGGCCGCTGATCATCGGTCTGACCATCGTCGCCCTCGGCAGCAGTGCGCCGCAAATGGCCGTCAGCCTGCAAGCTGCGCTGACGCATAACTCCGACATTGCCGTCGGCAGTGTGGTCGGCAGCAGCATCTTCAACATCCTTGTAACCCTCGGCCTGTCGGCGTTGATCATTCCGCTGCGTGTGTCGCGGCAACTGGTGCGCCTCGATATTCCGCTGATGATCGGCGCCAGCCTGCTGGTGTTCGTCCTGGCATGGAACGAGGAGATCGGGCGTTTCGACGGCATCGTGCTACTGGCCGCCCTGGCGTTGTACCTCGGTTTGCTGTTTCGGCAGTCGCGCCACTCGACGCGACCGCATTCCGGCCCCCCGCAAGCGCAGCAGGCGTCTTGGATCGCCAGCGTGCTGATGATCATCGTCGGCCTGGCGATGCTGGTGTTCGCCGGGCACCTGTTGCTCAACGCTGCGGTTGTGGTGGCGACTGATCTCGGTTTCTCGGAACGCGTCATCGGCCTGACCGTGGTCGCCGTCGGCACGTCGCTGCCGGAACTCGCTACGTCGTTGATCGCGGCCTTGCGCGGACAACGCGACATCGCTGTCGGCAATGTGATCGGCGCCAACCTGTTCAACCTGCTGGGGGTGCTCGGTCTGACCGCACTGATCGCACCGACGCCACTGTCGGTGTCGCCGAACGCGCTGGATTTCGACCTGCCGGTGATGCTCGGCGTCGCCGCGCTGTGCCTGCCGGTGTTCTATTCCGGCTACCGCGTGACACGTGCCGAAGGTTTGCTGTTGCTCGGTTTGTACCTGGCGTACGGGTTGCACGTGGTGTCGTTCACCACCGGCATGCCGCTGGCCGGCAAGCTCGAGCGGTTGATGCTGTTTTATGTCTTGCCGACGCTGTTGACGTTTCTGCTGTTCACGTCGATCCGCGCCTGGCGCCGCCAACACCACAAGAGGGATATGCCATGACCGAATCGAAGAAGTCCGGGGTTGAAGTCCGCCGTCAGGTAATGGGCGATGCATTTGTTGATCGCGCCTTGGGCAACGCCACCGAGTTCACCCAGCCGCTGCAGGATTTCGTCAATGAACACGCCTGGGGCGGCGTGTGGAATCGTGAAGGTCTGCCGCTGAAAACCCGCAGCCTGATCACCCTCGCCGCACTGACCGCGCTGAAGTGCCCACAGGAGTTGAAGGGCCATGTGCGCGGCGCGCTGAACAATGGCTGCACGGTGGATGAGATTCGTGAGGCGCTGCTGCATTGCGCAGTGTATGCCGGCGTGCCGGCGGCGATTGATGCGTTTCGCGCGGCGCAGGAAGTGATCGATAGCTACCAGAAACCTGAGTGACCTTCCGGGCCTCATCGCGGGCAAGCACGCTCCCACAGGGATCTCAATGTTGATGAAATTTGATTAACAACCGAAAAACCTGTGGGAGCGGGCTTGCCTGCGATGAGGCCGGAAAAATCACCGAAAATCTTTCGGTCAGATCCATCCACCCCACTGCAAAACAAAGATCCCGACATTGGTGGTCACCGCAGCCATCAGCGTGGTCAACACAATGATCGCCGCCGCCAATTCATGATTGCCCTGCGCCGCCCGGGCCATGACGAAACTCGCCGCCGCCGTCGGGCTGCCGAAGTACAGAAACAGAATCCCCAGCTCCGCGCCGCGAAATCCCCACAACCAAGCCCCCAAAGTCGCCAGCACCGGCAAACCGATCATCTTCACCAGACTCGAACTGAGCGCCATGTTGCCGCTCTTGCGCAACGCCGCCAGTGACAGGGTTCCGCCGATGCAGATCAGCGCCAGTGGCAACGTGGTCTGCGCCAGATACTGCCCGGATGTCTCCAGCCAGCCCGGCAAACCGATTTTGAAATAGGCAAACGGCGCCGCGGCAATCACGCTGATGATCAGCGGGTTGCTGAACACGCTTTTGCAGATACTCCACGGATCGGACTTGATCACCGGGCTGTACACCGCCAGGACAATGGTCGACAGGGTGTTGTAAAACAGGATCACCAGCGCGGCGAGAATCGCCCCGAGGGAAATTCCGTAATCACCGTACATGCTCGCCGCCAGTGCCAGGCCGATCACCCCGTTGTTGCCGCGAAACGCGCCTTGGGTGTAGATGCCGCGATCTTCGCGGGGGCAACGCAGAATCGCCCAGCCCCAGGCCAGGGCAAAACTCGCCAGCGTGGCGACGGCGAAGTAGATCAGCAGTGCCGGTTGCAACGCGGCGTGCAGATCCGCATGCAGAATGCCGAGAAACAGCAGCGCCGGCATGCTGACGTTGAACACCAGCGACGAGGCGGTGTGGATGAAGTTGTCGTTGATCCAGTCGATGCGTTTGAGCAACACACCGAGAAACAGCATGGCAAACACCGGCGCGGTGATGTTCAGGGTTTCGAGGAAGATTGCCAGCATGCCGGGGGAGCCTTGGGTGAGCGTCGTTAGGTGGCAATGATAAAGCAAAAGCCCCTCACCCTAGCCCTCTCCCTGTATGTACCGGACACATGGTGGACAGGTGTTCGGAGACATGGTGGACACTTTTTAATAGGCACATTGCTCATCACTAAGGAGATGACCTGTGTCTTGGGAAGAGGTGTCCACTGTGCAGCTTCGTTCAGAATTCGTGCTTTTGGCTCGGCAAGAAGGGGCCAATGTCCGGCAGCTTTGCCGTCGATTTAATATCAGCCCAAGCACCGCCTATAAATGGCTTAACAGGTTTGAAAACCTGGGTGCAGAAGGACTGAACGATCAGTCTCGACGACCGAAGACATCACCCAAGCGATGTGCTGATGAGGTTGAACAGCAGATTTTGACCGTGAGTCAGGAGTACGCGGCCTGGGGCGCTCGCAAGCTCAAACGTGTGTTGGAAGACAACGGCTTAGTGATGCCTTCGGTCAGTACCGTGCATGCGGTTTTACAGCGTCATTCACGCGTTGATCCAAAGGCCGCCGAGATCAAACCGTTTATCCGTTTTGAGCATGAAGCGCCCAACGATCTTTGGCAGATGGACTTCAAGGGGCATATCAGTCTGGGTCAGGGGCGTTGCCATCCGTTGACGATACTGGACGATCATTCGCGGTTTTCACTGTGCATCGCGGCGTGTATCAATGAGCAGCGCGACACCGTCCAGGAGCATCTGGTCCGGGCCTTTCGGCGCTATGGCCTGCCTTTGCGCATGACGATGGACAACGGCTCTCCATGGGGTGATCAGACAGGCGTTTATACCGCGCTGGAGGTCTGGCTGATGAGTCAAGGCATCAAGGTCGGCCACTCTCGACCTTATCATCCGCAAACCCAAGGAAAGCTGGAACGCTTCCACCGCAGTCTGAAAAATGAAGTCCTCCAGGGTCAGCACTTTAACGATCTCAACAGCGCGCAACGGGCGTTTGATATCTGGCGTGATATTTACAACCAGAAGCGCCCGCATCAAGCGCTGGACATGCAGGTTCCTGCTACTCGGTACAGCAGCAGCTCAAGGGAATATCAGGAGCAACCCGCAGCGCCGGAGTACGACGATGGTGATGTGGTCAGGAAGGTTCAGGTAAAGGGCGAGATCTACTGGAGGAACCGTGAATACACAGTCGGGAAAGCTTTTTACGGGAAGTCAGTAGCTATCCGGGAAACGACGGAGGACGGCATCCACGATGTCTACTGGAGTAGACATCGCATCGCCCGAATCGACTTGAACTTGCAGATCGTTATGGCAGGTAAGAAGATCTAAAACCGTCCACCATGTCTCCGAACATGTGTCCACCATGTCTCCGGTACATACACTCCCAAAGGGAGAGGGGACCGATCACGGGATATTGGAGAAATCCATCGACCTGAAATGACATCGCTGAATCCGGCAATGCCTGTAGCAGGCCATAATCAACTCGGTCTTTCAGGTCGATGTAATGCGCAAGACACCTCGGTCGGCCCCCTCTCCCTCCGGGAGAGGGCTGGGGTGAGGGCCAAGCCGATCACGCATCAAGTAATCGGCGCTGGGTTAAACAGCGTGATGTCGTTATGCAGCTTGTGCTTCTCCGCCCACGTCTGCTGCTTGCCGCTCGCCACATCCAGATAGTAGTGGAACAACTCCCAACCCAACTCCTCGATGGTTGCGCGCCCGGTGGCAATCCGTCCGGCGTCGATGTCGATCAGGTCCGGCCAACGCTGCGCCAGCTCGGTCCGGGTCGAGACTTTTACGACCGGTGCCATCGCCAGCCCGTAGGGCGTGCCGCGACCGGTGGTGAACACATGCAGGTTCATCCCCGCCGCCAATTGCAACGTGCCGCAGACAAAATCGCTGGCCGGGGTCGCACAGAAAATCAAACCTTTCCGCTTGAAGCGCTCGCCCGGGCCAAGCACGCCGTTGATCGCGCTGCTGCCGGACTTGACGATCGAGCCCAGCGACTTCTCGACAATGTTCGACAACCCGCCCTTCTTGTTGCCCGGCGTGGTATTGGCGCTGCGATCCGCTTCGCCCTTGGCCAGATAACGGTCGTACCAGTCCATTTCGCGCACCAGTTCCTCGGCGACAGTTTTACTCTGCGCACGTGAAGTCAGCAGGTAGATCGCATCGCGCACTTCAGTGACTTCGGAAAACATCACCGTCGCCCCCGCACGCAGCAGCAAGTCCGAGGCGTAGCCCAGTGCCGGGTTGGCGGTGATTCCGGAAAACGCATCGCTGCCGCCGCACTGCATGCCGAGGATCAACTCGGACGCCGGCACGGTTTCGCGGCGGCGCTGGTCGAGCTTCTTCAGGCGGACTTCGGCCAGCGCCATGATCTGCTCGATCATCTCGGTGAAACCATGACTGGAATCCTGCAGGCGATACAGCCACGGCTCGCTCAGATCAACCGAAGCGTCGTCCTCGTGCATCACCTGCCCGGCCTGCAATTTCTCGCAACCGAGACTGATCACCAGCGCCTCTCCCCCCAGGTTCGGGTTGCGCGCCAGATTGCGCACGGTGCGAATCGGGATGTAGGCGTCGGTGGCGGTGATCGCCACGCCGCAGCCGTAACTGTGGGTCAGCGCCACCACGTCATCGACGTGCGGGTATTTGGGCAGCAACTCGTCCTTGATGCGCTTCACCGCATGATCGAGCACACCGGTGACACACTGCACCGTGGTAGTAATCCCGAGAATGTTGCGCGTGCCGACAGTGCCGTCGGCATTGCGATAACCCTCGAAGGTGAAACCTTCCAGCGGTGCCTGGGCGGGCGGCACTTCGGTGGACAGCGGCAGGCTGTCCAGCGGCGGCGCGGTCGGCATGCGCAGTTGATCTTCCTTGACCCAACTGCCGCGCGGAATGGGCTGCAACGCGTAGCCGATGGTCTGGCCGTAGCGAATCACCTGGCCGCCCTCGGGAATGTCTGCGAGGGTGACCTTGTGGCTCTGCGGTACAAAATCCACGGTCACCAGACCGTCGGGAAATTCGGTGCCGGCCGGCACGCCCTGGTCGTTGACCACAATCACTACGTTGTCCCGCTCGTGCAGGCGGATGTAGCGCGGCGAGTCGGAATGTTCAATCAACTGCATGACGCCGCTCCTCAGGAATGCGCTTGAGACAATTTGCCGGTGGCTTCAGTACCGCCATGGGTTGGCGGCTCTTTGAGTACCACGCGTTTGATCGGGCCGACGATCACCAGGTAGCTGAACACCGCAACCAATGCGTTGGCACCAACGAACACCAGCGCCCATTTGAACGATCCGGTGGAGCTGATGATGTAGCCGATCACGATCGGCGTGGTAATCGAAGCGATGTTGCCGAAGGTGTTGAACAGGCCACCGCTCAGGCCGGCGATCTGTTTCGGCGAGGTGTCGGAGACCACCGCCCAGCCCAGCGCGCCCACGCCTTTGCCGAAGAACGCCAACGCCATGAAACCCACGACCATCCATTCAACGTCGACATAGTTGCAGGCCACGATGCTGCTGGACACCAGCAACCCGGCGATGATCGGCGCCTTGCGGGCGAAGGTCAGCGAATGCCCTTTGCGCAGCAGGTAATCGGAAATCACTCCGCCGAGCACACCACCGATGAAGCCGCAGATCGCCGGCAACGAGGCGATGAAACCAGCCTTGAGAATGGTCATGCCACGCTCTTGCACCAGGTACACCGGGAACCACGTCAGGAAGAAGTAAGTGATGCCGTTGATGCAGTACTGGCCCAGGTACACGCCGAGCATCATACGGTTGGTCAGCAACTGACGAATGTAATCCCACTTCGGCCCGTCAGCCTTTTTGCCTTTGTTCTGGTCCATGTCGACCATGCCGCCGTTGTCGGCGATGAACTGCACTTCCGCTGCGTTGGCCATCGGATGCTGACGCGGGCTGTGGATAACCTTGAGCCAGATCCCCGAGAAGACGATGCCGAACACGCCCATGACAATGAACACGTGCTCCCAGCCAAAGCTGTAGACGATCCAGCCCATCAGCGGCGCGAACAGCACGGTGGCGAAGTATTGCGCCGAGTTGAAGATCGCCGAAGCGGTGCCGCGTTCAGCGGTCGGAAACCACGCGGCGACGATGCGCGCGTTGCCCGGGAAGGATGGCGCCTCCGCCAGACCGACGAGGAAGCGCAGCATGAACAGCGCAACAATCGCCGTGGACATGCCGAACTCACCGACAAAGCCTTGCAGCACGGTGAACAGCGACCAGGTGAAAATGCTCAGGGCATAGACTTTTTTCGAGCCGAAGCGATCGAGCAACCAGCCGCCGGGAATTTGCCCGGCCACGTAGGCCCAACCGAAGGCAGAGAAGATATAGCCGAGGGTGACCGCGTCGATGCCCAGATCTTTTTGCAGGCTGGAGCCGGCGATGGCGATCGTGGCGCGGTCGGCGTAGTTGATCGTGGTCACCAGAAACAGCATGAGCAGGATCAAATAGCGGACGTGAGTCGGCTTGGACGATTGCATGTAGATGTACTCCCACTGATTATTTTTATGCGCGGGTGAATCTTCTTTGGTCGGTCTTTTGTGGGAGCTGGCCTGCCGGCGATAGCATCACTGCGGTTGTTCAGTTACACCGCGGTGATGCTATCGCTTGCAGGCAAGCTCCTACGGGTATTGCGTGTGTCAGGAGCCTATATAGGCGGTTTTCACCACGGTGTAGAACTCTTGCGCATAGCGGCCTTGCTCACGTGAGCCATAGGATGAACCCTTACGGCCCCCGAACGGAACGTGGTAATCGACGCCAGCGGTCGGCAAATTGACCATCACCATCCCGGCCTGCGAGTGACGCTTGAAGTGGTTGGCGTACTTCAGCGAAGTGGTGGCGATACCCGCCGACAGACCGAACTCGGTGTCATTGGCCATTGCCAGCGCCGCGTCGTAATCCGCCACGCGAACAATATTGGCCACCGGACCGAAGATTTCTTCGCGGCTGATACGCATCGACGCTTCGCTGTCGGCAAACAGCGTTGGCGCGAGGAAATAACCTTCGGTGTCACAGGTCACCAGACCGCCACCACTGACCAGACGCGCACCTTCGGACTGGCCGATGTCGATGTACTTCAGGTCCTGCTCAAGCTGCGCCTGGGAAACCACTGGACCGATGTCAGTGCCGGATTTCAGGGCGTGGCCGACCTTGATCGACTTCATGCGCTCGGCCATCGCCTCGACGAACTTATCGTGGATCCCGGCAGTGACGATCAAGCGGCTGGAAGCGGTGCAACGCTGGCCGGTGGAGTAGAACGCACTCTGCACCGACAGCTCGACCGCTTGTTTGAGGTCGGCGTCGTCGAGAATGATCTGCGGGTTCTTGCCGCCCATTTCCAGTTGCACTTTGGCTTGGCGCGACACGCAGTTGACCGCGATCTGTCGACCCACGCCCACCGACCCGGTGAAGCTGATGCCGTCGACTTTCGGGCTCTGCACCAGCGCATCGCCAACCACGCGACCGCTGCCCATCACCAGGTTGAACACGCCGGCCGGAAAGCCTGCCCGGGAGATGATTTCGGCCAGTGCCCAGGCGCAACCCGGCACCAGATCGGCCGGTTTCAATACCACGCAGTTGCCGTAGGCCAAGGCTGGCGCGATTTTCCACGCCGGAATTGCAATCGGGAAGTTCCACGGGGTGATCAGACCGACCACGCCGAGTGCTTCGCGGGTGACTTCAACATTGACGCCCGGACGCACCGACGGCACGTAATCGCCGGACAGACGCAGGCACTCACCGGCGAAGAATTTGAAGATGTTGCCGGCGCGGGTCACTTCGCCGATGGCTTCGGGCAAGGTCTTGCCCTCTTCGCGGGCCAGCAAGGTGCCGAGTTCTTCGCGACGAGCCAGAATCTCGGTGCCGACTTTATCCAGCGAATCGTGACGGGCCTGAATGCCCGAAGTCGACCACGCCGGGAAGGCCGCGCGGGCGGCGTCGATGGCGGCGTGAACCTGAGTCAGGTCGGCCTTGGCGTAATCGCCAATGTTGTCGCTCAGTTCCGACGGGTTGATGTTGGCCGAGTAGTCGGCACCGGCAACCCATTCACCGTTGATGTAGTTGTCGTAGCGTTTTGCAGTTGTCACAGGGGCAGCCCTCACATCTCAAAGCCTTCACGCAAAAAGCCGCTGATTGCTCAGCGGCCTCGCTTTTATCGGGTGTTACTGCGCACCTTGCTTGTCGATCAGCGCGGCGAGCATTTCGTACTCTTCGGCGGTCAGGTCGGTCAGCGGGGCACGCACCGGGCCGGCGTCATAGCCGGCGATTTTTGCGCCTGCCTTGACGATGCTCACGGCGTAACCGGCTTTGCGGTTGCGGATGTCGAGGTACGGCAGGAAGAAGTCGTCGATGATTTTGCCGACGGTGGCGTGATCTTCACGGGCGATCGCGTGGTAGAAGTCCATCGCGGTTTTCGGGATGAAGTTGAACACCGCCGACGAGTAAACCGGCACGCCCAGCGCCTTATAGGCAGCGGCGTAGACTTCAGCGGTCGGCAGGCCGCCGAGGTAGCTGAAGCGATCACCGAGGCGGCGGCGGATCGACACCATCAACTCGATATCGCCCAGGCCGTCCTTGTAACCGATCAGGTTCGGGCAGCGCTCGGCCAGACGTTCCAGCAGCGGCGCGTTGAGGCGGCAAACGTTGCGGTTGTAGACGACTACGCCGATGTTCACCGATTTACACACAGCTTCAACGTGGGCGGCAACCCCGTCCTGGCTGGCTTCGGTCAGGTAGTGCGGCAGCAGCAACAGACCTTTGGCACCCAGACGCTCGGCTTCTTGAGCGTATTCGATGGCCTGACGAGTCGAACCACCGACACCGGCGAGGATCGGCACACTCGTTGCGCAAGTGTCGACGGCCGTCTTGATGATTTCCGAGTATTCGCTGGCAGCCAGGGAGAAGAACTCACCGGTGCCACCGGCGGCGAACAAGGCTGAAGCGCCATACGGGGCCAGCCATTCCAGACGTTTGATATAGCCCGCGCGGTTGAAATCGCCCTGCGCGTTGAAATCGGTGACCGGGAAGGACAGCAGGCCGGCGGAGAGGATGGACTTCAGTTCTTGTGGATTCATTTTTCGAACACCCTGGGTAGCAACGTTTTTTGTGAGTTTTATGATTCAGCCAGCGCTGAAGTTGTAGGTCATCGTACAACTTAAAAGATAACCGTCAACTGCATTTCATCGCTGACCAGCATTTTTTGTCGGACAGGATTCTTTCTTGACGTAGGAAAATTCTCATCTAGGCTCGATTTAACTGTATATGCATACAGTTAAATTAAACCCGCCGATGACATATCAAGGAGAAAGAAATGTCCGGACTACAGCCCAAACCACAGGAAAGACCCAAGCCGGTCATCGCCCGTTTCGATGATCTGTTCACCAAGACCGGCATCCGCTTCAGCACCGACAACCCGCATCTGGTGCTGCACATTGCCGACGCCCACAGCGATGTCGAACAGGTCACCGGCCTCCCCGGCAAACCGCTCAAAGGCAAAGCGCAATTGCGCTTCGAAGGCGCTGAACACACGGCCATCGGCGACAACACCCTGCTGCGCTTCAGCGAAACCGCCGAACCGATCCGTGCGCAAAACGTGCCGTTACACCTGCCCAACGGCCTCGCCCTGACCTACGGCCAGATCCTGGCACTGGGCGGCGATTTCTACGGTGTGGTCGACCGGCCGATCAACGAAGGGGCGACCCCGGCCGATCGCCTGAACCGCTTCAACGCTGCCTTCGATTCCCTTGCCGTGCTGTCGGCGTCCCGTGCCGAGGCGCCGCAGATCCTCGCGGTCATGCAGAAAGAGATCGACGCGGTTAAACAGGCGATCAAGGACGGTAAACAACCGCATGAAGCCTACGATGCGCTAGGAGATACGTTGTCGGAAGAGTGGAACAAGCTCACCGGCGGCGGCAGCTTTGTCTCGGCGCTGTTCCCGCTTGGGCGTTATCTGAAACTGGCGGCGAACAACGCCGATCACTTCGGCGAATGGGCCAGACTGGCCTACATCGCCGGCCACACCGCCGCCCTGCAGACCGCCGTCGCGGCCCGGGCCAGTCACGATGAGCAACAGCTGGAAAGGGCCTACGCGATGAACGCGTTCGCCGACCATTTCCTCACCGACCTGTTCTCTTCCGGGCACCTGCGCGTGCCGCGCAAAGAGATGGCGGCGGTGGTGACGCCGAGCGACCTTGGCTCGCTGGTAACCCGCTTCATGCACGACGAAGACAGCAAATTCGGCCTCAAGGTGCGCAACGCCCATGGCGCTCAATGGCGTGCCTTCGGCGACAAGCGCTATTTCGAGGCCAGCGACGCGGACAACCGCACCCAGGTCAATCTGGCTGTGCAGGCCTCGGCGGATGAAGTCTTCGCCGCCTATCTCAGCGGCAATGCGCCCGCTCCGTCGGCGTTCGCCGCGCTGCAACGGGTGCCGGATCTGACGGCGGTACTGAATCTTTCCAGCAACTTCTCGCCGCTGTTCCGGGTCGAGGGCGGCAAAGTACTGCGGCGCAAAGACGTCAACAACCTCAACGACACCGCGACCATCGACGACTGGTGGGGCTGGAGCACCTATCTCTTGCTCAAGAACTACCAGCCCACCGGCAACGTCAATTGAGGAGAACACCATGACGATCACATTGAAACTGGAACTGGCCTCAGGCCAATCGCTCAAGGGTGCGCCGCTGGAACTGTTGGCCAAAGGCCTGCCAATTGCCCGGGCGACCGTGGATGATCAGGGATACGCGACGTTTAACGCCAAACCCGTCACCGGGCCGCTGGCCGTGAGAGTGGATCGCTCGATTCTGCCCACCCTCTAACCCCTTCCCTGCAGGAGCTACCGCAGGCTGCGATCCTTTGACGTTGATTTTTAATGATCAAGATCTAAAGGTCGCCGCCTGCGACAGCGCTTGCAAAAGGAAATTGAAATAGCTGGCAACGAACGGTTTAAAGCGCCTCTGCGCAAAGGCCCGTACCGTGCACAAACCGCCGTGAACGGATCACGGCTCACCTCGCACGGAGAGCGAACCCATGACTTTTGCCCCACCAGTCCTTTCCCAAGCCCCCGGTCACCCACCGGAAAAAGCCACTGTCAGCCTGTCGACACTCGGCGACGAATTGATCCTTCAGGTGCCTGACGCGACCGACATTCCGGCGAACTGGGAGGTCTACCCGATTCTCGGCGCCGATCCCGAAGACCCCGACTGGCAAGGGCAGACCCAGCCCACAGGGATCTGGGACGATGCCAGCGAAGAGGCATTGAAACTCAACGGTATCGAGTTGCGCATCCCCAGGGAGGCGCTCGAAACCTATCTGAACGAAGAGGTTGAGCTGCGCTACAAGTTCGCCGATGAGTCCAGTCTGGAGCCGTGTTCCGAGCCGCTGATGCTCTGCATCGAAACCTGAGGCTCAGCGCTGCGCCTGCGCCTCTTCATGGGCCTGGCGCAATCGTTCGCGGCTGTTGGTCAGGTGCAGACGCATGGCGGCACGGGCCGCATCGGAATCCTGACGGGCGATCGCTTCGTAGATTTCTTCGTGCTCGCGGCTCAGACGGCTCATGTAGTGCTGCTGATCGTCATGCGCCAGGCGCGCGGAATTCAGCCGCGTACGCGGAATGATGCTGGTACCCAGGTGGGTCATGATGTCGGTGAAATAACGATTGCCGGTGGACAGCGCGATTTCCAGGTGAAAGGCGAAGTCCGACGCAACCGCGTCACTGGCGTGTGCAGCACTTTCGTTGAGCGCATCGAGAGCGGCACGCATGGTTGCCAGTTGCTCCGGGCTGCGGCGTTGCGCCGCGAGCCCGGCCGACTCGACTTCCAGGCTGATGCGCAATTCGAGAATGGCCAGCACATCCCGCAGGGTAACGACGGTGGCCGGGTCAATCCGGAAACCGCTCGGGCTCGGGGTATCGAGCACAAAAGTGCCAATGCCGTGACGGGTTTCCACCTGACCGGCGGCCTGCAAACGGGAAATCGCCTCGCGCACCACTGTGCGGCTGACCCCATGAGCTTCCATGATCGCCGACTCGGTGGGCAGCTTGTCGCCACGCTTGAGCAGGCCATCGCGGATCTGCTCGCTCAGCACCGTCACCAGTTCCTGGGCCAGGCTGCGGCGCTTGCGTGGGAGGCGCGGGGTGTCGATCAGGTTTTCCATGGTGTGCATCGGGTCTCGAAAATTCGGCTTGTGGGCATGATAGCTCAAGCGGGTTGTACGATCACTTTCCATTTCCATACAAAACCTGTGGGAGCTGGCTTGCCAGCGATGAGGCCATACCTGTCGATGAAGATGTCGACTGAACCGACGCCATCGCTGGCAAGCCAGCTCCCACATGGGATGTGTGTTGATCAGGCAGTCACGGTCTGTTCAACCAAATGGCCGCTGTCGATCCGCACATGCCGTGGGTGGAAGCGTTTCAAACTGCTGCGATGGCCGACGCTGACAATGCTCAGACCCGGCAACTGATCAATCAGTGCCTGATACAGCGTCGCTTCGTCTTCCTCATCCATCGCCGAAGTCGCCTCATCCATGTACAGCCACTGCGGTGCGTAAAGCAATGCACGAGCGAAGGCCAAACGTTGCTGCTCGCCCGGCGACAACATGCGCTGCCAGTGATTGGCCTCGTCCAGCCGCGCGACCAGATGCGGCAAGCGGCAGGTTTCCAGCACTTGTGCATAACGCTCCGGCGCGTAGGTGTCGCCAGGTTGTGGATAACTGAGCGCCTCGCGCAGGGTGCCGATCGGCAGATACGGTTTCTGCGGCAGGAACAGATACCGCGCCGCCGGCAGCCGAATGTTGCCGTGCCCCGCCGGCCACAAATGCCCCATTGCCCGCAGCAACGTGGACTTGCCGCTGCCGGAGCGGCCGCTGAGCATCACCCGCTCGCCCGGCTCGACAGTCATATCGGCATTGGTCAGCAGATGACGACCGTCGGCCAGATCCAGACCGAGGTTGTGCACCTTCAATTCGCTCCCCTGATTCTGCACATCAATGGCGGGAGTGCGGTCTTCGTTGTCGGTCATGGCCTGGCGGAAACTCAGCAGTCGATCACAGGTGGCGCGCCAGGAAGCGAGGCTCTGGTAAGCATTGATGAACCAACTGAAGCTTTCCTGAACGTTGCCGAATGCCGAGCTGATCTGCATCAGCTCACCGAGCTCAATCTTACCGGACAGGTAACGCGGCGAAGCCACGATAAACGGAAAGATGATGGCCGCCTGACTGTAACCGGCGGTAAAGAATGTCAGGCGTTTGGACACTTTCATGATGTCCCAGAAGTTGTGCCAGACATTACCGAAGCGGGCGCTCAATCGGCGATTCTCGTTCGGTTCGCCGTTGTACAACGCGATGCTTTCGGCATTCTCGCGAATTCGCACCATGGAAAAACGCAGGTCGGCTTCGAAACGTTGTTGCTGGTTATTCAGACCGATCAAGCGACGACCGATCAAATGCGTCAGCCAACTGCCCACCACCGCGTAAACCAGCACACACCAGAACATGTAGCCGGGAATGGTGATGCCGTAAACCTCGATACTGCCCGACACGCCCCACAGAATGATCGAGAACGACACCAGGCTGACAATATTGCGCAGCAGCCCGATGCCCAGTTCAAGCGTGTTGGAGGTGAAGTTGTTGAGGTCTTCGGAAATCCGCTGATCCGGGTTATCGGTGTAACCACCCTGCTCCAGGTGGTAGTAATTCTTGTCGGCAAGCCATCGGGAAAAATGCTTTTCAGTGAGCCAGGCCCGCCAGCGAATCGTCAGCATCTGAGTCAGATAAAGCCGGTAAACGGCACCGATAATCGCCACAGCCGCAATCGCACAGAAATACAGGATCAGTTGCCAGAACGCCGCTTCATCCTTCTTTTGCAGCGCATTGTAAAAGTCCTTGTACCAAGTGTTGAACCACACCGAGATACCCACGCTCAGTAGCGAGAGCGCGATCACTGCGATCAACAGCGTCCAGGCCTTGCCCTTCTCTTCACTGCGCCAATAAGGCGTGATGATTCCCCAAACCTTGCGAAAAAACTGCCCGCGCACAGCATCGTTGACCGCGGAATATTCAGCGTTCTGATTCATGGATAAGGCTCAATATAGAAAAGAACAGACACGCACCGATCATAGTAGATCGGTGCGTTTTATCGCGAGGGCTGAAGATAGCCGTTCAGCGCAGGTTCAGCGACGAACCGGGCGCTTCTGCAGTTTGCGCTGCAGGGTGCGGCGGTGCATGCCCAGGGCGCGGGCAGTGGCGGAGATGTTGCCTTCGTGCTCGGTCAGCACCCGCTGGATGTGCTCCCACTGCAGGCGATCGACCGACATCGGGTTTTCCGGCACCAGGCTGTCGAGGTCGGCGTGCTCGGAGAGCAGCGCGGCCAGCACGTCGTCGGCGTCGGCCGGCTTGCACAGGTAGTTGCAGGCACCGCGCTTGATCGCTTCGACAGCGGTGGCAATGCTCGAGTAACCGGTGAGGATCACTACGCGCATTTCTGGGTCCAGTTCCAGCAACTTCGGCAGCAGCACGAGGCCGGAGTCGCCGTCCATTTTCAGGTCCAGCGCGGCGTAGTCCGGCAGGTCAGCCTGGGCGATGGTCAGGCCCTCTTCAGCGGAACCTGCGGTACTCACGCGAAAGCCGCGGCGGGCCATGGCGCGAGCCATGACACGGGTAAAGGTCGCGTCGTCGTCGACCAGCAGCAGATGCGGCAGCTCTTCGCCTTCGACTTGGATTTCGTCACTCATGTTGGTCTCCTCGGGCGCCGTGGGGCAGGCGCAGCTCGGTGAGCGTGCCGCCTTCCTCATGACTGTAGAGTTTCACTGAGCCGCCGGCGCGTGTCACGCTGGCCTTGCTCAAAAACAGGCCCAGGCCGAAACCTTTGCCCTTGGTGGTAAAAAAAGGTTTGCCGATCTGCTCGGCGATGGCCAGCGGCACGCCGGCACCGTGGTCACGAATGCTGATGGTCACGTTCTCGACGTCCCAGTCCAGGGTGACCTGGAGATTTTCCGGGCAAGCGTCGGCGGCGTTGTTGAGCAGGTTCAACAGCGCCTGAGTCAAATCCGGCGGCGGCGCCATGCGCGGCACACTGCCCTGACCGAGACGCTGGAAGCGGTAACTGGCTTCCGGACGCATCAGGTGCCAGCGGTTCAGCGCTTCGTCGAGCCACTGGGTGACGTCCTGCATCTCCACGGCCATCCGCCGGTTGGCCTCGGCAGCACGCACCAATTGTTGCAGGGTCTCTTTGCACAGTTTGACCTGATCCTGCAGCACTTTCAGATCGTCTTGCAGCATCGGGTCGGGATGATCCTGCTGCATTTCCTTGAGCAATACACTCATGGTTGCCAGCGGCGTGCCCAGTTCATGTGCCGCGCCGGCAGCCTGGGTGGCGACGGCGAGCAACTGCTGATCGCGCAGGCCTTCTTCACGGCGGATCGCCCGCAGCTCTTCCTGGCGGCGCAGCTCCTCGGCCATGCGTGCAGCAAAGAACGTGATGACCGCCGCCGCGAGGGCAAAGCTCAGCCACATGCCATAGATCTGCAGGTTCTCGCGGGCCACCGGCAGGGTTTCCAGCGGGTAGAAACGCGTCAGCATCAAGGTGTACAGCGCCAGCGCAATACCCGACAGAATCACCGAATAACGCCACGGCAGCGTCACGGCGGCGATGGTCAGCGGCACCAGGTAATAGGAAACGAACGGGTTGGTCGAACCGCCGGAGAAATACAGCAGCGCACTGTGGATCACCAGATCGCACGCCAGCTGCAACGCGTATTCGAGCTCGGTCACCGGCCACGATGTGCGCAGGCGCACGGCGGTGAACACGCACAGCAGCGTCGAGCAGCCAAGGGTCATCGCCAATTGCACCCACGGCAACGGCAGCAGTTGCAGCCAGTAGGCCAGGCCGACGGAGCCCGCCTGCGCAGCGAGCACCAGGGTGCGGATGAAGGTCAGCCGCCAGAGGTTCTGGCGAGTGGCGGAAGTCAGTTGTACGGGGGCGAGCATGAGCTCTCCTGATGAGCGCTCCAGGCGGATCGCACGGAGTATAACCAAGCCGCGGCCTTGAGAGGCGAAAGTGCGGCAAACGACCACACCGCAAAAGCTGCAAGTTTCGAGCTGCAAGCTACAAGTGAAAGCGTTTGGCTTGTAGCTTGAGGCTTGCAACTTGAAGCTGCTTTCTGGAGTCTGATGGTTCACGCAGGCCCGAACCAACACCTGCGCCCTTATCAAGGAGCCTTCATGCACACATTTCGCCGCAGCGCCGCCCTTCTCGCCCTGACCGTCGGCAGCGCCGCTAGCCTTCCAGCCCTGGCCGCCGATGAGCTGCACTACAACCAGATTGCCCTGCGCGCCGAAGTCAGCCAGGAAGTGGCCCGCGACCTGATGATCGTGACCCTCTACACCGAAGAACAAAACACCGACCCGGCCAAACTCGCCGCCGACGTCAGCACCACCATGAACAAGGCTCTGGCCCAGGCCAAGCAAGTCAAAGACATCACCCTGCGCCAGGGCAGCCGCAACAGCTACCCGATCTACGACACCAAGGGCCAGAAAATCACCGGCTGGCGCGAACGCGCCGAACTGCGCCTGGAAAGCGCCGACTTCGCCGCCCTGTCCAAACTCACCGGCGAACTGCTGACCGACCTGAAAATGGGCGGCATGGACTTCGCTATCGCCGACCCGACCCGCAAGGCCAGCGAAGACCAATTGCTCAAGGAAGCCGTCACCGCCTTCAAGGCCCGCGCCCAACTGGCCACCGACGCTCTGGGCGGCAAGGGCTACAAAATCGTCAACCTGAACCTCAACAGCAACGGTTATCCACAACCGTACATGCGCGCCCCGATGATGATGAAAGCGGCGGCCATGGATTCAGCGCCAGTGACGCCGGAAGTTGAAGCCGGTACCAGCCAGGTCAGCATGACGGCTGATGGCTCGATTGAAGTGTTGATGCAGTGATTTGATGTGGGCTGAATGAAAAACCGCCGATCGGTGAATGATCGGCGGTTTTTTTATGCCCGTGATTTTTGTGTTGAATGTTCCGTCGCCATCGCGAGCAGGCTCACTCCTGCAATTTGGAATGTGTTCCCCTGTAGGAATCAGCCTGCTCGCGAAGAACGATAACGCGGTCTCAGGTCTGCGGATCAACCCGATCCAGCGCCCGGTTCACCGCCAGCTCGGCCAGCATGATGATCTGCTGAATCGCCAACGCCGTATTACGCTCGGGCCGGCCCAACTGATCCGCAAAATTACCTGCCAGCGTATTCGCCGACGCCAGTGACTCATAGGCATGCGCCAACAGGCTTTCAGTGTCGATGTTTGGCTGGATCAGGAACATCGTACTGGGTTGCCGGGGTTTGACCGGGTCGGGGCTGAGGTAAAAATCCAGGGCGCGTTTGATGGCTTCGCGGTTTTTGGCGAGGTCGTCGGCGCGGATGGCTTCAGCGAGTGGGGTTGTGGGTTCGAGGGGTGGATCGGGGACAATTTTATCTTTCATGAAAATCTGCTCGTCATTCGAGCCAGCCCTTAGCCATTTCTCACGTGGTAAAGGGTGGCAGCTATGTGCGGAGTGAGAAACCGGTGAGCAGAAAACCGGCCAGACCGAAGTCTGCCCGCACACAGCCGCCATAAGGCATCGCGACAGCTTATAAGTCGGCCGCAATTATGGTCTTACTGGTGCTAGTTTCAAGCTCGACGGGTTCTCACACCCGATCGCTGAACATTCAGCGACAACCAGAGCCTAGAGAGCCCACGTCCGACGGATAACCTGAAAACCTTGTGGGAAGGTTCTGATTATTTGACACAAATTTAAACAACCAAAAGCCAACCCTCACCCTAGCCCTCTCCCGGAGGGAGAGGGGACTGACCGAGGTGTTTGGGCGAGGTACGCCGACGTGCGATTGCAGTGTTGAACTCAGATTCTGAAACAGATCAAAAGCCCCTCACCCTGGCCCTCTCCCGGAGGGAGAGGGGATTGACCGCGGTGTTTGGCAGAACTACGTCGACCTGAAATACCGAGTCGAACTCAGATTCTGAAACAGATCAAAAGCCCCTCACCCTAGCCCTCTCCCGGAGGGAGAGGGGACTGACCGCGTGGACTGGAAGAGATACGCCGACGTGCGATACCGAGTCGAACTCAGATTTTGAAAAGCCCACAAATCGGCTCCCTCTCCCTAGGGAGAGGGCTGGGGTGAGGGGCGAATCCAACACAAAACCAAAGCCGAACACATCGTGCTCCTCACCACTCAATAGGCCGAGTGTCAGCTCGCCTGCTTTTGATCTTGATCCACGGGCGACATCGGAAGGCTGAGTGGAGGGATTGATCCGGGCGTGGGAGCGCAGCGACCGTTTGGCGCAGCCAAACACAGCGGGAGTAGGTGCAGCGAAGCAAACCGGAGACGCTGCGCCCGGATCGATCCCGCAGCGAAGGAACCCCGAGCCCCAGCGAGCGGGCCGCACGTAGGAGCAAGCCTTTTTGGTTACTTTTTCGGCGTTTGGAAAAAGTGACCCGC
Organism: Pseudomonas monsensis; assembly: GCF_014268495.2. Taxonomy (NCBI): domain Bacteria; kingdom Pseudomonadati; phylum Pseudomonadota; class Gammaproteobacteria; order Pseudomonadales; family Pseudomonadaceae; genus Pseudomonas; species Pseudomonas monsensis. The sequence continues at coordinate 1,227,466 of NZ_CP077087.1, read as the reverse complement.
CGTAAGGGCGGAACCCTAGGCCGCCGTTACCGCAGCAACGGATATACCCACAACCGCTGGATATACCGAGATAGACACCTCCCCAAGAAAAACGATATTTCCGCCAACGCCCCCGCCCCAGCTACTCTTCCAAGATCACCACCGCCGATTCCCCGGGGACCCCATGCCAAGATCCACCCTAAAACCGCTCTTGATCTCCCTCGCCCTAACAGCCATAGCCCCGATCGCCAACGCCGCCACCACCCTGGTCTACTGCTCCGAAGCCAGCCCCGCCGGCTTCGACCCCAGCCAATACACCAGCGGCACCGACTTCGACGCCTCCGCCGAAACCGTCTTCAACCGCCTCACCCAATTCAAACGCGGCGGCACCGACATCGAACCCGGCCTGGCGACAAAATGGGACGTCTCCAGCGACGGCCTGCATTACACCTTCCACCTACGGCAAGGCGTGAAATTCCACACAACGGAATATTTCACCCCGACCCGCGACTTCAACGCCGACGACGTCCTCTTCACCTTCCAGCGCCTGCTCGACCCGGACAACGCCTTCCGCAAGGCCTACCCCGCCGAGTCCCCGTACTTCACCGACATGGGCCTGAACACCACGATCAAATCCGTGGAAAAGATTGACGACCAGACCGTGCGCTTCAACCTGAACAACGTCGACGCCGCCTTCGTGCAAAACCTCGCCATGAGCTTCGCCTCGGTGCAATCGGCCGAATACGCCGCGCAACTGTTGAAGGAAGGCAAAGCCGCCGACCTCAACCAGAAACCGGTGGGCACCGGCCCGTTCGTGTTCAAGCGCTACCAGAAGGACTCGCAAATCCGCTACGCCGCCAACACGGCGTACTGGAAACCCGAAGACGTCAAAATCGACAACCTGATTTTCTCGATCACCCCGGACGCCGCCGTACGCCTGCAAAAACTCAAGGCGGGCGAATGCCAGGTCAGTGGCTACCCACGCCCGGCCGACATCGAAGTGATGGAAAAAGACCCGAACCTGCGCGTGCTCAAACAAGCCGGTTTCAACCTCGGCTTCCTCGCCTACAACACCACTCACCCGCCCCTCGACCAGCTCAAAGTGCGGCAGGCACTGGACATGGCCATCGACAAACCGGCGATCATCAAAGCCGTTTACCAAAGCGCCGGCCAACTGGCCCAAAACGCCTTGCCGCCGGCGCAATGGTCGTATGACCCGAACATCAAGGATGCTCCGTACGACCCGGTCAAAGCGCGGGCACTACTGAAAGAAGCCGGGGTTGCACCGGGTACAACCATCAATCTCTGGGCGATGACGGTGCAGCGCGCATCGAACCCGAATGCGCGAATGTCGGCACAAATGATCCAGCAGGACTGGGACAAGATCGGCATCAAGGCCAACATCGTCAGTTACGAATGGGGCGAGTACATCAAGCGCGCCAAGAATGGCGAACACGACGCGATGATCTATGGTTGGACAGGTGACAACGGCGACCCGGACAACTGGCTCGGCGTGCTCTACAGCTGCGCGGCAGTGAAAGGCAGTAACTACGCCAAATGGTGCGACCCGGCATACGACAAACTGGTGCAGCAGGCCAAGGTCTCCACCGACAAGGCGCAACGGGTAAAACTGTATCAACAGGCGCAACTGATCCTTAAACAGCAGGTGCCGATCACGCCGATTGCCAACTCCACGGTGTTCCAGCCGCTGCGCAAGGAAGTCACTGACTTCCGCATCAGTCCGTTCGGGCTGACCCCGTTCTATGGCGTGGGTATAAATAAGTAACACCAAGCCCCAAGGCGGCGCGCACAACGTGACTCGCGCACCAATTTGGGGCCTCGTTTGCACCGTAAAAACCACCCGCAAACGGTCAAATGCGTCAGAAGTTACACAGATGCGACATTAAGGTACGTTCGTGCCACGCTTTGAGGCCGGCAGTCGCTCTGGATCTTGCAATGGGTATGGTCGCTGCATAAGTATCCGCAGGCACGACTCACGAGGTCGTACCTCAAATCAAAAAATGACAACAAATCATGAGGCCAACATGCTTAAACACGCGGTCATTCCGTTTTTAGTCGGCGCAGGCTTGTTAGCCTCCGCACCTTTCGCATCCGCTGCGACTAACCTGGTGTTCTGCTCCGAAGGGAGCCCGGCTGGATTCGACCCAGGCCAATACACCACCGGAACCGACTTCGACGCCTCAGCCGAAACCATGTTCAACCGCCTGACCCAGTTCGAGCGCGGCGGCACCGCCGTGATTCCTGGTCTGGCGACAAAGTGGGACATTTCCGAAGATGGCCTGACTTACACCTTCCACCTGCGTGAAGGCGTCAAGTTCCACACCACCCCGTATTTCAAGCCGACTCGTGAGTTCAACGCCGACGACGTGCTGTTCACCTTCAATCGCATGATTAACAAGGATGACCCGTTCCGTAAGGCGTACCCGACCGAATTCCCGTACTTCACCGACATGGGGATGGACACCAACATCACCAAGATCGATAAAGTCGACGACCACACCGTCAAGTTCACGTTGAAAGAAGTCGATGCCGCGTTCATCCAGAACATGGCCATGAGCTTCGCCTCGGTTCAGTCCGCTGAATACGCAGCGCAGCTGTTGAAAGAAGGCAAGGCAGCCGACATCAACCAGAAACCGGTTGGCACCGGCCCGTTCGTGTTCAAGAGCTACCAGAAAGACTCCAACATCCGCTACACCGGCAACAAGGACTACTGGAAGCCTGACGACGTGAAGATCGACAACCTGATCTTCGCCATCACCACCGACCCGTCGGTACGTATCCAGAAGCTGAAAAAGAACGAGTGCCAGGTCACCCTGTTTCCGCGTCCAGCGGATCTGGCGGCCCTCAAGGCCGACAAGACCCTGAAGATGCCTGACCAGGCCGGTTTCAACCTGGGCTACATCGCCTACAACGTGATGGACAAGGTCAAAGGCAGCAACGAACCGAACCCGCTGGCTGACCTGCGCGTGCGCCAGGCGCTGGACATGGCCGTGAACAAGCCACAGATCATCGACTCGGTTTACCAGGGCGCCGGCCAGTTGGCCGTCAACGCCATGCCGCCGACCCAGTGGTCTTACGACACCACCATCAAGGACGCCAAGTACGACCCTGAGAAAGCCAAACAGCTGCTCAAGGAAGCCGGCGTCAAGGAAGGTACCGAGATCGTGCTGTGGGCGATGCCGGTGCAGCGTCCGTACAACCCGAACGCCAAGCTGATGGCTGAAATGCTTCAGTCCGACTGGAAGAAGATCGGCCTGAACGTGAAGATCACCAGCTACGAGTGGGGCGAGTACATCAAGCGCTCCAAAGGTGGCGAGAACCAGGCCATGATCATTGGCTGGAGCGGTGACAACGGTGACCCGGACAACTGGCTGAACGTGCTGTTCGGCTGCGACTCGCTCAGCGGCAACAACTTCTCCAAGTGGTGCGACAAGAAGTTCGACGGCCTCGTCAAGGAAGCCAAGCGCACGACCGACCAGGCCAAGCGCACCGAACTGTACAAAGAGGCGCAACACGTCCTCAAAGATGCAGTCCCTATGACACCTATCGCTCACTCGACGGTGTACCAACCCATGCGCGCCAACGTGCAGGATTTCAAGATCAGCCCATTCGGCCTGAACTCCTTCTACGGCGTCAGCGTCAGCAATTAAGGCACGGCGACGGCGACGTTTTTAACGTCGCCGTTGTTTTTCCTGCCGGGAAGTTAGGAAATTGCCTACAGCCAATTCCGCCGTGGATTACCGCAGCGGTATAGGACGTGTCGCCTTTTCCTACGAGTATTCAGGCAATTACGCATTTACTGCCAGACCCACGGCCCCTACCGTCGGGATCCGACCAGTTTCTGCGTGGGCCACCGGCTTGCCGTACGCACTGGATTGAGCTCAATGCGACCACAGCGTCTCCGGATGAGACTGCGGCGCATTGCACAACACTAAAAAAGAGGGAGCGTCATATGCGCCATACCTTGGTTTTTTCCGCATTGCTGGGCGCCGGCCTGTTGGCCGCCACGTCCGCCAGTTACGCCGCCAGCAACAGCCTGGTGTTCTGCTCCGAAGGCAGTCCCGCTGGTTTTGATACCGCGCAATACACGACGGCGACGGACAACGATGCCGCCGAGCCGCTGTATAACCGTCTGGTGGAATTCGAAAAAGGCGCAACCAATGTCGTTCCAGGCCTGGCAACCAAGTGGGACATTTCCGAGGATGGTCTCAAGTACACCTTTCACCTACGTGAAGGCGTGAAATTTCATACCACGCCTTATTTCAAACCGACCCGCGATTTCAACGCCGACGACGTGCTGTTCACGTTTAACCGCATGCTCGATCCGCAACAGCCCTTCCGTAAGGCTTATCCGACCGAGTTTCCGTATTTCAACGGGATGAGCCTGAACAAGAACATCGCCAAGGTCGAAAAGACCGGGCCACTGACCGTGGAGTTCACGCTCAACAGCGTCGACGCCGCGTTCATCCAGAACATCGCCATGAGCTTCGCGGCCATCCTGTCCGCCGAATACGCCGACAAACTGCTGGCAGAAGGCAAGCCGAGCGACATCAATCAGAAGCCGGTCGGCACCGGGCCGTTCGTGTTCAAGAGTTATCAGAAAGACTCGAACATTCGTTACACCGGTAATAAACATTACTGGGACCCGAGCCGGGTCAAACTCGACAACCTGATCTTCGCGATCAACACCGATGCTTCGGTCCGTGTGCAGAAACTCAAGGCCAACGAGTGCCAGATCACCCTGCATCCGCGTCCGGCCGATGTCGATGCGCTGAAGAACGATCCGAAACTGCAACTGATCTCCAAGCCGGGTTTCAACCTCGGCTACATCGCCTACAACGTGCGCCACAAGCCTTTCGACCAGCTCGAAGTGCGCCAGGCGCTGGACATGGCGGTGAATAAACAAGGGATTCTCAACGCCGTTTACCAAGGCGCCGGACAACTGGCTGTCAATGCCATGCCGCCGACCCAGTGGTCCTACGACGATACGATCAAGGACGCCGCCTACAACCCGGAAAAAGCCAAAGAGCTGCTCAAGGCTGCCGGCGTGAAAGAAGGCACCGAGATCACCCTGTGGGCGATGCCGGTGCAGCGTCCGTACAACCCCAACGCCAAATTGATGGCCGAAATGCTCCAGGCGGACTGGGCGAAAATCGGTCTGAAGGTGAAGATCGTCAGCTACGAATGGGGCGAATACATCAAGCGCACCAAGAACGGCGAGCACGACATCAGCCTGATCGGCTGGACCGGTGACAATGGTGACCCGGACAACTGGCTCGGCACGCTGTACAGCTGCGACGCCATTGGCGGCAACAACTACTCCATGTGGTGCGATCCGGCGTACGACAAGCTGATCAAACAGGCCAAAGTCGTCACCGACCGCGACCAGCGCACCACGCTCTACAAACAGGCACAGCAATTGCTCAAGCAGCAAGTGCCGATCACGCCTGTCGCCCACTCGACGGTCAACCAACCGTTAAGCGTCAAAGTTGAAGGGTTCAAAGTCAGCCCCTTCGGCCGCAACGTGTTCTCGGGTGTCGGTATCGATTAAACCAGCCGAATAGCCGCAACGCTGAGGGGGGCCGTCTACCCCCTTCACGCAAGCGCTTTGCCGAAATTCGCCAATCCGGCCTTTTGCAAACGTTTGCGATGTGTGAACGAGTTCTAAACCAAAAACCGGCATACCAAAAAAAGCCGGCATAAAAAGAAAGTAAAGGAGCTTCACCCATGAAACTGAGCAGCACCGCGATACTGGCCCTGGCCATCAGCAGCATCACCGCCACGGCGTATGCCGAGGAACAGAGCCAGGCGTTCACTCCGGTAACCGTTAACGAGAAGAGCGCCCAGGCTGACGCCACCGGCTTCCTCGAGGGTTCCACGATCAGCGGCACCACCCGTAACTGGTACGCCAACGAACAACTCAAGCGTGGCGGCAAATTCACTTACCGCAAGGACGGCGTTGCCACCCCGACTGATCGTCGTATCAACTGGGTACAGGGCACCATCGTTAACTACACCTCCGGCTTCACGCAGGGCACCGTTGGTGTCAGCACTGAAGTGGCCGCGTACAACGCGGTGGCCCTGGAGCGTGATCGCAAGGACCTGGCCTCCAACAACGGCGGTGCACCGGGCTCGCGTCCAGGCGCAGGCAACAACCGTACGCTGACCAAAGAAGGCGGTGACGCTGAAGGCCAGTGGAGCAAACTGGGTCTGGCCAACGTCAAGTTCCGCGTGTCGAACACCACCCTGACCGCCGGTCGTCAGAACTTCAGCACCCCGATCGTCGACACCATCGGCAACCGCGCGCTGCCTTCAAGCTTTGAAGGTGTCAGCCTGCACAGCGAAGAGCTGAACAACCTGTCGTTCGATGCCGGCAGCTTCGACCGCGTATCGCCGCGTACCGAAGAGAGCCTGTCCAAATTCCGCTCCGAGTACACCAACAACAAAGCTGAAACCGATCGCGTCAGCATCGTGGGCCTGAACTATCAGCCGCTGAAAAGCCTGAAGACCAGCCTGTACGCTTCCAAGGTTGAAGACTTCTGGAACCAGTACTACTTCGGCGCCACCCACGAACTGGGTGACAGCAATATCGTCAGCCTGACCACCGGCCTGAACTACTACAAGACCGTCGACACCGGCAAAAAAGAGATGGGTGAAATCGACAACGACACCTACTCCCTGTCGTTCGGCCTGACTCACCAGGCCCACAGTCTGACCTTCTCGTACCAGGAAATTAACGGTAACGAGTACTTCGACTACCTGCACGAAACCAACGGCATCTACCTGGCCAACTCCCTGCTGTCCGACTTCAACGGTCCGAACGAGAAGTCCTTCCAGGTGGCCTATGGCCTGAACATGGCCGAATACGGCGTGCCGGGTCTGAAGTTCAACATCTACCAGGCTCGCGGCTGGGGCATCGACGGTACTCACTACACCGGCACTGCGTACGACGTACGCAATATGGACGGTGAGCACCACTATGAATACGGCATCGGTGCGACCTACGCGGTGCAGAGCGGCCCACTCAAGGCGACCACCATCCGTGGTACCTACACCGCTCACCGCGCCAGCGAAAACCAGTCCGATGGCAGCATCAACGAGTTCCGTCTCGTGACCACCATTCCGTTCAACATCCTGTAAAAACCGCCAACCGACGGCTGACTCATGATGAGTCGGCCGTTCGGTTTTTGTCTTCAACCGATTGCAGAGGGTTATCGATGAAAATGCTTCCCCTACGTGCGGCCGTCGCTGCCGCGTTGTTGAGCGCCGCCATCGGCGTCTCGGCCAAACCCTTGGTTGTCTGCACCGAAGCCAGTCCGGAAGGCTTCGACATGGTCCAGTACACAACTGCAGTCACTGCCGATGCGGTGGCCGAAACCATCTTCAACCGTCTGGCGGACTTCAAGCCCGGCACCACCGAGGTGATTCCGGCGCTCGCCGAATCCTGGGACATCAGTGAAGACGGCCTGACCTACACGTTCCACCTGCGCAAAGGCGTCAAGTTTCACACCACCGAATACTTCAAGCCGACCCGCGACATGAACGCCGACGACGTGGTCTGGAGCTTCCAGCGTCAGCTGGACCCGAATCACCCGTGGCACAAACTGTCGAGCGTGGGCTTCCCGTACTTTGAAAGCATGGGCTTCAAAGAACTGCTCAAAAGCGTAGAAAAAGTCGACGACAACACGGTCAAGTTCACCCTGACCCGCCGCGAAGCGCCGTTCCTGGCCGACATCGCCATGGCGTTCTCCTCGATCTACCCGGCCGAATACGCCGACCAGTTGCTCAAGGCCAACAAGACCGGCGACCTCAACAACAAGCCTGTCGGCACCGGCCCGTTCATCTTCCAGCGTTATGCCAAGGATGCGCAGGTGCGCTTCAAGGCCAACCCGGACTACTTCCGTGGCAAGCCTCCGGCCGACGCGTTGATCCTGGCGATCGCCACCGACAACAACGTGCGCCTGCAGAAGCTCAAGGCCAACGAGTGCCAGATCGCGCTGTATCCGAAACCGGATGACATCCCGAGCATCAAGAAAGACAGCAACCTGAAAGTCGACGAGCTGGACGCGATGACCGTCTCGTACATCGCCATGAACACCCAGCACAAATACATGAGCGACGTGCGCGTGCGTAAGGCCATCGACATCGCCTTCGACAAGGAAGCCTACGTCAACGCCCTGTTCGGCAAAGGCAACGCCTCGGTTGCGGTCAACCCGTACCCGCCGACCCTGCTGGGTTATAACCACGACCTGAAGAACCCGCCTCGCGATCTGGACAAGGCCCGCGCCCTGCTCAAGGAAGCCGGGGTTCCGGAAGGTACGGTGTTTACCCTGTTTACCCGTAACGGCGGCGGTCCGACCAACCCCAACCCGATGCTCGGCGCACAGATGATGCAGGCTGACCTGGCGAAAGTCGGGATCAAGATCGACATCCGCGTGATGGAATGGGGCGAAATGCTCAAGCGTGCCAAGGCCGGCGAACACGATATGGTGTCGGCCGGATGGGCGGGCGACAACGGCGACCCGGACAACTTCCTGACGCCTATGCTCAGTTGTGAAGCGGCCAAGAACGGCGAGAACTACGCGCGCTGGTGCAATGAGAAATTCCAGGCGCTGCTGGACGAAGCACGGGCTAAAGTAGATCCGGCCGAACGTGCGAAACTCTACGAGCAAGCCCAGGTCCTGTTTAATCAGGACCAGCCATGGATCAGCATGGCCCACACCCGGATGTTTACCGCAATGCGCAACAACGTAGAGGGTTATCACATCAGCCCTCTCACCACTAATAACTTCGCCACTACCCAGGTGAAGTAGATAAGAAACTCCCGGCCTCCCTGACCCCAGGGAAGCCGGGCACGCCTAACCGGCTGATGAGGTACCACACACGATGTTTAGTTTTATTGCCCGCCGACTGGGGTTGTTGATCCCCACGTTTTTCGGCATCACCTTGCTGACTTTCGCGTTGATTCGCATGATTCCGGGCGACCCCGTGGAAGTGATGATGGGCGAACGTCGGGTCGACCCCGAAATGCACGCTCAGGCAATGGAACGCCTAGGTCTGAACAAGCCACTGTATGCCCAGTACCTGGACTACATCGGCAAACTGGCCCACGGCGATCTCGGCGAATCCCTGCGCACCCGTGAGAGCGTATGGACCGAGTTCACCTCCCTTTTCCCGGCGACCCTGGAACTGTCCATGGCCGCCCTGCTGTTCGCCGGCATCCTGGGCCTGTTGGCCGGGGTGATTGCGGCCCTCAAGCGAGGATCCCTGTTCGACCATGGGGTGATGGGTATCTCCCTGGCGGGGTACTCGATGCCGATCTTCTGGTGGGGCCTGATCCTGATCATGTTCTTCTCGGTGAGCCTGGGCTGGACCCCGGTGTCCGGGCGGATCGACCTGCTCTACGACATCGAGCCGCGCACCGGTTTCATGCTGATCGACACGCTGCTGGCCGATGACATGGGTGCGTTCCTTGATGCCCTGCATCACCTGATCCTGCCGGCCATCGTGCTCGGCACCATTCCGCTGGCCGTGATCGCGCGGATGACCCGTTCGTCGATGCTCGAAGTGCTGCGTGAGGACTATATCCGCACCGCCAAGGCCAAAGGCCTGTCGCCGTCGCGCGTGGTGTTCGTGCACGGTCTGCGCAACGCGCTGATTCCGGTACTCACCGTGGTCGGTCTGCAAGTCGGCACCCTGCTGGCCGGTGCGGTCCTGACCGAAACCATCTTCTCCTGGCCCGGTATCGGTAAATGGCTGATCGAAGCCATTGGCGCCCGGGACTACCCGGTTGTGCAAAACGGCATCCTGTTAATCGCCTGCCTGGTGATTCTGGTCAACTTCGTAGTGGACATCCTCTACGGCTTTGCCAACCCACGCATCCGTCATCAGCGCTGAGGTCCATACCATGAGCACTCCAACATCCTCAGTAGCCACTTCCGCCCCAAACGCGGATCAAAGCCTGCTGTACCCGTCTCCGTACAAAGAATTCTGGCAAGCCTTCTCCAAGAACAAGGGCGCGGTGGCCGGCCTGCTGTTCATGCTGCTGATCATCTTCTGCGCGATCTTCGCGCCATGGGTGGCGCCGCATAACCCGAGCGAGCAATACCGTGACTTCCTGCTGACGCCACCGGCCTGGCTGGAAGGCGGGCAGTTGCAGTTCCTGCTCGGCACCGATGAACTGGGGCGTGACCTGCTGTCGCGTCTGATCCAGGGTTCGCGCCTGTCGCTGCTAATCGGCCTGTCGTCGGTGGTGATGTCGCTGATCCCGGGGATCCTGCTGGGTCTGTTCGCCGGTTTCTTCCCGAAGATGATCGGCCCGACCATCATGCGTCTGATGGACATCATGCTGGCCCTGCCGTCCCTGCTGCTGGCGGTGGCGATCGTCGCCATCCTCGGCCCTGGCCTGATCAACACCGTGATCGCCATTGCTGTGGTATCGCTGCCGTCCTACGTGCGTCTGACCCGTGCTGCGGTGATGGGCGAACTGAACCGCGACTACGTGACCGCTGCGCGCCTGGCCGGTGCCGGCCTGCCACGCCTGATGTTCATCACCGTGCTGCCGAACTGCATGGCGCCGCTGATCGTGCAGGCGACCCTGAGCTTCTCGTCGGCGATTCTCGATGCCGCCGCGTTGGGCTTCCTCGGCCTTGGCGTACAACCGCCAACCCCTGAGTGGGGCACCATGCTGGCCTCGGCCCGCGACTACATCGAACGCGCCTGGTGGGTGGTGAGCCTGCCTGGTTTGACCATTTTGCTCAGCGTGCTGGCAATCAACTTGATGGGCGACGGCCTGCGCGATGCGCTGGACCCGAAACTCAAGAACGCCGCCTGAGGAGATTCCCATGTCACTGCTAGAAATCAAGAATCTCAATGTTCGCTTCGGCGACAAGACCGCGACGCCCGTTGTCGACGGCCTCGACCTGAAAGTCGACAAGGGCGAAGTACTGGCCATCGTTGGCGAATCGGGCTCGGGTAAATCCGTGACCATGATGGCGCTGATGGGCCTGATCGAGCATCCCGGCATCGTCACCGCCGACTCGCTCAGCTTTGACGGCAAGGACATGCTCAAGCTGAGCAATCGTCAGCGTCGGCAAATCGTCGGCAAAGACCTGTCGATGGTGTTCCAGGACCCGATGACCGCGCTCAACCCGAGCTACACCGTCGGTTTCCAGATCGAAGAAGTGCTGCGCCTGCACCTGAAGATGTCCGGCAAGCAAGCGCGCAAACGCGCCATCGAGCTGCTGGAAAAAGTTGAAATCCCGGGCGCCGCCAGCCGCATGGACGCCTACCCGCACCAACTGTCCGGCGGCATGAGCCAGCGTGTGGCGATTGCCATGGCGATTGCCGGCGAGCCGAAACTGCTGATCGCCGACGAACCGACCACCGCGCTCGACGTAACGATTCAGGCGCAGATCATGGACCTGCTGCTGGCATTGCAGAAAGAACAGAACATGGGCCTGGTACTGATCACCCACGACCTCGCGGTCGTGGCCGAAACCGCCCAGCGCGTGTGCGTGATGTACGCAGGGCAAGCCGTTGAAGTCGGTCAGGTGCCGCAACTGTTCGACATCCCGGCGCACCCCTACAGCGAAGCGCTGCTCAAGGCGATTCCCGAGCACAGCCTCGGCGCCTCGCGCCTGTCGACGCTGCCGGGCATCGTTCCGGGCCGTTACGACCGTCCGCAGGGTTGCCTGCTGTCGCCGCGCTGCCCGTACGTGCAAGACAGCTGCCGTGCGCAGCGTCCGAGCCTTGACCCGAAAGCCAACAGCCTCGCCCGCTGCTTCTACCCGCTGAACCAGGAGGTGGCGTAATGGCCGTCGTACTTACCGCCCGCGACCTGACCCGTCATTACGAAGTCTCCCGTGGCCTGTTCAAGGGCCATGCGACCGTGCGCGCACTCAACGGCGTGTCGTTCGAGCTGGAGGCCGGCAAGACCCTCGCCGTGGTCGGCGAGTCGGGCTGCGGTAAATCCACCCTCGCCCGCGCTCTGACGCTGATTGAAGAGCCGTCGTCCGGCTCCTTGAAAATCGCCGGCCAGGAAGTCGCCGGTGCCGACAAGGCCCAGCGCAAACAGCTGCGCAAAGACGTGCAGATGGTGTTCCAGAGCCCGTACGCATCGTTGAACCCACGGCAGAAAATCGGTGATCAGCTGGCTGAACCTTTGTTGATCAACACCAACCTGTCGGCGACCGAACGTCGCGAGAAAGTCCAGGCGATGATGAAGCAGGTGGGCTTGCGTCCCGAGCACTATCAGCGCTATCCGCACATGTTCTCCGGCGGTCAGCGCCAGCGCATTGCGCTGGCCCGGGCGATGATGCTGCAACCGAAAGTGCTGGTGGCGGACGAACCGACCTCGGCGCTGGACGTGTCGATTCAGGCGCAGGTGCTCAACCTGTTCATGGATCTGCAGCAGGAGTTCAACACGGCTTACGTGTTCATTTCGCACAACCTGGCGGTGGTGCAACACGTGGCCGATGACGTGATGGTGATGTACCTCGGTCGCCCGGTGGAACTGGGCCCGAAAAACGACATCTACGAGCGCCCGCTGCACCCTTACACCCAGGCACTGCTGTCGGCGACCCCGACCATTCACCCGGACCCGAACAAGCCGAAAATCAAGATCGTCGGCGAACTGCCCAACCCGCTGAACCCGCCCGCTGGCTGCGCTTTCCACAAGCGCTGCCCGTATGCGACCGAGCGCTGCAGCACGGAAGAGCCGGCGTTGCGCCAACTCGATAGCCGGCAGGTGGCTTGCCACTACGCCGAGCAGTTCCTCGACGGCGCGGCATAAGCAAATCCGGAGAGCGATACAAAACACTGTGGGAGCGAGCTTGCTCGCGAAGGCGTTGGATCATTCAACATAGATGTCGCCTGATACACCGCTTTCGCGAGCAAGCTCGCTCCCACAGGGATCGCATTTCAAACAGAGTGACGTGTTAACCAAACCCCTTCCGTCTCGATTGCGCATCAGTCGAGGCAGAAGGGGTTTTCTTTTGCCTGCGGTTTACGTCTGGCTGTCGCCTTCGTCGTCCGGACCATCAGATTCCGGATCATCGGTAGTCGAGTCGTCGTCATCGTCGCTGCCACCCTGCCCCTGATCGCCCGGCTCGGATTCAGACTTGGCGAGCATCAAGCCGCTGTGCCCGACCTGGCCGTTAAAGGCCTGGGAATCGTGATCCTCGCACTCGGCCCAGGCCGTCGCGGTGCCGAGGGACAGCATGACCATCACTTTCAACAGCAATAAAACCCGTAGCAATCTGCTTTTCATAGCCGACTCCATCCTTTTTCAGGTGAGACATGCGTGCCTGACTGGCGCTGTGTGAAATCTAGTTCCGATCCATCGGGTTCACCAGATAGGACGCCGACGGGCAGGCAGAAATGCCCTGCGCAGACAGACAGGTTTCGAATAACGTCTATCGCGGGATCAGCTAAGCGGACGGGTCGCTTGCCACGTCAAGGGAATCGACATCAGTACCAACACGGTGCTGCTCAGCCAGACACTGTGGCCGCCGAACTGACCGTACAACTGAGCGCTGAGCACCGGCGACAACAACGCGCTGGCACTCCAGCTCATAAAGAACAGGCCAAAGTACTGACCGCTTTTGCCACTCTGGGCAAACTGCATCACCAGCACATTCAGCGGCGGCATGAACAACGCTTCACCCAAAGTCCAGATCAGCGTCGACAGACAGACGAACGCCAGTCCGGAACCGAACGGCAACATGCCCAAGCCGCCGGCCAGCAACAAACTCCCTGCGAGCATTTGCCACCGCGTCCCCCAACGCTCGCCGCAGTGCGACAGGGGAATCTGCAGCGCGATCACCAGCAACGCATTGAGCCCGAACTGCCAGCCGATCGCCTCCGTACTCAACTGGTAGTAATCGCGCAGATAGTTACCCAGCGTGCTGTAAACCGTGTCGAAGGCGATGCCGAGCACGGCCGTCGCTGCCAGCAACCACAGGAACGGTTTGTCACGAAACGGCCCACCCGCCCCACCTGTACCGCTCGTGGATGGCTCGTCATTGATCAGCACCGGCCGCTGCCACGTGGTGCGAACAAACCACAGTAACGCCAGCAACGTCATCGCCGCACTGCCAAAAAATACCCAGCGAAAATCCGTCTGCGCCAACACCCCTCCCGCCACCCCCGCGGCGGCCATGCCGAGGTTGCGCGCAACGTGACTCAAAGCCTGCGCACGCGAACGCTGCGCCACTTCGCAATATTCCATGATCAGGCGCTGATGCAGCGTGCGAATGGCGCCATCAATGGCTCCGCTGAGCAACAGCAATGCCGCGAGCAACGGCACTTGCGTCACCAGCCCCAGCAGAATCAACACCCACACCGAAACAAAGAACAACGTCGCGGTCAGCCGCGCTGTACGCACATGATCACTGAGCCAGCCACCGAGCATCGAACCGACCAGCAACCCCGCACCATACGCCGACAGCAACCAGCCCACGGTCTCAATCGCCAGCCCCAACTCCTGACGCAGGTACAACGCCATGAACAGCTTGACCATGCTACTCAGGCGATTGATGAACAGCAGCGCACCGAGCACCCAGGCCATCACACCGAAATAACTGCCGAGGCGCAGCAGGTGAGTCAGTCGACTCGTCATTCCATTGACCTCTCAAAGCGACGTGCGTGGAGCTGGAACACTAACGATCAGCATGCCGTTTGTCGCGTTCGAGAACATCGAGATCACAAAAACGGAGCCGAAGATCAAAAACCCCTCACCCTAACCCTCTCCCGGAGGGAGAGGGGACTGACCGCGGTGTTTGGGCGAACTACGCCGACGTGCGATACCGCGTTGAACTCAGGTTCTGAAAAGCAAACAAATCGGCCTCTCACCCTCCCAGAGAGAGGGACTGACCGAGGCGCGTGGAGCTGGAACACTAACGATCAGCATGCCGTTTGTCGCGTTCGAGAACATCGAGATCACAAAAACGGAGCCGAAGATCAAAAGCCCCTCACCCTAACCCTCTCCCGGAGGGAGAGGGACTGACCGCGGTGTTTGGGCGAACTACGCCGACGTGCGATACCGCGTTGAACTCAGGCTCTGAAAAGCAAACAAATCGGCCTCTCACCCTCCCAGAGAGAGGGACTGACCGAGGCGCGTGGAGCTGGAACACTAACGATCAGCATGCCGTTTGTCGCGTTCGAGAACATCGAGATCACAAAAACGGAGCCGAAGATCAAAAGCCCCTCACCCTAACCCTCTCCCGGAGGGAGAGGGGACTGACCGCGGTGTTTGGGCGAACTACGCCGACGTGCGATACCGAGTCGAACTCAGGTTCTGAAAAGCAAACAAATCGGCCTCTCACCCTCCCAGAGAGAGGGGCTGACCGAGGCGCGTGGAGCTGGAACACTAACGATCAGCATGTCGTTTGTCGCGTTCGAGAACATCGAGATCACAAAAACGGAGTCGAAGATCAAAAGCCCCTCACCCTAACCCTCTCCCGGAGGGAGAGGGGACTGACCGCGGTGTTTGGGCGAACTACGCCGACGTGCGATACCGCGTTGAACTCAGGTTCTGAAAAGCAAACAAATCGGCCTCTCACCCTCCCAGAGAGAGGGGCTGATCGCGGTGTTTGAGAGAGCTACGCCGCCGTGCGATACCGAGTCGAACTCAGATTTTGAAAAACCCACAAATCGGCTCCCTCTCCTTCGGGAGAGGGCTGGGGTGAGGGGCAAGAGCACCACAAATCCAAAGCCGAATACCCGTGCTCTTCACCACTCAATAGGCCGAGTGTCAGCTCGCCTGCTTTTGATCTTGATCCACGGGCGACATCGGAAGGCTGAGTGGAGGGATTGATCCGGGCGTGGGAGCGCAGCGACCGTTTGGCGCAGCCAAACACAGCGGGAGTAGGTGCAGCGAAGCAAACCGGAGACGCTGCGCCCGGATCGATCCCGCAGCGAAGGAACCCCGAGCCCCAGCGAGCGGGCCGCACGTAGGAGCAAGCGTTTTTTTGCTTACTTTTTTTAGGCGTTTGTAAAAAAAGTGAGTCGCCGTAAGGGCGAAACCGTAATCAGCAACACCCGCAGAAACGGATACACCCCCAAACCCACCAAGCAAAAAAAAGCCCCCTAGGCACACACCGAGGGGGCTTTTCGAACAAACCAGCTCAACGCTTAATGATGCTCACGCGTCGCCCGGAACTTCACATCCGGCCAGCGCTCTTCCATCAACGCCAGGTTAACCCGCGTCGGCGCAAGGTAGGTCAGATGCCCACCACCATCCAACGCCAGGTTTTCCACAGCCTTGTTGGAAAACTCCTCAAGCTTCTTCTTGTCGCTGCATTCAATCCAGCGCGCAGAGTAAACAGTGATCGGCTCATAAGAGCACTCAACCTTGTATTCCTCCTTCAAACGACTGGCGACCACATCGAACTGCAGCACACCCACGGCGCCAAGAATGATGTCGTTGCTGCGTTCCGGGAAGAACACCTGCGTTGCGCCTTCTTCAGCCAGCTGTTGCAGACCCTGACGCAGTTGCTTGGACTTCAGCGGATCACGCAGACGCACACGACGGAACAGTTCCGGGGCGAAGTGCGGGATACCGGTGAAACCGAGGACTTCACCTTCGCTGAAGGTGTCGCCAATCTGGATCGTGCCGTGGTTGTGCAGACCGATGATGTCGCCGGCGTACGCCTCTTCCAACTGTTCACGCTCGGAGGAGAAGAACGTCAGGGCATCGCCGATGCGCACGTCCTTGCCGGTACGCACGTGGCGCATCTTCATGCCTTTTTCGTACTTGCCCGAGCAGATACGCATGAAGGCGATGCGGTCGCGGTGTTTCGGGTCCATGTTCGCCTGGATCTTGAAGATGAAGCCCGAGAACTTCTCTTCCACCGGCTCCACGGTGCGTTCGTTGGCGACACGGGCCAGCGGACGCGGTGCCCAGTCAACGACGGCATCGAGCACGTGGTCGACACCAAAGTTGCCCAGTGCAGTACCGAAGAACACCGGGGTCAGTTGACCGTCGAGGAACTCCTGCTGGTTGAACTCGTGGCAGGCGCCCTGCACCAGTTCCAGTTGTTCGAGGAAACGCTCGTACTCATCGCCCAGGTGCGCACGCGCTTCATCGGAGTCGAGTTTCTCGATGATCTTGGTTTCGGTGCGTTCGTGACCATGACCAGCGGTGTAGACAATGATGTAGTCGTCGGCGAGGTGGTACACGCCCTTGAAGTCGCGGTAGCAACCGATCGGCCAGGTGATCGGCGCTGCCTTGATCTTCAGCACGGCTTCGATTTCGTCGAGCAGTTCGATCGGGTCGCGGATGTCGCGGTCGAGTTTGTTGATGAAGCTGACGATCGGCGTGTCACGCAGACGGCAGACGTCCATCAGGGCGATGGTCCGTGGCTCTACACCTTTACCGCCGTCGAGAACCATCAATGCCGAGTCGACCGCCGTCAGGGTGCGGTAGGTGTCTTCGGAGAAGTCTTCGTGGCCCGGGGTGTCGAGCAGGTTGATCATGTGTTCGCGATACGGGAACTGCATGACCGACGTGGTAATGGAAATACCCCGTTGTTTCTCCATCTCCATCCAGTCGGATGTCGCATGGCGATCGGATTTACGGGATTTCACCGTACCGGCCACCGCAATCGCCTTGCCCATCAACAGGAGCTTTTCGGTGATCGTGGTTTTACCGGCATCGGGGTGGGAAATAATGGCGAAAGTGCGGCGTTTCGCGACTTCGGCGGCCTGGTTGGTCATGGGAAATCGCCTGGCGGTGATTCAAAAAAGGGCCGCGATTATAGCCCAACTCGATGCAATAACCGAACCGTTGAGCACATTAAGGGTGGCCAAATGCTGTCTCAGATGGGAACCTTTTAAAGCACGGAGACGTCCATCCCCTGTTACGACATTTCGTCAGGGGCTGAAAAATCAGCAAGTTAGCCTGACGAGGCTGCGCTCATGGCTCGCTTTCAGACCGCTTTTTGCCGGTGCTGAGGGAGCTGCTTCTCGCGAACGTTTATTCCCGGCAGCCAAGGCTTGGCATGCCACTCGGGAGAGCGTTCGCCGACTACAAAAAAAGGAGTCCGCCTGTGGCTATCCGCTATGGCAAAGGGCTGATGGGAGGTGCGGTGGTGATCGCGCTCCTGGCCCTGCTGATCCACTGGATCGGCATCAACACGATCGAACACTACCGCGACGATTTGTTGTTTTACCTGCAAGCTCATCTGATTCTCGTCCTCGCTTCAATGCTGGCCGCCCTGGTCGTGGGCATCCCCGCCGGCATCTTCCTCAGTCGCCCGACCATGGTCGGCCGCGCTGAACGCTTCATGCAGATCTTCAATATCGGTAACACCGTGCCACCGCTGGCCGTACTGGCGATTGCCCTGGGGATTCTCGGCATCGGCAGTGGTCCGGCGATCTTCGCTTTGTTCCTCGCCTCCCTGTTGCCGATCGTGCGCAACACCTATGAAGGCCTGAAAAACGTCCAGGGCTCGCTGAAAGAAGCCGCCGTCGGCATCGGCATGACCCCGCGCCAGGTGCTGTGGAAAGTCGAATTGCCCAACGCCGTGCCGATCATCGTCGGTGGTGTGCGTGTCGCGCTGGCAATCAACGTCGGCACCGCGCCATTGGCGTTCCTGATCGGTGCCAACAGCCTCGGCAGCCTGATCTTCCCCGGCATCGCCCTGAACAATCAGCCGCAACTGCTGCTCGGCGCCGCGTGCACCGCGCTGCTGGCCCTGCTGCTCGATGGCGTCGTCACCCTCGCCAGCCGACTCTGGCTGGAACGCGGTTTGCGCCCGTCTTAAGGCTCTTGCGAAGGAATATTTATGAAACGACTTAGCTTGATCTTAGGCCTGATCCTGAGTAGTGCCCTGCTGTTCGCAGGAATCGCGCAAGCCGCTGAAAAACCGGTAATCCGTCTCGGCGCCCGGGTATTCACCGAGCAGACCCTGCTCGCGGAAATCACCGCGCAATACCTGCGCAGCAAAGGTTACGACGCGCAGATCACCGGTGGTCTGGGCAGCAACCTCGCCCGCAGCGCCCACGAAAGCGGGCAACTGGACATGCTCTGGGAATACACCGGCGTGTCGCTGGTGGCCTACAACCATGTCACCGAAAAACTCGACAGCGAACAGTCCTACGCCCGGGTGAAAGAACTCGACGCGAAAAAAGGCCTGGTCTGGCTGACCCCGTCGAAATTCAGCAACACCTACGCCCTCGCCCTGCCGAAAAAAGTCGCCGAGGAGTACCCGCAGATCAACAACATCAGCCAGTTGAACGAGGTGTTGCAGGCTGAAGCCAAGACCAACCATCTGGTGGCGCTGGACACCGAGTTCGCAAACCGCTCTGACGGTCTGGACGGCATGGTCAAGCTCTACGGCATGAACCTGACCCGCAAGAATATCCGCCAGATGGACGCGGGGCTGGTCTACACCGCATTGCGTAACGGGCAAGTGTTTGCCGGTCTGGTCTACACCACTGACGGTCGCCTCAACGCGTTCGGCCTGAAACTGCTGGAAGACGACAAGCACTATTTCCCCGACTACACCGCCGCGCCGGTGGTGCGTCAGGCGTATCTGGACGCGCACCCGCAACTGGCCGAGCAACTCAAGCCACTGGCGGAGCTGTTCGACGACGAAACCATGCGCCAGCTCAACGCGCGGGTCGATGTCGATCACGAGAGCCCGTCGAAAGTCGCCGCGGATTTCCTGCGCCAGCATCCACTCAACTAAGGAGGAAAAGTCATGGAATTTCTGAACGCCTTTTCCCACCTCGACTGGCAGCAGGTGATGCACCTGACCTGGCAGCACATCACTCTGGTCGGCATCGCGGTGACGCTGGCGATCCTCATCGGCGTGCCGCTGGGGATCCTGATGACGCGTTTCCCGAGCCTCGCCGGTCCCTTGCAGGCCAGCGCCACGGTGCTGTTGACCGTGCCGTCGATTGCCCTGTTCGGCCTGCTGCTGCCGTTCTACTCCAAGTTCGGCCAGGGTCTGGGGCCGATGCCGGCCATCACCGCGGTGTTCCTCTATTCGCTGCTGCCGATCATGCGCAACACCTACCTCGCCCTGACCGGCGTCGAACCGGGCATCCGTGAAGCCGCACGCGGCATCGGCATGACTTTCGGCCAGCGCCTGCGCATGGTCGAGCTGCCGATTGCGGTACCGGTGATCCTCGCCGGCGTGCGCACCGCCGTGGTGATGAACATCGGCGTGATGACCATCGCCGCGACCATCGGCGCCGGTGGCCTCGGCGTGTTGATCCTCGCCTCTATCAGCCGCAGCGACATGTCGATGCTCATCGTCGGCGCGCTGTTGGTCAGTCTTCTGGCGATCTTCGCCGACCTTCTCCTGCAGTGGCTGCAACGTACGCTGACTCCAAAAGGACTCCTCAAATGATCGAACTTCAAAACCTCAGCAAGACCTTCCAAAGCAACGGCAAAGATGTCAAAGCCGTGGACTCGGTAAGCCTGACCGTCAATGAAGGCGAAATCTGTGTGTTCCTCGGGCCATCGGGTTGCGGCAAAAGCACCACGCTGAAGATGATCAACCGCCTGATCAAACCGACCTCGGGCAAGATCCTGATCAACGGCGAAGACACCACCGACCTCGACGAAGTGACCCTGCGTCGCAACATCGGTTACGTGATCCAGCAGATCGGTCTGTTCCCGAACATGACCATCGAAGAGAACATCGTCGTCGTGCCGAAGCTGCTCGGCTGGGACAAACAGAAATGCCACGACCGCGCCCGCGAGTTGATGAGCATGATCAAGCTCGAACCCAAGCAGTATCTGCATCGCTACCCGCGTGAACTGTCCGGCGGCCAGCAACAGCGCATCGGCGTGATCCGCGCATTGGCGGCGGATGCGCCGCTGTTGCTGATGGACGAGCCGTTCGGTGCGGTCGACCCGATCAACCGCGAAATGATCCAGAACGAGTTCTTCGAGATGCAACGGGCGCTGAACAAGACCGTGATCATGGTCAGCCACGACATCGACGAAGCGATCAAGCTGGGCGACAAGATCGCGATTTTCCGCGCCGGCAAACTGCTGCAGATTGATCACCCGGACACCCTGCTCGCGCATCCGGCGGACGATTTCGTCAGCAACTTCGTCGGCCAGGACAGCACGCTCAAGCGTCTGTTGTTGGTGAAGGCAGAAGATGCGGCGGACAACGCGCCGTCGGTGAGCCCGGAAACCCCGGTGGCCGATGCCCTGGAATTGATGGACGAGCATGACCGCCGCTACGTGGTCGTCACCTGTGCCGAGAACAAGGCGCTGGGCTATGTGCGTCGTCGCGACCTGCACCGCCAGACCGGCACCTGTGCGCAATTCCTGCGCGAGTTCAACGCCACGGCGGCGTACGACGAGCATTTGCGCATCCTGTTGTCGCGGATGTACGAGTTCAACCGTTCGTGGCTGCCGGTGATGGATGCCGAGCGAGTGTTCCTCGGTGAGGTCACGCAGGAGTCGATTGCGGCTTATCTGAGCTCGGGGCGCTCGCGCGGGATGAAGACCAGTATCGTCTCGCCTGCTGAAGCGGTAGTCGCCTAAAAAATACACAACCTGTGGGAGCGAGCTTGCTCGCGAAAGCGGAATATCAGTCAACAACGATGTCGACTGTGAAAATGCCTTCGCGAGCAAGCTCGCTCCCACAGGATCCGGGTGATTTTTTCTTCACTCATCAGGCGGAAAAGAATCTCAACACCGAATAAGCCCACAGCCTGTCTAAAGCGACCTGCGAAACAGCCAAAATCCCTCTCACACCCCCCTCTCGCCGCCAACGTCGCCGATGTTGCGCCCATCACACTTACCCACGACTTAGCCGACAAAAGCCGCGAACGTGCAGGTATTTTTAACACTTGAAAATTCTCGGGGAACATCTGTCCGTCATCTCGGTCGGCTACAAAGAGTGATGAACGCGACGCACGTCAGAAGCGTGCAAAAACGCGACATTTTTAGTTGATCTCACGCCCCTCACGCCCTAAAGTTCGCGCCGAACGTCCATGCTGGAAACGATCCATCCGGCTCAAGTACTGACGACGAGACAGCAAGGCCAAGGGCAACGCCCCATGGCCTTTTTGCTTTCGGCGACATGCCTTGGGAAGTAGGCGAACCAAAGTGGGGATACGGAGGACGTTCATTTGCACCCATTGTTTAACTTAGTTTGCCAGTAGGAGTTCCCAGCATGTCGATCCAGGTCGAAGACTATTTCGCGCGCGCTACATTCGACAAAATGAAGGCGTTCGCCGACAAACAGGAAACCCCGTTCGTGGTGATCGACACCGCGATGATCGCCCAGGCCTACGATGACCTGCGTGCCGGTTTCGAATTCGCCAAGGTCTACTACGCGGTCAAGGCCAACCCGGCCGTCGAGATCATCGACCTGCTCAAAGAAAAAGGTTCGAGCTTCGACATCGCCTCGATCTATGAGCTGGACAAGGTGATGGATCGTGGCGTCAGCCCGGACCGTATCAGCTACGGCAACACCATCAAGAAATCCAAGGACATCCGCTACTTCTACGAGAAGGGCGTGCGTCTGTTCTCCACCGACTCCGAAGCCGACCTGCGCAACATCGCCAAGGCTGCACCGGGTTCGAAAGTCTATGTGCGCATCCTCACCGAAGGCTCGACCACGGCTGACTGGCCGCTGTCGCGCAAATTCGGCTGCCAGACCGACATGGCCATGGACCTGCTGATCCTCGCCCGCGACCTCGGCCTGGTGCCGTACGGCATCTCGTTCCACGTCGGTTCGCAGCAACGCGACATCAGCGTCTGGGACGCAGCGATCGCCAAGGTCAAAGTGATCTTCGAGCGTCTGAAAGAAGAAGACGGCATCCACCTGAAGCTGATCAACATGGGCGGCGGCTTCCCGGCCAACTACATCACCCGCACCAACAGCCTGGAAACCTACGCCGAAGAAATCATCCGCTTCCTGAAGGAAGACTTCGGTGATGACCTGCCGGAAATCATTCTCGAGCCGGGCCGTTCGCTGATCGCCAACGCCGGCATCCTGGTCAGCGAAGTGGTATTGGTTGCACGCAAGTCGCGCACTGCCGTCGAGCGCTGGGTCTACACCGATGTGGGCAAGTTCTCCGGCCTGATCGAAACCATGGACGAAGCGATCAAGTTCCCGATCTGGACCGAGAAAAAAGGCGAGATGGAAGAAGTGGTGATCGCCGGCCCAACTTGCGACAGCGCCGACATCATGTACGAAAACTACAAGTACGGCCTGCCGCTGAACCTGGCAATCGGTGATCGTCTGTACTGGCTGTCGACCGGTGCGTACACCACCAGTTACAGCGCGGTTGAGTTCAATGGTTTTCCGCCGTTGAAGTCGTTCTACGTGTAAGAGCAGCTGCGCGTTTCAAGCTGCTAGCGGCAAGTGAAAAGCCCATGACGTGTCATGGGCTTTTTTGTGTCTGTGCGTTCGGCTTGAAGTTTTGCGGGGTACTTGAGACCGAGGCCCCTCACCCCAGCCCTCTCCCAAGGGAGAGGGAGCCGACCGAGGTGTAGCACGTCATGCACTGACCGCAAAGACCGCGTCGATTATGGATTCGGTAAAGCACATTCAGGTCGGCGCACCTCTCAAGCATTCCCCAATCAGTCCCCTCTCCCTCCGGGAGAGGGTTAGGGTGAGGGCTTGCGAATTCAGACGCGCTGCAACTCTGCATATCGAATCGCGAACTGCGCAGCCATCCCTTGGATTCTGGGATCGGGCGCACTCGACAGTGTTTGACTCGCCACCCGCAGAAAATTCAGATTGCCGCCGGCCAAGGCTTTCTCAAGCCAATCGAGCGCCTCATCAATCCGCCCTTCCCCCGCCAACACCGCCGCGAAACTGAACTGCCCGCGAAAATCCCCGCCCTCAGCCGAACGTCGATACCACTCACGTGCCGCAGCAGGATCCGCCGGGCACACCTGCCCTTCTTCCAGATATCGCCCCAGCAGATTCATTGATTTCGCATGGCCCCATTCAGCCGCGCGCCGATACAGCGCCAGCGCCTGCAGATGGTCCACCGCCACCCCACGCCCGGTCGCCAACAGATTGGCCAGGTTGTACATCGCCCAATCCAGCCCGGCATTCGCTGCGATCCGATAATGCTGCGCCGCAATTGCCGCATCCGCCGCACAGCCCCAACCGTGCTCGTGGCAGCGCCCGAGCATGTTGCGCGCCATCAGGTGACCTTGCCCGGCAGCGATGCCGAACCAGCGCAGTGCCAGCGGTTGATCCTGGGCGATGCCCTGACCGTCGAGCAGGATTTGCCCGAGCAATGCCTGCGCCTCAACTTCACCCTCACCCGCCGCCAGCAAAATCGCCTGCGCGGCACGGGCCGGGCTTTCTTCGAGCATGGCGCTGAGTTGCGCAGCGTCGAGGACTTCCTCGCGGCGGAGTTGAAAACTCATACCTCGACCCAGCGCCGCAGCAGGTTGTGATACGTGCCGGTAAGGCGGATCAACGCAGGGTGATCAGGCATGTCCCGGGTCAGTTGCTGGATCGCCCCGTCCATCTCTAACAGCAACGCACGCTGACTGTCTTCGCGCACCAGGCTTTGCGTCCAGAAGAACGAGGCATAGCGTGCGCCACGCGTGACGGCATTGACCTTGTGCAGGCTGGTGCCGGGGTACAACACCATGTCGCCGGCCGGCAACTTCACCCGTTGCGTGCCGAAAGTGTCCTGAATCTCCAGCTCGCCGCCGTCGTAATCCTCAGGCTCGCTGAAGAACAGCGTGGCCGACAGATCGGTGCGCACCCGTTCGATGCTGCCCTTGGGCTGGCGCACGGCGTTGTCGATGTGGAAATCGAAACTGCCGCCGGCCGTGTAACAGTTCACTAACGGCGGGAAGACTTTGTGCGGCAACGCGGCGGACATGAACAGTGGGTTTTTCCACAACCGCTCCAGCATCGCCGCGCCGATTTCCTTGGCCAGCGGATGACCTTCGGGCAGTTGCAGATTGTGCTTCGCCTTGGCCGACTGGAAGCCGGCGGTAATCTTGCCATCAGCCCAATCGGCCTGCTCCAGCGCCTCGCGGATACGCTGCACTTCGTCTTTCGCGAACAGTCCGGGGATGTGCAGCAGCATGGCAATGTCACCTGATGGCAAAGAGGCGGCAATGGTATTGATTCTTATTGACTGTGTAAAACCCGAGAGACGAATGAACTGGCAAAAACCGTAAGGTTAAATTGTAAAGAATGTAAATTCAGTGCGAATAACAATGTTTCGCAATTGATACGAATACCTGTTTACCCTATATTCCGCCGCCTCAAATCCTTGGGGAGGGGAATAAAAATGGCACGTCAACACGCACAATTACCGGTCAGTTCACCACGTCTGCTCGCCTCTGCAATCGGTGTGGCAATCACCGCCGGCTCCGCTGGTCACATGGTGTTCGCCGCAGAAAAAACCGACAGCAAAGCCACCGGCAATGCCATCGCCCTGGACGCCACCTCGATCACGGGCGAAGCCCAGGATTCGACGTCCTACCAGGTCGAGAAAGCCTCCTCGCCCAAGTACACCGCACCGCTGGTCGACACGCCGCGCTCGGTCACCGTCATCCCGCAACAAGTCCTGAAAGACACCGGCGCGCTGAACATGCAGGACGCCCTGCGCACCGTGCCGGGCATCACCTTCGGCGCCGGTGAAGGCGGCAACCCGCAGGGCGATCGCCCGTTCATTCGCGGCTTTGACGCCCAAGGCGACACCTACCTCGACGGCGTGCGCGATACCGGTTCGCAGAGCCGCGAGATCTTCGCCGTGGAAAACATCGAAGTCAGCAAGGGCCCGAACTCTGCCATTGGCGGTCGCGGCGCGGCGGGCGGCAGCATCAACCTGGTGAGCAAGAAAGCGCACCTGGGCAATTCGTTCGACGGCGGCTTCACCTGGGGCTCCGACCAGACCCAGCGCTACACCCTCGACGGCAACTACCAGTTCAGCGACACCGCTGCTGGCCGGCTGAACCTGATGAGCCACGAAAGCAACGTCGCCGGTCGCGACAAGGTCGACTACGACCGCTGGGGCATCGCCCCGTCGCTGGCGTTCGGTCTGGGCACCGACACCCGCGTCAACCTCGATTACTACCACCTCGAAAGCAATGACACCCCGGATTCGGGCATCCCGTACACCATCCCGGCTGGCGGTTCGGCTGCACGCACCAAGTCCAACCCGGACAAGCCATACGCCGGTGGCGATCACAGCAACTTCTACGGTCTGGATCGCGACTTCCGCAAGGGCCGCACCGACACCGCGACCTTCGCCATCGAGCATGACCTGAGCGATTCGCTGACCATCAAGAACACCCTGCGCCACGGCACCAGCATGCAGGATTACATCCTCACCCAGCCGGACGACAGCAAGGGCAACGTCAACAATGGCAGCCTCTGGCGTCGGGCGAATACCCGGGTGAGCAACACCGAGACCACCACCAACCAGACTGACCTGTTCGGTAACTTCTACGTCGCCGGCTTCAAGAACAGCTTCTCCACCGGCGTCGAATACACCCGAGAGGAAAGTCAGAAGTCTTCATACAACGTCAATACTGACACTACGCCGCGCACCAGCGCCGCGACCAGCAACTGCACCCCGTCGATGATCGGCGCGTCCAGCGGCTACAACTGCACCTCGCTGTCGAACCCGAACCCGAACGATCCGTGGAACGGCGCGATCTCGCGCAACTACGCCGGCACCGACACCCAGGCCAACACTTACGCGCTGTATGTGTTCGATACGCTGGAGTTGAACGAGCAGTGGCTGGTGAACATGGGCCTGCGTTACGACCACTTCGACACCGACTACAAAACCTACAACGCTGCCGGCACCACCACGTCCAAGGGCGATGACACCAGCGAGTTCGTCACCGGTCAGTTCGGCGTCGTCTACAAGCCTGCGGAAAACGGCAGCATCTACGCCTCCTATGCCACCTCCGCCACGCCACCGGGCAACACCCTGGGCGAAGGCCAGGAAGGCAACCCGCTGGGCGGCACCACGGATCGCAGCGGCAACCTGCTGAGCAGCGACATGGAGCCGGAAACCACCAAGAACTATGAAATCGGCACCAAGTGGGATCTGCTCAATGATCGCCTGTCGCTGACGGCCGACATCTTCCGCACCGAGAAAGAGAACGCTCGCGTACAAGTCGACACCAGCTCGTACGAGAACGCCGGCAAGACCCGCGTGCAAGGTATCGAGCTGTCGGCCAGCGGCAAAATCACTGACAAGTGGCAAGTGTTCGCCGGCTACGCGTTCATGGACAGCGAACAAGTCGACGGCGGCCCGATGGGCAAGGCCAACGATGGCAACGAACTGCCGAACACGCCGAAAAACAGCGCCAGCCTGTGGACCACTTATCAGGTCACGCCGAAGCTGACCCTCGGGGGCGGCGCGTTCTACGTCGACGACGTGTACGGCAGCGTGGCCAACACCACGATGGTCGATTCGTATGTACGTTATGACGCGATGGCCGCCTACAAGCTGACCAAGAACGTCGACCTGCAACTCAACGTGCAGAACCTGACCAACGAAACCTATTACGACAAAGCCTTCTCGACTCACTTCGCCAACCAGGCGGCGGGGCGTACGGCGCTGTTGAGCACCAACTTCCACTTCTAAGCAAGGTGGAACCTGTGGGAGCGAGCTTGCTCGCCAAAGCGCTGGGTCAGTCAGCCTTCATGTCACTGACAGATTGCATTCGCGAGCAAGCTCGCTCCCACAGGTGATGTGATCAAAAGGCTTGGCCCCGTTCATTCCATTGAACGGGGCTTTTGTGCGTAATAAAGAACGCTTCTCGATAACCCACGGCATAATGCGCGCCGTGAAAACAACTTTCGAACGGACGACGAGTGACGTGTTGAAGAAAACCCTGTTCCAGTTGCACTGGTTTTTTGGCATCACCGCAGGCCTGGTACTGGCGCTGATGGGCATCACCGGCGCGGCCTATTCGTTTCAGGACGAAATCCTGCGGGCGCTGAACCCTTCCGTGCTGCAGGTGGAAAAACACGTTGCCGGCGTCCTGCCGCCCGTTGAACTGGTCGAGCGCATCGAAGCCACGTCCGGCAAGAAAGTCTCGATGCTCTGGGTCGAAACCGACAGCGGCAACGCAGCCAAAGTGTTCTTCACCCCGCCCAAAGGCGAGCGGCGTGGCGAGATGCGCTACTTCGATCCGTACACCGGCGAGTTCATGGGCAATGCCGTCGGCCAGGATTTCTTTGGCCTGATGCTGCAACTGCACCGTTTCCTCGCCATGGGCGACACCGGGCGTAACATCACCGGCGCCTGCACCCTGATCCTGTTGTTCTTCTGCCTCTCCGGCCTGTACCTGCGCTGGCCGCGCCAGTGGAACAGCTGGCGCGTGTGGCTGACCCTCGACTGGCAGAAAAAGGGCCGCGCCTTCAACTGGGATCTGCATTCGGTGGCCGGCACCTGGTGCTTGCTGGTCTATCTGCTACTGGCGCTGACCGGGTTGTCGTGGTCGTACGAGTGGTACAACAAAGGCCTGACCAAATTACTCTCCGACGCGCCGCAGAACGAGCGCGTGCGCGGTGGTCGCGGCCCGGCACCGGACGGCCCGGCACCGACCGCCGATTACGCGGCGATGTGGAGCAGCATCTACAGCGCCGCCGGCCCGGGCCTGGCCGCCTACAACATCCGCATGCCGGCCGTCGCGGGCCAGCCAGCGACCGTGTTCTATCTGCTCGACAGCTCGCCGCACGATCGCGCGCTGAACCAGATCACCCTCGACCCGGCCACCGGCGTGGTCAAACGCGTCGACCGCTACGCCGACAAGAGCTTCAAGGCACAACTGCTGACCAGCATTTACGCGCTGCACGTCGGTAGCTATTTCGGCCTCGTCGGGCGAATCATCATCACCCTCGCTGCCGTGTGCATGCCGCTGTTTTTCATCACTGGCTGGCTGCTGTATCTGGATCGCCGCCGCAAGAAAAAACAGATCCAGGACGCGCGCCAAGGCCTCGCCCAACCGACCGGCGATGGCTCGCCGTGGCTGATCGGCTTCGCCAGCCAGAGCGGTTTCGCCGAACAACTGGCGTGGCAGACCGCCGGTCAACTGCAGGCGGCGGGATTGCCGGCGAAGGTGCTGCCGCTGGCGAATGTCAGCCAGCAGGATCTGCGCGAATCGCCCCATGCGCTGTTCGTCGTCAGCACCTTTGGCGATGGCGAAGCACCGGACAGCGCCCGTGGGTTTGAACGCAAGGTTCTGCGCAACGCCGCGAATCTTGATGGGCTGAACTACGCCGTACTGGGTCTGGGTGACCGCCAGTACGCGCACTTCTGCGGCTTCGCCCGACGCCTGCATCAATGGCTGAGCGAGCAAGGCGGCAAGACTTTGTTCGCCCCGGTCGAAGTCGACAGCGGCGACCCCTACGCCCTGCGTCACTGGCAGACTCAGCTCGGCCTGATCACCGGACAAGCGCCGGTCGACACCTGGCAGGCGCCGAGCTACGAAAACTGGACGCTGGTGCGCCGCGAACTGATGAACCCCGACAGCAGCGGCTCACCGGTCTACCTGCTGGGCCTGAGCGCACCGAGCACCAGCAGTTGGCTGGCCGGCGATCTGGTGGAAGTGCTGCCGCGCAATTGTGCATGGGCGGTCGAGCATTTCCTCGACGGTCTCGGCATTCGTGGCGAAACCCGAGTGAAGATCAATGGCCTCGAAGAGCCGCTGGACGTCGCCCTCGCCTCGCGCCAGTTGCCTGAACATCGCGCACATCTGGTCGGCCTGCACGCCCAGGCGCTGGTCGATGCCATGGTGCCGCTGGCCATGCGTGAATACTCGATTGCCTCGATTGCCGCCGACGGTGTGCTGGAGCTGATCGTGCGCCAGGAACAGCATGCCGATGGCCGCCTTGGCATCGGTTCCGGCTGGCTGACCGAGCATGCCCCGGTGGGCGGCAGCATCAGTTTGCGCGTACGTCGCAACAGCGGTTTCCATCTGCCGAACGCGCCGGTGCCGATGATTCTGCTCGGCAACGGCACCGGACTCGCCGGGCTGCGCAGCTTGCTCAAGGCGCGGATTGCCGACGGTCAACAGCGCCAGTGGCTGCTGTTTGGCGAGCGCAATCGCGAACACGATTTCCTCTGCCGGGCAGAGCTGGAAGAGTGGTTGATCAATGGCGATCTGGCGCGACTGGACCTGGCGTTTTCCCGGGATCAGGCGCAGAAGATCTATGTGCAGGATCGCCTGCGCGAATCCGCTGACGAACTGAAAAAATGGCTGGCCGAGGGTGCGGTGATCTACATCTGCGGCAGCCTGCAGGGCATGGCCTCCGGCGTCGATCAAGTGCTCAACGACGTATTGGGTGCAGCCGAAGTCGAGCGGCTGATCGAACAAGGCCGCTACCGCCGCGACGTGTACTGACACAACCAAAGAACCCCTCACCCTAACCCTCTCCCGGAGGGAGAGGGGACTGACTGGGGGATGCCTGATAAATACGCCGACCCGAGGTGCTTTACCGAATCCATAATCGACTCGGTCGTTCAGGTCGATGAACAACTCGACACAACTCCGTAGGCCCCCTCTCCCGGAGGGAGAGGGGGCTGATCGCGGGATGCTGTAGCAATACACCGGCCTTAAAGTACTTCACCGAATCCATAATCGACCCGGTCGTTCAGGTCGATGTACAACTCGACACAACTCCGTAGGCCCCCTCTCCCGGAGGGAGAGGGGGCTGATTGGGGGATGCCTGATAAACACGCCGACCCGAAGGTGCTTCACCGAATCCATAATCGACTCGGTCGTTCAGGTCGATGAACAACTCGACACAACTCCGTAGGCTCCCTCTCCCTCCGGGAGAGGGCTGGGGTGAGGGGCCTCGGCTACAGTGAGATTTCCAGCCACTTCACAAGGATCGTGAAGCATGCAAAATCGCCTCACTCTCGCTCAGTTTGCCCGCCAGTTACGCGCCAACCAAACCAACTGCGAACAATTGATTTGGCAAAAGCTTCGGTCACGGCAGATCGCCAATCTGAAATTCCGCAGGCAGTTTCCGTATCCACCCTACGTCCTGGATTTTTACTGCGTAGAGCTGAAGCTGGCGATTGAGCTGGATGGGGGTCAACACTATGAAACGGCGGGCCTGATCCACGATCAACGTCGGACGCTTTTTCTGGAACGTCAGGGCATTGAAGTTATGCGGTTCAGTAATCTTGAAGTGATGCAGCAGATGGAAGATGTACTGGAGCAAATCACGAGAATGGCGACGAATAAAAAATGCCCTCCCCCTAACCCTCCCGAAACGTCGGTCGGCCCCCTCACCCTCCGGGCGGTCCGAGGTTTCGGGAGAGCTGGGGTGAGGGTAGTTTTTGATCTTCAAACCGGCTGCAATTTCTGCTCGAACACCGCGACCCCATTCAAATCCCGCAATACCACACTCATCTCCCCGCTCTGCCCCTCAATGTTCACCTCGCCAAAAAACTGAAATCCGGCGAACGGTGACATGTTCTGCGCCGTAGGTGCTTTCTGGAACACCACTTCAGGACCAAAGGTTTTATCCAGCGGATTGGGACCGAAGCTCCCGGCATTCAGCGGTCCGGCGACAAACTCCCAGAACGGCTCGAAATCCTGAAATGCCGCGCGATCCGGATGGTAATGATGCGCCGCGCAGTAATGCACGTCGGCGGTGAGGAAAACGAAATTGCGCACTTGCTGCGCCCGCAGAAAACCGAGTAATTCGGCGACTTCCAGTTCACGCCCCTGAGCCGGGCCGGGGTCACCGTTGGCCACCGCCTCCCAGCGCGCCACGCCCGGGCTGACTTCACCGTCCGGCACACCGAGGCCGATCGGCATGTCGGCGGCGATCACCTTCCACTGCGCCTTGGAGCGCTGCAGCCCACGCTTGAGCCAGTCCAGTTGCTCACGCCCCAGAAACGGCTTGGCCGCGCCGAGATTGTCGTCGTTGGCGCCGCGATAGCTGCGCATGTCGAGCACGAACACATCGAGCATCGGCCCGTAGCTGAGCTTGCGATAAATCCGCCCGCCGCCATCGGCCGCCTGCAGACGCATCGGCGAATATTCCAGCCAGGCCTTGCGCGCACGGCCGACCAGGGTGTGGATATCTTTCTCTTGATAACGCTCGTCGAGCTGCTTGCCCGGCGACCAGTTGTTGACCACTTCGTGGTCGTCCCACTGCCAGATCTGCGGCACTTCGGCGTTGAAGCGACGGACGTTTTCGTCCATCAGGTTGTAGCGGTAATTGCCACGATAGTCGTCCAGCGTCTGCGCGACTTTGCTCTTGGCTTCGGTGGTGAGGTTGCGCCAGATGCGCCCACCCTCGGTGGTCAGTTGCGCCGGCACCGGGCCGTCGGCGTAGATGGTGTCGCCGCTGTGGATAAAAAAGTCCGGCAGGCGCAGGCGCATGGATTCGTAGATGCGCATGCCGCCGATGTCCGGGTTGATGCCGAAGCCCTGGCCGACGGTGTCACCGCTCCACACGAAACGGATGTTGCGCCGCGCCGTCGGTGCGCTGCGCAAGTGGCCGAGCCACGGTTCGCTGGCGACGCCGGTTTGCGCGTCCTTGAAATACACCCGATAGAAAATCGCCTGATCGGCGGGCAACCCGCTCAGTTCGACCCGGGCGGTGAAGTCAGTGCGCGCATCGGCCAGCGCCGAGATCACCCGGCGCGGGTGGCGAAACTGGCTACGGGTGTCCCACTCGACCACCATTCGCGCCGGACGGTCGCTGCGGCTCCAGATCATCGCGCGGTCGCCCTGCAGGTCGCCGGACTGCACGCCGTCCGTCAGTTGCGGCCGATCCTTGACCGACGCGATCACCGCTGGCGCCAGCCCCGGCATCAGCAGACCGGCACCGACCACTTGCATGACCCGCCGACGACCGAGATTGAAATCGCTCATGGAGTTCTCCCTGAAAAAAGGAAAACTTAAGCACGGCTGTATGACTCCGCCATGACACCTGCTCTTGTAGGAGTGAGCCTGCTCGCGATGGCGGTGTGTCGGTCAACATTGATGTCTTGGACAGAGTGCTATCGCGAGCAGGCTCACGCTTACTGAGATCGGTGTCAGGCTTTGGCGGGTTCCATCGCCAGCTCGGCCGATTCCGGGCGCTTGACCGTCGCATAGACCACAGCGGTCAGCAGGCTCCCCGCCACAATCGCCAGCAGATACAGCAACGCATGGTTGATCGCATTCGGGATCGCCAGCACAAACAGACCACCGTGTGGCGCCATCAGTTTGCAGCCGAAGTACATCGACAGTGCGCCAGTCAACGCACCGCCGGCAATGCTCGCCGGAATCACCCGCAGCGGGTCCTTGGCGGCAAACGGAATCGCCCCTTCGGAGATAAAGCACAGCCCCAGCACCAGCGCCGCTTTACCCGCCTCGCGCTCGGTCTGGGCGAACTTGCGGCGGGCGATGAAGGTGGCGATGCCGAGGCCAATCGGCGGCACCATCCCGGCGGCCATGGTCGCGGCCATCGGCGCGTAACTCTGCGACGCCAGCAACCCCACCGAGAACGCATACGCCGCCTTGTTGATCGGCCCGCCGAGGTCAACGCACATCATGCCGCCGAGCAGCACGCCAAGCAGAATCGCGTTGGTGGTGCCCATGCTGTCGAGGAAATGCGTCAGCGCCGCTAGCATGCCGGCGACCGGTTTGCCGACCACGTAGATCATCACCAGCCCGGTAAACAGGCTGGCGAACAGCGGGATGATCAGAATCGGTTTCAGCGCTTCAAGGCTCTGCGGCAAGGCGACGTAGCGACTGATGGCCTTGGCCGCATAACCGGCGATGAACCCGGCGACGATGCCGCCGATGAACCCTGCCCCCAACGTACTGGCGAGCAAGCCACCGATCATCCCCGGCGCCAGGCCCGGACGATCCGCGATCGAGTAGGCGATGTAGCCGGCAAGCAGCGGCACCATCAGCTTGAACGCGGTCTCGCCGCCGATCTGCATCAGTGCCGCCGCCAGCGTGCCTTCTTCCTTGAATGCAGTGATGCCGAAGACGAACGACAAGGCGATCATCAAACCACCGGCCACCACCATCGGCAGCATGAACGACACGCCGGTCAGCAGGTGTTTGTAGACCCCGGTTCTCTCTTGCTTGGCCCGGGCCTTGCCGTCACTCGCGGTGCTTTCCACCTGACCTTCGGCCAAGGCTTTTTTCAGCGTGGCTTCGGACTGCTTCAAGGCAATCCCGGTGCCGCAACGGTAGATTTTCTTGCCGGCGAAACGCTCGGTGGCGACTTCGATGTCCGCCGCCAGCAGCACCACGTCGGCCTCGGCAATCGCCGTGGCGCCGAGCGGGGTTTTCGCGCCGACAGAGCCTTGGGTTTCGACGTGCAGCTCATAGCCCAGACGCTTGGCGGTTTGCTGCAACGCCTCGGCGGCCATGAAGGTGTGGGCGACGCCGGTCGGGCAGGCAGTGATCGCGACGATGCGCGGTGCACGCGGCGCAGCGACAGCCGGCGCCGCCTCTGCAGCGACATACACTTCAGCCTCTTCAGCGCCACGACGCAGCACCGCTTCGACATCCTGCAGCGCTTGCGCCGGGGCAATGCGGAACACGCGCTTGCCGACGAAACGAGTCATGTCGATGTCGCCGGTGGCCACCAGCAACACCCATTCTGCCGCTTCGATGGTCGCCGCCGACAATTCACGCTCCGGGTGCGCCGCATCGACCACTTCAACACTGGTGCTCCAGCCTTGGCGCTGCGCGGCGGCATCGAGCAAACGCGCACACAGCACACTGGTGACCATGCCGTTCGGGCAAGCCGTAACAATGGCTAATTTCATGACAAACCCTCTTATTGTTCTGTCAGGGGACGCACGCGCACGCCCTGTTCGAGCGGCGTCAATTGCGCCACATCGTCGATGCCGAAGCCGATCTGCGTCACCGCCAGTGCGGCAATCGCCGTGGCTGTACGCAGGGTTTGCTCGGGTGTGTGGGCGTTGAGCAACCCGTGGAGCATGCCGGCCAACAGCGAATCGCCGGCGCCGACGGTGCTGGCGACCGTGACCTTCGGTGGCGTCGCGTGCAGCGCCGAGCCGACGCTGAACCAGTTCACACCGTCAGCACCGTGGGAAATCACCACATGCTCGATGCCTTGGGCGTGTAAACCTGCAGCCGCCAGCGCCTCTGCTTCGTGGGACACCACCTCGCAACCGAGCGCATCGGCGAGTTCTTCCGTGTTCGGCTTGATCAGCCACGGACTGGCCTGCAACGCCGTGCGCAACGCTTCGCCGCTGGTGTCGAGGGCGACTTTCAGGCCGAGCTGATTCAGCCGTTCGATCAACTCACGCAACCATTGCGCGCTCACGCCACGAGGCAGACTGCCGGCGACCACCACCGCGTCATGACCCGGCGCGATCTGCACCAGACGTTCGAGCAACGCCTGCTGCGCCGCCGCGTCCACCACCGGTCCCGGACCGTTGATGTCGGTGATGCGGCCGTCGTGCTCGGCGACTTTGATATTGCTGCGGGTTTCACCTGGCACGCGGATGAACGCGTCGACAAAGCCGCGTCTGGCGAACAGGGTTTCAAACGCTTGCAGATTGTCTTCGCCGAGAAAACCGCTGACCGTCAATTGATGCCCCAGGTCAGCCAGCACCTGGGCGACGTTCACACCTTTGCCGGCGGCGTGGGTGTGCATCTCGTCGCTGCGGTTGACCTGACCGGCCTCCAGGCGTGACAACTCGACCGTAAGGTCCAGCGCCGGGTTGAGGGTCAGGGTGAGAATCTTGGCCATTACAGGGCCTCCACTAATGCACGCACTTCATTCGCGCTGCCCACGGTGAGGGCATGTTGAGCAAGGGTTTGCGCCTGGGTCAGGCTGAGTTCGCGGATGCACGCCTTCACCTCGGCGATGCTGCGCCCGGACACGCTCAGCTCATCGACGCCGAGGCCGACCAGTACCGGCACCGCCAGCGGGTCCGCCGCCAATTCGCCGCAGACGCCGACCCATTTGCCGTGGGCATGGGCCGCGCGCACGGTGATGTCGATCAATTGCAGCACCGCCGGATGCAAGCCATCGGCCTGGGCCGAGAGTGTCGGGTGACCACGGTCGATGGCCAGGGTGTATTGCGTCAGGTCGTTGGTGCCGACGCTGAAGAAGTCCACTTCTTTCGCCAGCACCGGCGCCAGCAAGGCAGCGGACGGCACTTCGATCATGATCCCCAATTGCAGGTCGGCAACCGGGATTTCCAGGCGCAGACGCTCGGTCATGTCGCGGGCCTGACGCCATTCTTCGACGCTGCCGACCATCGGGAACATGATGCGCAACGGCCGGTTGTCCGCCGAACGCAACAAGGCGCGCAGTTGCGCCTCCATGACCTGCGGACGCTGCAACGTGAGGCGAATGCCGCGCACACCGAGGAACGGGTTTTCTTCCTTGGCGATCGGCCAATACGGCAGCGGTTTGTCGCCGCCGACGTCCAGCGTACGCACCACCAGCGGTCGCCCGGCGAGGCCGTCGAGGACGCGGCGGTACTCGGCTTCCTGAGTCGCTTCGTCCGGCGCCTGCGGGTGGGCCATGAAAATCAGTTCGGTGCGCAGCAGGCCGATGCCTTCGGCGCCCTGCTCCACCGCTGCGGTGACCCCGGCGCTTTCGCCGATATTGGCGAACACTTCCACGGCGTGACCGTCGATGGTGTGCGCCGGTTGATGACGCTGTTCGGCCGCGATCTTCAGACGTTGCTCGCGGGTGTCGCGTTCTTCGGCAGCGCGTTGCAGGGTCGCGGCATCGGCGTCGACGTGCAGGCGACCGCGCTGGCCGTCGAGCAGCAACGGCGTGCCCGGTTTGAGCAACAACACCGCAGCGCCGGCACCCACCAGTGCCGGGATGCCCAAGGCACGGGCGACGATGGCGCTGTGCGCGGTGGCACCGCCGCGAGCGGTGAGAATCCCCGCCACACGCGCCGGATCGAGTCGCGCCACATCCGACGGGCCGACTTCGTCCATCACCAGAATGTACGGTTGCTCCGGCTCGCTCGCCGTTTGCACGCCACACAGTTGCGCCAGTACCCGGCGACCGATGTCGCGCAGATCCGCCGCCCGCTCGGCGAGCAGGGCATCCTGCAGCGACTCCTGTTGTCTGGCCGCCGCTTCGATCACCGCCATCCACGCCGCTTCGGCGCTTTCGCCTTGCTTGAGGCGAGTGTCGACTTCGTCGGTCAGTTCCGGGTCGTCGAGCATCTCCTGATGAGTGATGAAAATCTCGCGAATGGCCTTGGCCTTGCTGCGTTCGATCAGGCCCTGGATGTCAGTTCTTACGTCACTCAGGGCTTGCTTGAGACGCTCGCGCTCGACGGCGGCGGACTCACCGCGCAACGGGTAATCAATGGCTTGCTGCACCTGAATGTGCGCCGGGCCGATGGCGATGCCCGGTGCCGCCGGGATCGCTTGCAATTGAGCGCCGGACGCCGGCGCGATCAGCACTTCAGCGATATCGGCAATGACTTCGCGTTGCTGGCTCACCGCTGGCAACGGTTCGACTTCTTCACCCAGACCTTCTTCGATCGCGGCCAACAGGGCCGGCAAGGCATCGGCGGCGATGCTCGGCTCGGCGATCAACTCCAGCACCTGACCGCGCCGGGCACCGAGGCTGAGCAACTTGCTCAGGCTCTTCACCGACACGGCACTGTCCTGGCTGTCGACGATGCGCACGCGAATCTCGCCATCGAAACTCTTCGCCAGTTGCGCGAGGATCTTCGCCGGGCGCGCATGCAAACCGTGGGCGTTGGCCAGCGCGATACGGGCGCTCGGCCAGTCGGCCGGCAGTTCGCCGCCGAGCACTTCGAGGACCTTGCGGCTGCTGGTGGCGCGGCCCAGTTCATGGCCGCGACCTTCAATCAACAACGCGCACAGACGCTCGAGCAAGGCCTGATGGGCTTCACCGAGACTGGCCAGGCAGAACAGCCCGCTGAGCGGCTGACCGAGGTAACGCATCGGTTTGTCCGGAGTGACGAACGCCAAGCCAGGGCGCTTCACGGTTTGCTCGCTGTGCAGCCACCACAAGCCATCGCCCAGCGGCAGCGCTTCGACTTGCTGCAATACGCCGGCAAAGCCATTGCTCACGCAATCGGCCTGACGCAGCAGACGTGCGCCACGCCAGACCAGTTCTTCGAAATCGTCTGCCGACACACCGAGGCCGATCATCTGTGCATCGAGCGCCAGTTCCTGCGGCGCGCCTTGCAGCAGTTTCAGCAGCGCTTCGGGCGAGCTGGCGCGCCGCAGCGCCTGGCCCAGATCGGTCTCGCCGAGCGCACGGGTCAGCAGTTGCAGCAGGCGCAGGTGTTCGTCGGATTTGGCGGCGATGCCGATCGCCAGATAAACGATTTGCCCATCGCCCCAATCCACACCCTCGGGAAACTGCATCAGGCGCACGCCGGTGGCGAATACCTGATCACGGGTTTGCGGGGTGCCGTGGGGGATGGCAATACCTTGACCGAGAAAGGTCGAGCCCTGGGCTTCCCGTGCCTGCAGCCCGGCGAGGTAGCCGTCGGCGACCAGACCATCGGCGACCAGGTGATTGGCGAGCAATTGCAGGGCGGCGGGTTTATCCACAGCCGATTGGCCCATGGATATCTGCTCTATAGTGAGCTCGAGCATGCGATCTCCTTTTTGGCGCCTGATGACGCCAGGTATTGTTTTGAATGGTTGCAGCTTAGGCGCTTGTCAGCTTCCCTTTCAGGGGCAGTTTTGGCGGTTTCACGGCAGAACCGGCCAAAGGCGTCTAAAACGTAGAAAATACGCCTGCTGAAACGTTTAATCTAGATTGATCGGCACGTTACTCGATAATGTCTCATCCTTGAAGTCCAACTTGTCGGATGCGCTGCGACAATAGTCGCCTGCCCTAATCGGGTAGGATTGGCGAAAATCTCGGCGCACGCTCGAAAAAACAAGGAAATCCCGGGTTGAAACTCAGTGATATCGCGCGGTTGGCCGGAGTGTCCGTGACCACCGCCAGCTACGTCATCAACGGCAAGGCCGAACAGCAACGCATCAGTCACGCGACCGTCGAGCGGGTGCGGGCGGTGGTCGACCTGCATGGCTTTACACCAAACCCACAAGCGGCCGGGCTGCGCAGCCGGCATACGCGCACGTTGGGGTTTATTCTGCCGGATCTGGAAAACCCCAGTTACGCGCGGATTGCCAAACTGCTGGAACAAGGTGCGCGGGCCCGCGGCTATCAGTTGTTGATCGCCAGCTCCGACGATGCGCCGGACAGCGAGCGCCAGTTGTTGCAACTGTTCCGTGCCCGCCGTTGCGATGCGTTGATCGTCGCCAGTTGTCTGCCGGCCGGTGACGACAGCTACCGCCAGTTGCAGGCCAAGGGCCTGCCGATCATCGCCATCGACCGGGTCATGGAACCGGAGCATTTCTGCTCGGTGATCAGCGACGACCGCGAAGCCAGCCTGCACCTGACCCAGAGCCTGCTCGATCCGCAACCGAAGCAGATCGTCCTGCTCGGCGCCCGCCCCGAGCTGAGCATCAGCCAGGAACGTGCCGCCGGGTTCAAACAGGCCCTGGTCGATTTCAAAGGTGAAGTGCTGGTCGAGCATGCCGAATCCTTCAGCCGCGAATGCGGCAAACAACTGATGGAAGAACTCCTGCAACGTCTGGGGCATTTGCCGGATGCGCTGGTGACCACTTCCTACGTGCTGTTGCAAGGTGTGTTCGACGCGCTGCATGACTTCCCGCTGAAATCACGTCCGCTGCGCCTCGGCACCTTCGGCGATACGCAGTTGCTGGACTTCCTGCCACTGCCGGTCAACGCCATGGCCCAGCAGCACCAGTTGATCGCCGACAAGGCGCTGGAACTGGCACTGGCCGCCGTCGAGCAAGCCGAATACGAGCCCGGTGTGCAGGCCATTCCCCGTACCTTCAAGCAGCGCATTTTGCGGGACTGAGCCGTGGAGCTGATCGACAGCCACACCCACCTCGACTTCCCCGACTTCGACGCCGATCGCCCGGCGTTGTTGGCGCAAAGCCGCGCCCTCGGCGTGCGGCGCATGGTGGTGCTGGGGGTCTATGAGGGTAATTGGCAACGGGTGTGGGATCTGGTGCAGAGCGATCCTGATTTATACGCGGCGTTCGGTCTGCACCCGGTGTACCTCGATCAGCATCGCCCCGAGGATTTGCAGACGCTGGGCGACTGGCTGGCGCGGTGGCGCGGCCACCGCCAGTTGTGCGCAGTGGGCGAGATCGGTCTGGATTACTTCATCGAAACCCTCGACCGCGAGCGGCAACAGGCGTTGTTCGAGGCGCAGTTGCAACTGGCGGTGGATTTCGCGTTGCCGGCGCTGATCCATGTGCGCCGCAGTCATGCCGCGACGATTGCCACACTCAAACGCTTCAAGCTCAAACGCGCCGGGATCATCCACGCCTTCGCCGGCAGCCGTGAAGAGGCGCGCGAATACATCAAACTCGGTTTCAAACTGGGCCTGGGCGGCGCCCCCACCTGGCCGCAAGCGCTGCGCATGCATCGAGTGCTGGCCGAGCTGCCGCTGGAGTCGATCGTGCTGGAAACCGATTCACCGGACATGGCGCCCGTCATGTTCCCCGGCCAGCGCAACAGCCCGGCGCATCTGCCGGCGATCTGCGCGGCGCTCGCCGAACTGATGAACATCAGCCCGCAACAACTGGCCAGCGTCAGCACCGCCAACAGCTGCGAAGTGTTCGGCTGGTAATCAGTCGGCGTGGGCCTTGGCCGCGTCGAGAATCAGCGTCAGATCCTGTCGCTGACGCGCATGACGCACGAACACGAAGTACACAAAAATCGTAATCAACGAAGCATTCAGTTGCTCGCTGACACTGAGCAGGCCAATCCACTCCATCACCAACGCCACCAGCAACGCGGTGCACACCGTGAGCGAGGCGCTGAAGCGCAACAGCGCCAGCGAATCGAGGGACTTGAAGCGCTTCATCTGTTGCGGGCAGCGCAGCTCGAGGGTTTTCTGGCAATGCTCGCAGGTGAAGGCTTCATTGATTGCGATCGCGTTGAGTTGCCAGGGCTTGAGCACAAGCGTGGTATGGCAATGGGCACAACGGCCTTGGATTCCCAAGGTTGCGACGGACATGAGCGGGGCCTCCGGTTGGCGATCAACTGAGCAAGGATAGTGGCTGATGAATGACAAAAAGCCAGCAACTGGAGGCAAACAGGAATTGGCTTACGACCATCAGTAAAAAAGGACTACAAAAAATTCAGACAAGACGCTGCCCCCTGTGTAGGAGTGAGCCTGCTCGCGATGGCGGTGTGTCAGCAAAGTATTGATTCTTTGGCACACCGCCATCGCGAGCAGGCTCACTCCTACACGGGATTAGCGTTCTACCTACACACGAAAGGCGCTGATCAGCTGTTTCAGCTCCACCACCTGGGCCGAGAGCGCACGGCTGGCGTCTTCGGTCTGGTGGGCGCCTTGCGCCGTGCGCTCGCCGGCACGGTTGATCTCGACGATGTTCTGGTCGATGTCATGGGCCACCGCCGTCTGTTGCTCTACCGCGGCGGCAATCTGCTGGTTCTGATCGACGATCATGCCCACCGCACCGAGGATGTTTTCCAGCGCCTGCTGGACCTTTTCCGACTGCCCCACGGTGCCGTTGGCCATTTGATGGCTGACCCCCATGGCCTTGACCGCCGCCCCGACACCGCCGTGCAGCTTGGCGATCATCTGTTCGATTTCTTCGGTCGATTGCTGGGTGCGTTTGGCCAGGGTGCGCACTTCATCGGCGACCACGGCAAAACCACGGCCCTGCTCGCCTGCGCGCGCCGCTTCGATCGCGGCGTTAAGCGCCAGCAGATTGGTCTGTTCGGCGATGCTCTTGATCACCTCCAGCACGCGACTGATCGACTGGCTGTCGCTGGCCAGCTGGTTGATCACCAGCACCGAC
Source organism: Pseudomonas monsensis (assembly GCF_014268495.2). Taxonomy (NCBI): domain Bacteria; kingdom Pseudomonadati; phylum Pseudomonadota; class Gammaproteobacteria; order Pseudomonadales; family Pseudomonadaceae; genus Pseudomonas; species Pseudomonas monsensis. The sequence continues at coordinate 1,185,648 of NZ_CP077087.1, read as the reverse complement.
TGATCAATCTCGCTGGCCAGCGCGGCAATGCTGCCCTGCTGTGACTCGACCAGGCCGCGACCGCTGAGGGTCTCGTCGTTGACGCTGTGCGCACTGCTCACCGCCGCAGCGGCACTGCGCGCCACTTCCATGGACGTGGCCGACATCTGGTTCATCGCCGTCGCCACCTGCTCGATCTGCGTGCGCTGCCCGGCCACTGCCAGATTGCTTTGCGCCGAGACGTTTTCAACCTGCCCGGCCTGGCGCTCGACCTCAGCAACGGTCTGGCCGACGCGCTCGATCAGGTCGTGAATCTTCCTCACCGTGCCATTGAACACTTCGCCCAGCTCACCCAGTTCATCGCGGCTGTTGGCTTTGAAATTGACCGTCATGTCGCCCGCTGCGACCTTGTCCATCATCGCGCCGAGACGTTTGAGCGTGGTGCGGGTCGAGGCGTAGAAGCCGCCGTAAAGGTAGAAAATCAGCACAAACACCAGCGATAGCGCGACAGCCTGCAAGACCATGTGCGTGCGGTTCTGCGTCAGACGCTGCTGCAATTGGGTGTCGAGGTAGTTCAATGTGGCTTCGTTGAGCTGGTAGGTGTTGTCCATCAACGCCGTGACCTGATCATAAAAGGCCTGCCAGGGTGCATCGAGGGTGTCAGCCATCACCACCTGTTCTTCGAACAGTTCGCTGGCCAGCTTCAACGTCGCCTTGCTGGTATCGGCCTGCGCACTGAGCGCGGCGCTGGCGGCTTTGCTGGAGCCGAGGGCGTCCTGCAACTTCAGGCCGTACTCGGCCTGGAGCTTCTCGATCTGCACCAGCAATTCATCAAATCGGGTGCTCGAAGAACTGTTGAGAAAGCCCTGACCCAACGAATACGAGCCCATGGCCCGGCCTTCGCCAAGGGTTTGCGTCACTGTCGGCGTAATCAGGGTGACCAGTTCGCTGAGCTGGCGGATATCGCTTTGGTTATCGCGGCTCAGACCAGCCTGACTGGTGATGATCTGACTGAAAATCTGCGCACTCGCCAGCAGTTTGCCGATCAGCGCACTTTTGCTTTGCAGTGAGTTTTCCGCTTGCTGAGCCTTGAACGCGGCAATCATTTCATCGCGTTTGCCGTCGAACACCTTGATCTGCTCGGGATCGTCGGTCATTGCCGTCAGCCCTTGCAGGCGCGCCAGCACCGCTTGTTCCAGCGTGGTGATCTGCGCTTCGACGTTACCGGCCTTGCCGGACTGGCCAAGGGTGACGTTGATCTGCACCAGATTGTTGAGGGTCTCCAGATCCCGGCGCAGGGTCAGGCTGCTACCCAGCAGGTCGAGGCTTTGCAGCTCGACGCGGGTACCCTGGAACTCACGATAGGAATCGCGCACCAGATAGAAATTGGTCACCAGCATCGGCACCAGGAACAGCACGCTGATCAGACTGAACTTCATGCCGAAGCTCAGACGGTTCATCAGCGAGACAGCGGGATAGAGCAAGCTCTTCACTGGAAGTCTCCCTTGGCTTTTCTTGTTTTTATTGGCAGGCGCGGGGCGACAGCAGATAGCCACTATCGAGCGCCATCTCTGTATAGCTCAAATCGAAGGGAGGTTTTGTAACTTAAGGTTAACGGCTACAGCGGCAGACCACCGACCGGTGGCGAGGGGATTTATCCCCGCTCGGCTGCGCAGCAGTCTTAAAACCAAACACCGCAGACTTTCTGACACACCGCGTGTGCTTGATTTGCGGCCGCTGCGCAGCTGAACGGGGATAAATCCCCGCGCCACACGTGCTTTCACCGAAGGATCAGTGAACCAGCACGGTCCACAAGGCAAACCCGGCATACCACAACACCGCCGCCCGCAGCAGCAGTTCCCACAGGCAATCGAGGGTGTTGATGCCTTCCGGTCCGACCACCGGTGGCGGAACTTCTCCAGCCGCCAGACCGACCTTGTCGATCAGTTGCGCAGCGCTGATGTTCCAGTTCAGCAGTTCGTGCAGCATCACCCGGCTGACGGCGACAAAGTTGCCGACCAGCGCCAGACTCGCGGCCAGCAGACGCACCGGCACCCAGTCGAAGGCATGGCGCAATTGCCCGGCGCGCTCGACCAATGCCGGGTTCTGACCATGCGCTTCGGCCAGCGCCAACAAGCGATAGGCCAGCGCCGCCACCGGGCCGAGCAGGAAATACCAGAAGATCACCGCGAAGAAGCTCTGATAGGCCTGCCACAGCAAGTGCCGTTGCACGCTTTCGAGCAATTGCTCGCCACTGTCGGCGCAGATATTCAGGTCACGTTTGGCGACGTGGGCCGCCGCTTGCAGATCCTCACGGCGCCAGGCGTCGCGAAACGGTCCGAGGCCGCCCAACAGATCACCGCGTCCGAGGGCATAGATGACCACCAGCAGATGCACCGGCAATGCCAGCAAGCCATACGCCACAGGCTCCAGCACCCACAGCAGCAGACCCAGCAGCGCCACCGGCAACAGCACCAGAATGGTCAGTATCAGCCACGGTTTGTCGGCCAGCCGAGCGCCGGTTTCGAGTTTGTTCAGCTCGCGGATCCATCCGCCATCGCGTTGAATCCGATGACGCAGGGCCGAGAATTTCTCGATCCAGACCGCCAGCAGTAACACCAGAAAACTCATTGTCCTTCCTCTTGTGCCAGGGCCGCGCGGTAACGCGCCCAGTCGAATGCCGGGCCAGGATCGGTCTTGCGCCCGGGTGCAATGTCGCTGTGCCCGCAGATGCGAGCGCCGGTGATCGCCGGAAATGCTGTTTGCAGCTGACGCGTCAGCGTGATCAACGCCTGATACTGCGCCTCGGTAAAGGGCAGATCATCGGTGCCTTCGAGTTCGATGCCCACGGAAAAATCATTACAGGTTTCGCGGCCTTCGAACATCGACACACCCGCATGCCACGCCCGTTCAAGACAGGAGACAAACTGGGTCACCGTGCCGTCACGTTCGATCAGAAAATGCGCAGAGACGCGCAGGTCGGCGATGCCTGCAAAATAGGGATGTTCGGTGACATCCAGACGATTCTGGAAAAATTCCTGCACCTTGCCGGTGGCGAATTGCGCCGGTGGCAGGCTGATGTTGTGGATCACCAGCAGGGAAATTTCGCCCGCGGGGCGTTCATTGAAGTTGGGCGATGGGCAGACCTGCACCCCGTGACACCACCCGCTAGCGGGATCCAACTGCATACCGATTCCTTCAACGCCGACTGTGTTGCGCCCAGTATGCCGTGATCGGCACCCGACGCGCGATCACTTGGCGCGATTGAGGCGCCGCAGATTGCCCAGCACCGACTCGAGCGCCCGGTCAAACAGCAAGGTGTCGTCCAGTGCCCGTGCCGCCCCCCGGCGGAACTCAAGGGCCAGCCCGGTGCGGCTGTGTTCGAGGACTTTCATACCGGTGCGGTCGACAAACACATACTTGCCGGTGGCTTCGATGATTGCGGCGAGCTTGCAGCGCAGGGTGTGCTCTTCATCTTCCTGAAACACGACCCAACTGCCCGGCCGCAGCTGATCGACCTGGCGCACACTGGCGTCGTCGTGGCCCAGACGTAGCGGGCTAAGCGCCATCGTGCCCTCCTCCGCGCCGGGCAGGACGATCTGCTGCGAGACTTCGATCAGCTCCGGCCCTTCAGCCTGAGCGGACTCGCTGGACGGTTCGAGCACCCGCACATGCAGTGCCTCGAGCTCGCTGAAAAATTCGCTGGTGGCAAACGGGTCGAATGCCGAACTGGTCAAACCGTCACGCAATGACTTGAGCAGACCCGGGACCAGCGCCAGCAAGCGCAGGCCGGCTGCCGCATCGTCATGACGCTGCACACTCCAGATCAGTTGCTCCAGGGTTTGCACATCGGCCTGCCATTCGGCGGAGCGATCGCCATGCTTGAGGCAGGTCAGCATCAACACTTTGCTCCAGGCGTTCTGCGCAAACATGACCACGGTGGGCGGCAGCACCTTGCCCAACAGTGCCTGGTTCAACGCCTGCTCGACTCGCCGCCTGGCGAGCTCGGTCTTCGCCCGGCCCTCTTCGGCATCGCGCAAACGCTGTTCAAGCAATTCGCTGCGCCGGCGTTCATCGCTGGTGAAGGCGAGGAAGTCGGCGAGCAGCTCGGAGAAAATCGCCGGGTCATCGACAAAATCACTCAACAGCCGCTGCACCACTTGTTCGATGCGCAGGTACAGGCTATCGCGCGCCTCGCCATTGCAATCGCCCCAGCCCATGGCGGCCTCGGCGATTTCATTAAGCAGGCGCCGTGCCGGGTGGCTGCTGCGGCTGAAGAAACTCTTGTCGAGTACCGCAACCTTCAGCATCGGGATCTGTAACCGGGCAATCAATGCCTTCAGCGAGTCCGGCAGGTTGCGATCCTCGAGCATGCAGTCGAAGACCATGGCAATCAGGTTGATCACGTCTTCATCGGCGCCGTCCACGACCCGCGACTTGCCGCTTCTGACGCTGACCCGGGTCAGCAGTTGTTCGAGCTGATTGCGCAGATCGAAGTCGTCCTGCGCCGCCAGCGCCGGCACGTACTGTTGCAAGTGTGAGAGCAGCCGCAGCAGGTCGCGGGTGGTAATTGGCTGGGCGGCGGCGCTGGGCTCCAGGGTCGGCGCGACACTGCCGCGCACCTGCACCAACAAGGCCTGCAAGGCGCTGAAGACTTCCTGCACGCCTTCGTCCGCCGGCTGCCGATCATCACTTTCTTCGTCGTGCACACTGGCCACCGCGCGGTCGATTACCCGGCGCGCCGGTGCCGGTTTCAACTGCGGCAAGACGCCGGTGGCGAGCAGCAGCTGATTGGCTTCGGCATACAATTGTTCGGTGTCGGCCAGCACATAGCGTTCGAACAGCTTGAGCAGGATCAGCTTGACCTTGATCTCCACGCCCAGGTTACGTCCGGCCTGCAGAAAGTACTCGCAGAGCATTGCCGGGCCGAGCGGGTTGTGTCGATCGTCAAGGGTATTGTCGAGCAGCGCATTGAGGCGCAGGGTCAATTGGTCGAGGGCAAAGCCATCACGCTTGAGCACCCGGCCAACCATGGTTTCGACGGCGACATTGCGTTCCATGTCATCGGTGCGGGGCGCCGAATCTTCGTAGATCAGCGAACCCGACAGCGCGTTGTGCGTGGCGTCGTGTCGGGTCAGGGCGACGAATGCTTCGAAGAATTGTTCGAGAAAACCACGCTCGATGTTTTTGCGCTTGAGGCGCAGGTCGCGCATGGCTTCGAAGAAAATGTTCTGCTCGACGTCGTTGCGCGCCCGATCGGCCATTTCAAACAGCGTGTCGTCAGCGTTATCGAACAGTTCCTGCAAACCGTGGCGCAGTTGCTGGGCAGCCTTGTCGCGAACCTGAAGCAGAATCACAGGCAGGCGGGCGAGCGGCGAGTGATTCGCCTGATCGGTAGTGGCCTTGTACAAAGGCACTACTTTCCCGTCGTTGTGCATCCAAGCCTCCTGAAACGGTGATTCGTTCGATCAAGCAAACTCTGCCCCTGTGGGAGCGAACCTGCTCGCGAGAGCGGTGTGTCAGCCGCATCAATGTCATTGAAAGAATGCATTCGCGAGCAGGCCCGCTACCACAAGTTCCAATCAGGACGTCAAAGCTATGACGTCAAATGCAAGGCGGATTATCTTGCAAAAGTCGTCCCCGGCGCTATAGCCGTCAGGGTTTCCCCTATGCCTCGCCCCCTCTCAATGACCACGACTGAACCGGCTTTACTCACAAGAAATCGACCAGATGCAGTCAGGCACGCGAGTTCTCGCCTTGGGTTGGCTCGCGCCATGCCCCTATAATCGAACCACTTTGTTTGTGGAGCCCGTTATGCCGAATCTACGTCTCGCCGATTTGACCGCCGAAATCGAAGCCAACGTGCGCCGTGCGTTGCTCGAAGACATCGGCAGCGGCGACATCACCGCGCAACTGATCCCGGCCGAACGCCTGGCCAAAGCCACCATCATCACGCGCGACGCAGCCGTCATTTGCGGCACGGCGTGGGTCGATGCGGTATTTCGTCAGCTCGATCCGCGCGTCGCGGTGCATTGGCAAGTGGTCGATGGCGAACGGGTCAAGCCCAATCAGCCGTTGTTTCATCTGGAAGGCCCGGCGCGCTCGCTGCTGACCGGTGAGCGCAGCGCATTGAATTTCCTGCAGCTGCTGTCTGGCGTGGCGACACGTGCGCAATACCTGGCAGATTTCGTCGGCGCCACTCAGGTCAAGCTGCTCGACACCCGCAAAACCCTGCCAGGCCTGCGTCTGGCGCAGAAATACGCGGTAACCTGCGGCGGTTGCCACAACCACCGCATCGGCCTGTACGACGCGTTCCTGATCAAGGAAAACCACATCGCCGCCAGCGGTGGCATCCCGCAGGCCATTAGCGCGGCCCACAAGATTGCCCCGGGCAAGCCGGTGGAAATCGAAGTGGAAAGCCTGGATGAATTGAAGGAAGCGCTGGCCGCCGGCGCCGACATCATCATGCTGGATGAGCTGAGCCTGGACGACATGCGCGAAGCCGTGCGCCTGAACGGCGGCAAGGCGAAACTCGAAGCCAGCGGCGGCATCAACGAAAGCACGTTGCTGCCGATCGCCGAAACCGGGGTGGATTACATCTCGATCGGCGCGATGACCAAGGATGTCAAAGCGGTGGATCTGTCGATGCGCTTGAGCCTTTGACAGCAACGGCAAGTTTCAAGCTACAAGCTGCAAGCCACAGCGCTTTTGCTTTGACTTGCCGCTTGAAACTCGTAGCTGCTTTTATACGACGAGATTGTTCATCTCGCAGTACTCGTCCCACTCGACACCCAGCACTTCGGCCGCCTCTTTGTGCAGCACGAGGCGCTGTGCCTCGAATTCTTCAGGGGTGCTGGTGTATTTCAGTGTCAGCTCCCACGGCTGCAACCCCTGGGCTTCGGCTTCGTCTTCGAATGCCCACTGGATCTGGTCCTTCTGATCATCGGGACTCAGGTCCTTGATCTCTTCTTTCAGGTCAGGGACGTCCAGAATGTATTTTTCCAGCGCTAGTTCGTGACGTTGCTCTTGAGTTAATTCGGTCATGGCGTTCTCGCTGATCGTAAGAATGGAGGATGGATCTGGATCATCAAGGATCTCTCTGACGCGGATTGTCCGGCCTTCGGAACCATTCGGGATCATCTGAAAACTGCTGGGCGATGCTCATGCAGGCACCGAATATAGGACGTTTGCATGACGAATTACACGGCTCTTTACATCTCAGGCGCAAAAAGTTGACTTGCGGAACATAAATCCGCTTTCCAAGTCATAGCGTTGTGCCACTTCGGCACCCACTCTCGCTGTTCACAAGGAAAACCAGTGATGCGCAGCTTTTCGAAGATTTGCTCCATTGTGTCTGCCAGTACCTTGCTCGCCGCCATGATGCTGCCGGCAAGCGCCATGGCGCTGGAACTGAGCACCAGCAGTTCCTCCTACGGCGACAAAGTTTCATTGATTCACAACGATTACGGCAAAGAGGTTGTCATCAAAAGCGATATCAGCATTGATGAACTGCAAAAGATCCGCGATACCGTCCGTGACCAGTCACGCCAGATTGAAGAACTCAAACGCAGCAGCGGTTCCAGCTCGAGCGCCGGCAGTAAAGAAGTCGACGACCTGAAGAACAAGCTCAAGGAGCAGGATCGCCAACTGGAGACCCTCGGTCGCCAGGTCGAAGACCTCAAGCGCAACAGCGGTTCCAGCTCCAACTCGAACAACAGCGAGATTTCAAGTCTGAAACAGAAGATCAACGATCAGGATCGTGCAATGGATCAGCTCAAACGTACCGTCGAGGACCTGAGCCGCAAAGTGAAATAAGGGAAGTGGTGCCCGAGACAGGAATCGAACCTGCGACCTTCGCGTTACGAGTGCGCTGCTCTACCGGCTGAGCTACACGGGCGGTGGGCTAAACCTAGCACCGGTTTTCACAAAAGCAAAGATCGCAGCCTGCTTCGGCTCCTGCGGAATCGGGTTATCACCGCGTTTTTACCGGCGCTGCCGCAGGCTGCGAGCTTTTGATCTTTATGGCAGACAAAAAAATGCCCCGCCGTTTTCACGGCGGGGCATTTTCATTGCGCTAAAGCGAGGGGGTGATTACACGCCCGATGCCTTGGCCGCTGCCACGTCTTTGATGGACAGCTTGATACGGCCGCGGTTGTCCACGTCCAGTACCAGCACTTCCACTTCCTGGCCTTCTTTCAGGATGTCGGTCACTTTCTCTACGCGAGCGTCGCTCAGCATGGAGATGTGCACCAGACCGTCCTTGCCTGGCAGGATGTTGACGAATGCGCCGAAGTCGACGATGCGCTCAACTTTACCCACATAGATCTTGCCGATCTCGGCTTCAGCGGTGATGCCCAGAACGCGCTGACGAGCAGCTTCAGCGGCTTCCTTGGTTTCGCCGAAGATCTTGATCGAACCGTCGTCTTCGATGTCGATCGAAGCCTTGGTTTCTTCGCAGATCGCACGGATGGTCGCGCCACCTTTACCGATAACGTCACGGATCTTGTCGGTGTCGATTTTCATCGCGATCATGGTCGGAGCGTTGGCCGACAGTTCGGTACGCGACTGGCCAATGATCTGGTTCATCTGGCCGAGGATGTTCAGGCGCGCTTCCAGGGCTTGGCCCAGAGCGATTTCCATGATCTCTTCGGTGATGCCCTTGATCTTGATGTCCATCTGCAGCGCGGTGACGCCTTTGGCGGTACCGGCTACCTTGAAGTCCATGTCGCCCAGGTGGTCTTCGTCACCGAGGATGTCGGTCAGGACGGCGAACTTCTCGCCCTCTTTAACCAGACCCATGGCGATACCGGCAACCGGCGCCTTCATCGGCACACCAGCGTCCATCAGGGCCAGGGAAGCGCCGCAAACGGAAGCCATCGAGCTCGAACCGTTGGATTCGGTGATTTCCGACACGACACGAATGGTGTACGGGAACACGTCAGCGGCTGGCAGCATGGCCGAAACCGAACGACGGGCCAGACGGCCGTGACCGATTTCACGACGACCAGCGCCACCCATGCGACCACACTCGCCCACCGAGAACGGAGGGAAGTTGTAGTGCAGCATGAACGGGTCTTTTTTCTCGCCTTCCAGGGTGTCCAGCAGCTGTGCGTCACGGGCGGTGCCCAGGGTCGCGACTACCAGAGCCTGGGTTTCACCACGGGTGAACAGCGCCGAACCGTGAGTCTTCGGCAGAACGCCGACTTCGATGTTCAGCGGACGTACGGTCTTGGTGTCGCGACCGTCGATACGTGGCTTGCCGTTAACGATGTTTTCGCGAACGGTGCGGTATTCGATTTCGCCGAAAGCGGCTTTGACGTCGGCAGCCGAAGGCTGGCCTTCTTCACCGGACAGCTTGGCAACAACCTGATCCTTCAGCTCGCCCAGACGTGCGTAGCGGTCAGCCTTGACGGTGATGGTGTAAGCCTGGGAGATCGCATCGCCGAACTCGGCACGGATAGCGCCCAGCAGTTCGGTGGCTTCTGGCGCCGGAGCCCAGGTCCAGGTTGGCTTGGCAGCTTCAGCGGCCAGTTCCTTGACGGCGTTGATCACCACCTGGAACTCGTCGTGAGCGAACAGTACCGCGCCCAGCATCTGGTCTTCGGTCAGCTCTTTGGCTTCCGATTCAACCATCAGTACGGCGTCGGAGGTACCGGCAACGACCATGTCCAGGCTCGAAGCGGCTTGTTGTTCGTAAGTCGGGTTCAGCAGGTAGCCGGTGCTTTCGTGGAAAGCGACGCGAGCGGCGCCGATCGGGCCGTCAAACGGGATGCCCGAAATAGCCAGGGCAGCCGAAGTACCGATCATCGCAGCGATGTCCGGATCGGTCTTTTTGCTGGTGGAAACGACGGTGCAGACAACCTGCACTTCGTTCATGAACCCTTCCGGGAACAGCGGACGGATCGGACGGTCGATCAGTCGGGAAGTCAGGGTTTCTTTCTCGGAAGGACGGCCTTCGCGCTTGAAGAAACCGCCAGGGATCTTACCGGCAGCGTAAGTCTTTTCCTGGTAGTGAACGGACAGAGGGAAGAAGCCCTTGCCCGGATCGGCTTGCTTGGCACCGACGACGGTCACCAATACGCTGACGTCGTCGTCAACGGTGACCAATACTGCGCCGGAGGCCTGACGGGCGATGCGGCCAGTCTCGAGGGTAACGGTCGACTGACCGAACTGGAATTTTTTGATTACCGGGTTCACGGTGTCCTACCTTCTTTGTGGCTCTTGGGGGAACTGGTTTCTTGCGAAATTCTTGGGCAATGTCGGGAATCGGCCCAACGCTTGTCCGGGGTAAAACGTGTATCCAGATAAAACTTGAGGCTGGGAGCCTGCAAGGCGCCAGCGGTAAACCGCCGACGTCCCACAGACCACCAACCTCATAGCGCAATCGCTGATTAGCGACGCAGACCCAGGCGAGCGATCAGAGCGCTGTAACGGCTCACGTCCTTGCCTTTCAGGTAGTCCAGCAGCTTGCGACGCTGGTTTACCATGCGGATCAGACCACGACGGGAGTGGTGATCTTTACCGTTGGCCTTGAAGTGACCTTGCAGTTTGTTGATGTTGGCGGTCAGCAGTGCAACTTGCACTTCTGGCGAACCAGTGTCACCAACAGCTTGCTGGTAGTCAGCAACGATTTGAGCTTTTTCTTGAACGTCGAGAGCCATGAGGCAATCCTTTTATCAGGAAACTGTTTCAGAGAAACAGCTTCAACAGGCCAGGGACAAATCCCTGTATCTATAAATGAGTAGTGACCGTGCCTGTTAACAGCCACACTCGCCGGCACGCTGTAATACGCACCGGTTTCCGGTCATTCTGACCGAATCAAACGACGTGGCGCGATGCGCCCGTCTTCGCTCACTTCACCGATACCGATGAAGCGACCATTGTGATCCTGTACCCGCACCATGCCGAACTTCGGAGCATCCGGGGCACGTACCGGCTGGCCGTTGAGCCAGTAGAACGCGCTCGCTTCCGAAAAGTGCAGCAACGGCCAATCCTGCAGGCCGCTGTCCGATGGCATCAGGAAGCGATCGACCGCTTCGTTGCCGCCTTCGGCATGTACCGCTTCGAGCTCTTCGAGGGTAACGGTTTGCGCCAAAGTGAAAGGCCCGGCCTGGGTACGGCGCAATTCTGCGACGTACGCACCACAACCGAGTTGCTCACCGATATCCTCCACCAGGGTACGAATATAGGTGCCTTTGCTGCAATCCACTGCAAGACGCGCAGTATCGCCTTCGAAGGCCAGTAATTCCAAGCGCGCAATAGTAACAGAACGCGGTTCGCGCTCCACTACTTCGCCTGCACGGGCCAGCTTGTACAGCGGCTGGCCATCACGCTTGAGTGCCGAGTACATCGGCGGTATCTGACTGATTTGACCGCGAAATTTCGGCAGGACCGCTTCGACGTCGGCGCGACCAACGGTCACCGGACGCTCCTGCAAAACCTCACCCTCGGCGTCTGCCGTGGTGGTGGTCTTGCCCAGTTGCGCCAGGGTTTCATAACCCTTGTCGGAATCGAGCAGGTACTGCGAGAACTTGGTGGCCTCACCGAAACACAGCGGCAACACGCCAGTGGCCAGCGGGTCGAGGCTGCCGGTGTGACCGGCCTTCTCGGCGTTGAGCAGCCAGCGAACCTTCTGCAACGCGGCGTTGGAGGTGAACCCCAACGGCTTGTCGAGCAGGATGATACCGCTGACGTTACGACGGATACGTTTGACCTGAGCCACCGAATTACTCCTTGGCGTCTTCAGGTGCAGGCGCGGTGACGTGCTGATTGTCTTCAGCCACGGCGCGCTCGATCAGGGCCGACAGGTGCGCACCACGGACAACGGATTCGTCGTAGTGGAAGTGCAATTGCGGCACACTGCGCAGCTTCATTTCACGGGCCAGTTGCATGCGCAGGAAACCTGCGGCGGCATTGAGCACCTTGATGCTTTGCGCGATATCTTCGGCGTTGTCCTGACCCATCACGGTGATGAAAATCTTCGCGTGACCGACGTCACGGCTGACTTCCACAGCGGTAATGGTGACCAGGCCGACGCGCGGATCTTTGACTTCGCGACGGATCAGTTGGGCCAGCTCGCGCTGCATCTGATCGCCGATACGTTGGGTACGGCTGTATTCTTTTGCCATGATTTTGTTACCTGTTACTGCCCCACGGTGAAACCCGCAAGGTCTGAAAGCGGCAAACGCCCGGCCTGACAAATGCCAGACCGGGCGTTGCGTTTAGAGTCCTGACGCCGTGGCGCGCATCTGCATGCAGCGGCTCGGCGTGGCCCTTGAAGTGCGCGAGTTAGAGGCTGCGAGCAACCTGAACCTTCTCGAAGACTTCGATTTTGTCGCCGACTTTGACGTCGTTGTAGCTCTTCACGCCGATACCGCATTCCATGCCGGCACGTACTTCGGAAGCGTCATCCTTGAAGCGGCGCAGGGATTCCAGCTCGCCTTCGAAGATAACGATGTCTTCACGCAGTACACGGATCGGACGGTTACGGTGCACAACACCTTCGATCACCATGCAGCCGGCGATCGCGCCAAACTTCGGCGAACGGAACACGTCGCGCACTTCGGCCACGCCCAGGATGTTCTCGCGAACATCGCTGCCGAGCATACCGGTCAGGGCTTTCTTGACGTCTTCGATGATGTCGTAGATCACGTTGTAGTAACGCATGTCCAGACCTTCCTGCTCGACGATCTTCCGTGCGCCAGCATCGGCACGCACGTTGAAGCCGAACAGTACAGCGTTGGAAGCCAGTGCCAGGTTAGCGTCGGACTCGGTGATACCACCGACACCGCCACCCACTACGCGCACTTGTACTTCGTCGTTGCCCAGGCCATTCAAGGCACCGTTCAACGCTTCCAGCGAACCACGGACGTCGGATTTGAGGACGATGTTGAGCGTCTTCTTCTCGGCCTGACCCATGTTTTCGAAGATGTTTTCCAGCTTGCCGGCGTGAGCGCGAGCCAGTTTGACTTCGCGGAACTTGCCTTGACGGAACAGAGCCACTTCACGGGCTTTCTTCTCGTCAGCCACCACGCTCATCTCGTCGCCAGCGTCCGGGGTACCGTCCAGGCCGAGAATCTCGACAGGGATGGAAGGACCGGCTTCCTTGATTGGCTTGCCGTTCTCGTCGAGCATGGCACGCACGCGGCCATAGTTCGAACCGACCAGGACCATGTCGCCTTGGCGCAGGGTACCGTCTTGAACCAGAACGGTTGCCACCGGACCACGACCTTTGTCGAGACGCGATTCAACCACAACACCACGGCCAGGAGCCGATGGAGTCGCTTTCAGTTCGAGCACTTCAGCTTGCAGCAGGACGGCTTCAAGCAGCTCGTCCACACCAGTACCCATCTTCGCGGAAACCGGAACGAAAGGCGTGTCGCCACCCCAGTCTTCGGAAGTCACGCCGTGAACCGACAGTTCGCTGCGAATGCGATCGAGATCGGCGCCCGGCTTGTCGATCTTGTTCACTGCAACCACCAGAGGCACGCCGGCAGCCTGAGCATGCTGGACTGCTTCGATGGTTTGCGGCATCACGCCGTCGTCCGCCGCAACCACCAGGATCACGATGTCGGTCGCCTTGGCACCACGGGCACGCATAGCGGTAAACGCCGCGTGACCCGGAGTGTCGAGGAAAGTGACCATGCCACGATCAGTCTCAACGTGGTACGCACCGATGTGCTGAGTAATACCACCGGCTTCGCCAGCAGCTACCTTGGCACGACGGATGTAATCGAGCAGGGAAGTTTTACCGTGGTCAACGTGGCCCATTACGGTCACGACTGGAGCACGGGAGAACGACTCGCCTTCAAACTTCAGGGACTCGGCCAGGGAGTCTTCCAGGGCGGTGTCGCTGACCAGGGTCACTTTGTGGCCCAGTTCTTCGGCTACCAGTTGAGCAGTTTCCTGATCAAGCACCTGGTTGATGGTCGCTGGAGTACCTAGCTTGAACATGAACTTGATGATTTCAGCAGCCTTGACCGACATCTGATTGGCGAGATCGCCAACAGTGATGGTCTCGCCGATCTGCACATCACGCACGACAGGGCCGGTTGGGCTCTGGAAACCGTGGGCGTTGCGCTTCTTCAGCTTGGCCTTGCCGCGACCACCGCGACGGAAGCCATCGCTTTCTTCGTCGGTAGTGCGTGGCGCCACACGTGGAGCCGGCGCTTTTTCTTTGACCGATGCGCGATGCGGAGCGTTTTTGCGCTCGCCATCACCACCACCGCTGCGACGATTGTTGTCGTCGGCACGTGGCTTGTCAGGACGGCGCTGTTCGTTCTGCTTGTTGCGAACTTCAGCAGACGGAGCTGGAGCAGCGGCAACCACCGGCGCGCTTTCGCGCACAGGTTCGGTAACTGCAGCCGGCGCCGCAACGGCGTCGCTGGTAGCGGTCTGCGCAGCAGCAGGCTGGCGGCGCGCTTCTTCTTCGGCGCGCTGCTTGGCTTCTTCTTCAGCCTTTTGACGGGCAGCATTTTCTACTGCGCGACGCTCATCCAGTTCACGCTTGCGCTCGGCTTCGATTTCTTCCGGGCTACGCTGTACGAAAACTTTCTTCTTGCGAACTTCTACGCTGATGCTTTTGCTACCAGCCACACGCAGGGTGCTGGTGGTTTTACGCTGCAGCGTGATCTTGCGTGGTTCTTCCACTTTCGCCTTGTGGCTGCTTTTCAAGTGAGTCAGCAGGGACTGCTTCTCACTGTCAGTCACATTTTCTTCGGCGGCGGTGTGCGGCAGACCTGCCTCACGCATCTGCTGCAACAGGCGCTCTACCGGTGTTTTGACCTCATCGGCCAGTTGTTTCACCGTGACTTGCGTCATGCACTTCTCTCCTCAGGCCGCGCCTAATTACTCGAACCAGTGGGCTCGGGCGGCCATGATCAACTTGCCGGCACGATCATCGTCAATGCCGTCGATGTCGAGCAGGTCGTCAATAGACTGCTCGGCCAGGTCTTCGCGGGTAATTACGCCGCGCACCGCCAGTTCCATCGCCAAATCCTTGTCCATACCCTCAAGCGAGAGCAGGTCTTCGGCCGGATGGGCGTCTGCCAGCTTTTCCTCAGTAGCGATGGCTTTGGTCAACAAACGATCCTTGGCACGAGCGCGAAGCTCGTTGACGATGTCTTCGTCAAAGCCGTCGATGTTGAGCATTTCTTCCAACGGTACGTAGGCAATCTCTTCCAGGCTGGTGAAGCCTTCATCAACCAGCACCTGAGCCAGTTCTTCGTCGACTTCCAGCTCGTCGATGAAGTTGCGCAGGATGTCGCCGGTTTCTGCTTGCTGCTTAGCCTGGATGTCCGATTCGGTCATCACGTTCAGGGTCCAGCCAGTCAACTGGCTCGCCAGACGCACGTTCTGACCACCACGACCGATGGCCTGAGCCAGATTGTCTGCGCCAACGGCGATGTCCATGGCGTGGGCATCTTCGTCAACGATAATTGCCGCAACCTCAGCCGGGGACATGGCGTTGATCACGAACTGAGCCGGGTTGTCATCCCACAGGACGATATCAACACGCTCACCGCCCAACTCACCTGACACTGCCTGGACGCGCGAACCGCGCATACCGATGCAAGCGCCCTGCGGGTCGATGCGTTTGTCCTTCGAGCGAACGGCGATCTTGGCGCGCGAACCCGGATCACGGGACGCAGCCATTACTTCGATCAGGCCTTCGGCAATTTCCGGCACTTCGATGCGGAACAGCTCGATCAGCATTTCCGGCGCGGTACGCGACAGGATCAACTGCGGGCCGCGGTTCTCAGTGCGGATTTCCTTGAGCAGCGCACGCAGGCGCACGCCGACACGGAAAGTTTCGCGAGAAATGATGTCTTCACGGGCCAGCAACGCTTCAGCGTTGTTGCCCAGATCGACGATCACGTTGTCGCGGGTGACTTTCTTCACGGTGCCGGAGATGATTTCTCCCAGGCGCTCGCGATAGGCGTCAACCACTTGAGCGCGCTCGGCTTCACGCACTTTCTGCACGATGACCTGCTTGGCAGTCTGTGCAGCAATGCGGCCGAACTCGATGGATTCGATTTTTTCTTCGACAACATCGCCAACCTTGGCGCCCGGATGCGTTTCCGCAACCTTGCTTGGCCAGGTTTCGATGGCCGGATCATCGAGATCATTCTCTTCGACGACCGTCCAGCGACGGAACGTTTCGTAAGAACCGGTGTGGCGGTTAATTTCCACACGCAGGTCAACTTCGTCTTCAAAACGCTTTTTGGTAGCAGTGGCCAGAGCCAGCTCCAGCGCTTCAAAAATTACGCTTGCCGGTACGCCCTTTTCATTGGATACCGACTCAACAACCAGCAGTACTTCTTTGCTCATCGTACGCCTCGCCTTTCGCAAGCCATTGGATCCGCGGGATCCGCGTCTCAGTCAAAACTGGGAATAATGTTGGCCTTGTCGATCATATCGATCGGCAACAGGAACTCATGGTCTTCTACCTGCACCACGACGTCCTGTTCTTCTACACCGCGCAGAAGGCCCTGAAAGTTGCGTCGACCTTCAAAAGGCGAGCGCAGCTTGATCTTCACTTGTTCACCGGCAAATTTTGCAAACTGCTCAAGAGTGAACAGCGGGCGCTCCATGCCAGGCGAGGAAACTTCGAGGGTGTATTCAACGGAGATTGGATCTTCAACATCCAGTACACCGCTGATCTGACGGCTGACAATGGCGCAATCGTCCACCAGCACGCCGCCCTCTTTATCGATATAAACGCGCAACATCGAGTGACGACCCTGAGCCGAAAACTCGATCCCCCAGCATTCATAGCCCAGGGCCACGACCACCGGGGCCAGCAAGGCCTGCAACTCTTCTAGCTTGCTCGACACCTGAACCCCCTAGTGCATGATATGTGCATGCTTTGCAAAATAAAAAAATGGGCTTAACGCCCATCCTTGAAACGCCGTCGAATAGCGGCGTTGAAAGTGTCCAGCTAACAAAAAGCCCCTTAAAAGGGGCTCCTTAAACTGGTTGCGGGGGCCGGATTTGAACCGACGACCTTCGGGTTATGAGCCCGACGAGCTACCAGACTGCTCCACCCCGCGACAAAGCTGGGGCAGAAGTATACGACCGATCCCTTATAGGGTCAATGTAACCTTCCACCTGCAAGAAAGCCCGCAACAGCGGGCTCTCCTGACTAATTGGTACCGAGAAGGGGACTCGAACCCCTACACCCTATGGGCACAACCACCTCAAGGTTGCGTGTCTACCAATTCCACCACCTCGGCAAAACTACGTTTGAAACCCTTCTTACTTCTGCTCTTGAGCTGGAGGTACGTCAGTCGCTGGAGTAGCCGACTTTTGCTCTTGAAGCACCGGGACATCATCAGAAGCCGGTTGTTGTTGCTTAGGTACTTCCAACACTGCTGGGTCTGGGAGACCTGCTTGAGTCAGCTGATGAGCTTTCTCTTTAGCAAAGTAACCTAACCCCAAGCTGGTTATGAAGAAACCGGCGGCAAGTATAGCAGTAAACTTACTAAGAAAGGTAGAGGAACCTTGGCTTCCGAACACAGTATTTGAAGCACCTGCTCCGAAAGACGCGCCAGCATCCGCACCTTTACCCTGCTGCAGCAAAACCAGAGCAACTACGCCCAATGCACCCAGCAGATGAAAAACGACTACGACTGTTTCCAGCATTTTTTCAGTTTCCCGCGGCGCGACAGATCGCACCGAACTCATCTGCATTCAGGGAAGCTCCACCAATGAGCCCCCCATCGATATCCGGCATGCCGAACAGTTCGACCGCATTGGCCGCCTTCACGCTGCCGCCGTATAGAAGCCGCACACCTCGTGCGACCTCAGAATTCTCTGCCGCCAACTGCTCGCGAATGGCTTTATGCACATCCTGCGCCTGTTGCGGCGTTGCAGTCAGTCCGGTACCAATAGCCCAGACCGGCTCGTAAGCAATGACTGCCTTGGCAAAGGCACCTACACCCAGCTCCTCGATGATACTGCCCAGCTGACGCCCGACAACCTCAAGAGTTTTACCGGCTTCGCGCTGTTCAAGGGTTTCCCCTATACACAACACCGGAATCAAGCCACATGCCTGTGCCGCTGCGAACTTGCGATTCAGCATCCCGTCTCGCTCGCCCATTATCTGGCGGCGTTCGGAGTGCCCGACAAGCACCAGGGAACAACCTGCATCCCCCAACTGACTGGGAGCAATCTCACCCGTCAATGCACCTTGCATGGATTCCACCGCAGAGTTCTGCGCACCGACCGAAATCGACTTGCCTTTCAAGCCATCAATCACTTGATTGATATACAAGCAAGGCGGGAATACCGCGACATCAACACCGCTTGGCAAGGCCAGATGACGAAGGCCGTTGATCAGCTCAGCGACGCTGGCGCGGGTACCGTGCATCTTCCAGTTACCAGCTACCATAGGGCGACGCATGCTGTACCTCGTCGGTCAAAGTGGGCGCAGATGTTACCCAACACAATCATGGCTGGCAAGCCGAATCAGGCAGAAACTTCACTTACCAGTTTTGCCAGTTCTTCGGCATAGCCTCGAACCTGGGTTTCGTCCTCGCCTTCGACCATCACGCGCACCAGAGGCTCTGTCCCGGACTTGCGCAAAAGCACACGACCACGACCCGCCATCGCTTGGGTAACACGCGCACTGGCCTCCTTGACAGCCGGATGCTCGAGCGGGCTTTCACCGCCACCAAAACGCACATTGATCAGCACCTGAGGACACTTGCGCAACGCCTGCCGGGTTTGCGCCAGCCCTTCGTTTCGAGTCTTGAGCGCCATCAACACCTGCAATGCAGCGATGATCGCGTCGCCAGTCGTGGTGTGATTGAAGCAAACGATATGCCCCGAGTTTTCACCGCCGACCAACCAGTTACGCTCCAGCAACTCGGCGATCACATAGCGATCACCGACGTTGGCACGAATAAACGGAATCGAAAGATCCGCCAGCGCCAGCTCGAGCCCCAGGTTACTCATCAGAGTGCCGACTACGCCGCCCTGCAATTTGTCACGCTCATGCAGGTCACGCGCGATGATGAACAACAACTCGTCACCATCGACAATGGCGCCCGTGTGATCAACCATCAGCACCCGGTCACCATCGCCATCGAAGGCAATCCCCAGATCGGCGTGCTCAGCCATCACTGCCGCCTGCAACTGCCCCATATGGGTCGAGCCGCAGTTTTCATTGATGTTCAGGCCGTTCGGCTGCGCTGACAAGACGACAACTTCTGCGCCCAGCTCGCGAAAGACGCTCGGCGCCACCTTATAGGTCGCACCATGGGCACAGTCGATGACAATCCTCAGGCCGGCAAAACTGGTGCCGGTCGGCACACTGCTTTTACAGAATTCGATGTAGCGACCGGAGGCGTCATTGATGCGCGACACCTTGCCGATCTTGCTCGACTCGACCACGGTCATCGGCGTATCGAGCAACTCTTCGATCATCAGCTCCAGCTCATCGGGCAACTTGGTGCCTTTGCCGGAGAAGAACTTGATGCCGTTATCGTCATGCGGGTTGTGCGAAGCACTGATCACGATGCCGGCCTCAGCCTGGAACGTGCGCGACAGGTAGGCAATCGCCGGCGTCGGCATCGGTCCGAGCAGCATCACATCGGCGCCCGCCGATGTCAGACCGGCCTCGAGCGCCGATTCGAACATATAACCGGAAATCCGCGTGTCCTTGCCGACCAGCACCTTGCAGGCGCCCATCTTGCGGAACGCCATGCCGGCAGCCCAGCCGAGCTTGAGCATGAAGTCAGGAGTAATCGGGTATTCACCGACGCGACCACGAATGCCGTCGGTACCAAAATATTTCTTGCTCATAAGTGCTCCATCATTCTTATTCGGCTGATTCCACGGCTTCGATCATCCGCACCACATCTACCGTTTCCGCCACATCATGGACCCGCAATATACGCGCACCTTTGACCGACGCCAGTGCCGCCAGCGCCAGACCGCCATGCAGACGCTCGCCCACGGGACGATTCAATGCATGTCCGATCATGCTCTTGCGCGAAACACCAACCAACAACGGCCGCCCCAGCGCATGCAGGGCTTCCATATGCTTGAACAAGCTTAGATTGTGCTGCAGGGTTTTGGCGAAACCGAAACCGGGGTCGAGAATGATCCGATTGGCCGGGATACCCGCCAATGCACATTGAGCCATGCGCTCTGCGAGAAACTCGCCGACTTCCCGGGTGACATCCTGATACTGCGGATTGTCCTGCATGTCGCCAGGCTCACCCAGCATATGCATCAGGCACACCGGCAGGCCAGTGGCGGCGGCTGCGTCCAGCGCACCATCGCGCTGCAGGGAGCGCACATCGTTGATCAACCCTGCACCCAGTCGCGCAGTTTCACGCATGACCGCCGGCGTTGAAGTGTCAACCGAGATAACCACATCCAGTTCGCGATTGATCAATTCAACGACGGGCGCCACG
Organism: Pseudomonas monsensis; assembly: GCF_014268495.2. Taxonomy (NCBI): domain Bacteria; kingdom Pseudomonadati; phylum Pseudomonadota; class Gammaproteobacteria; order Pseudomonadales; family Pseudomonadaceae; genus Pseudomonas; species Pseudomonas monsensis. The sequence continues at coordinate 1,165,246 of NZ_CP077087.1, read as the reverse complement.
CGCTCCAGCTCCTCCAGAGGAGAAACCGCTCGCGCACCTGGCCGGGTCGATTCGCCGCCGACATCAATCAGCGTCGCGCCAGCCAACACCATGGCTTCGGCATGGCGCAAGGCTGCGTCGTGCTGGCTGTAACGGCCACCATCAGAGAAAGAATCGGGAGTGACATTGAGAATGCCCATGACGTGTGTCCGGGCCAAATCAAGAACCCGGTTGCCGCAAGGCAACCGGGTCAGGGACTGTACAGAAGTCATTTCAAACCTTAAACGTCAGCAGCCGGACCGCCGATCGGTGTTTCCGGACGCTCGTCCTGAACCACTGGAGGTGGAGGTGTACCCGTGCCGCCGGACCAGTCGCGAGGCTCGCGAGGAGTACGACCCGCCATGATGTCGTCGATCTGTTCAGCGTCGATCGTTTCGTACTTCATCAACGCATCAGCCATGGCGTCGAGCTTGTCACGGTTGTCCGTGAGGATCTGCTTGGCCGTGCCGTAGCACTGGTCGATGATGCTGCGCACCTCGGAGTCGATCAGCTTGGCTGTCTCGCCGGAGAAGCTGGCACTCTGACCGCCACCGCCGCGACCGAGGAACACCTCGCCTTCTTCTTCGGCATACATCAGCGGGCCGAGCTTTTCCGACAGACCCCACTTGGTCACCATGTTCCGTGCAATCTGGCTGGCACGCATGATGTCGTTGGACGCGCCGGTGGTGACACCGTCAAAGCCCAGGGTCATCTCTTCAGCGATACGGCCGCCGTACAGCGAGCAGATCTGGCTGATCAATGCACGTTTGGACAGGCTGTAGCGATCCTCTTCCGGCAGGAACATGGTTACACCCAGCGCGCGACCACGCGGAATGATCGACACCTTGTACACCGGATCATGCTCTGGCACTACACGACCGACGATAGCGTGGCCGGCTTCATGATAAGCAGTGTTCTGCTTTTCCTTCTCGGACATGACCATCGACTTGCGCTCGGCGCCCATCATGATCTTGTCTTTGGCCAGTTCGAACTCTTTCATTTCAACGATGCGTTTGCCGCTACGCGCAGCGAACAGCGACGCTTCGTTGACCAGGTTAGCCAGGTCAGCACCAGAGAAGCCCGGAGTACCACGCGCGATAACGGCCGGAGCAACGTCGTCACCCATTGGCACTTTGCGCATGTGAACCTTGAGGATCTGCTCGCGACCACGGATGTCCGGCAAGCCAACCACCACCTGACGGTCGAAACGGCCCGGACGCAGCAGCGCCGGGTCAAGCACGTCAGGACGGTTGGTGGCAGCGATTACAATGATGCCGTCGTTCATCTCGAAGCCGTCCATCTCTACCAGCAACTGGTTGAGAGTCTGCTCGCGCTCGTCATGACCGCCGCCCATGCCGGCGCCACGATGGCGACCGACGGCGTCGATTTCGTCGATGAAGATGATGCAAGGCGCGTGTTTCTTCGCCTGCTCGAACATGTCACGTACGCGGCTGGCACCGACACCGACGAACATCTCGACGAAGTCAGAACCGGAAATGGTGAAGAACGGCACCTTGGCTTCGCCGGCAATCGCTTTGGCCAGCAGGGTTTTACCGGTACCCGGAGGGCCGACCATCAGCACACCGCGAGGAATGCGACCGCCCAGACGCTGGAACTTGCCCGGATCACGGAGGAACTCAACCAGTTCACCCACTTCTTCCTTGGCTTCGTCGCAACCGGCAACGTCAGCCAATGTGGTTTTCACCTGGTCTTCAGACAACAGACGCGCCTTGCTCTTGCCAAAGCTCATCGGCCCGCCCTTGCCACCGGCACCACCCTGCATCTGGCGCATGAAGAACATGAACACCGCGATGATCACCAGGATCGGGAAGCTGGCCACCAGAAGCTGGGTCCAGATGCTTTGCTGCTCAGGCTGCTTGCCTTCGACCACGACGTGATTGTCGACCAGGTCGCCGATCAGGCCATTGTCCTGGATCGCCGGACGAATGGTCTTGAAGCTGTCGCCATCGTTGCGCTTACCGGTAATCACATAGCCATCAACGGCTACGCGCTCGACCTTGCCATCCTTGACCTGCTGGATGAAGTCGGAATAGTTGAGGGTCTGCGGCTCGTTAGGGCTGGAGAAGTTGTTCATCACCGTCACGAGGACTGCCGCGATGATCAACCACAGGATCAGATTCTTTGCCATATCGTTCAATTAACTACCCTCTGAAGCAAGCTCCGCTACTGGCGCGCGCTTCGCATGATATTCACCGGCCTAACTTACTACATTACCTACAACTCTGGCAGGCGCTGTCTGTAACCCTTTGTGAAACACTTTCTACACAATATTCGCTTATGCACACGGGGCAAAATACGAAAAACCTATCACCCCGGCAAAAAACCTCGTGTTACTCACTACGCCCGCGGTAACCCCAGGCCAGCATGTACTGCTCGCGGGAACTGCCGCGGGAGGAGTCTGGCTTGATCATCTGGATCTTGTCGAATTTCCGACGAGCATCCTTCAGGTAAACATCAAAACCTTCGCCCTGAAAAATCTTGATCACGAAATTGCCACCCGGCTTGAGTATCCGTTCCGCCAGATCAAGCGCCAGTTCACAAAGGAACATGGCTTTTGGCATGTCCACTTCAGGCGTACCACTCATATTGGGGGCCATATCGGAAATCACAAGGTCTACCTGCGAATTACCCACGGCCTCAAGGATCCGCGCGAGCACTTCGTCCTCGGTGAAGTCCCCCTGAATGAAATTCACGTCCGGAATACTGTCCATTTCCAGAATGTCCGAGGCGATCAGGCGCCCCTGACCACCGATCAACCGGCTCGTGACCTGCGACCAGCCACCGGGCGCCGCGCCCAGGTCGACAACGCTCATGCCGGAACGGATCAACTTGTATTTCTCCTGGATCTCCAGAAGCTTGTAACTCGCACGCGAGCGGTAGCCATCCTTCTGCGCTTGCTTCACATAGGGATCGTTGACATGTCTTTTCAGCCAACCAAGGCTTGTCTTGGAACGCGCCATTGGGCACCTCGATGATAAGGGTCGTGATTAATTGGGCGGATCCACGAACCCTCGGGTAAAATGGCCGCCATTTTACAGAATCCAGACGAAAGGGTCAGATTATGCCGCTCACTCCAGAGCAGAAGAAACAGTACAAATCCATTGGCCACCATCTGAAACCAGTTTTGACTGTGGCTGACAACGGTTTGACTGAAGGTGTGCTAGCCGAACTTGAACGCGCCCTGGCGGATCACGAGCTGATCAAGATCAAGCTCAATATCCTCGATCGCGAGTCGCGCCTGGCGCACATTGCAGAGCTGTGCAAGGTCGGCAAAGCGGACCTGGTACAGGTCATCGGCAAGATGGCACTGGTTTACCGCAAGAACTTCAGCGTCAACAAGCAGCTGTCGAACGTTCATCGCTTCAAGTGATGACAAGGGTCAAGGGTGTGCTTCGCGCACCCTGCCACCCCATCCCGGCACCGGTTGCAGCACCAGCACCAGCCCGGAAAACCCCAGGATCAGAAAGCTGAACACCTGCCAGCGCTGCGCATCCGGCCAGCCGACACGTATTGCGACAAACATCGCGCACGCATACAACGCCATCAGCAGCACCTGACCGCGAAAATCCCGCCATAGACTGACAAGGCCTTCGGCCTGTACCAGCACCAAAGCCTGAAAAATCACGCATGCGGCGGCGAATCCCACCACCAGCACTTCAAATGCACTGGCCACTTCATCGACCAACAGCGGTGCCAGGCCGATTTTGCCCAACACCGGCTGCAAGCCAAGATGAATCAGCCATAGACCGCCGACCCAAAGCATCTGGGTCAGCTGCCAAAGCATGGCGCCCGCACGCAGCGGGCGCCCGTTTTCAGATGTGACGGACTTCGACAATCTCGTACTCGATAACGCCACTTGGCGTTTTCACGGCAACCACATCGCCCTCTTCCTTGCCGATCAGGGCACGGGCCAGCGGCGAGCCGACCGAAATCTTGCCGAGTTTGAAGTCAGCCTCATCCTCACCCACGATGTGGTAAGTGACGCTTTCATCCGTCTCGACGTTAGCGATTTCGACGGTGGTCCCGAAGATCACTTTGCCAGTGTGCGCAATGGTCGTGACGTCGATGATGACCTGATTCTGAATCCGGCCTTCGATGTCACGAATCCGCGCCTCGACCATGCCTTGCTGTTCGCGGGCGGCATGGTATTCAGCGTTTTCTTTCAAGTCACCCAACTCGCGGGCCGTACCGATATCCTGGCTGAGCTTCGGACGGACGACCTTGGTCAGGTGAGCATGCTCTTCTTCCAGGGCGCGAGCGCCCTGAACAGTCATTGGGTACTTGGTTATGCTCATGCCTTCAATCCTGCGTGTAGATCCTGCAAGCGGCGCACGGTCTTCTCGGGACCGAACTTCAACGCTTCACAGATAGCTTCGCCCGCAGCAATGGTCGTGGTGCAGTAAATCTTGTGCTGCAGGGCATTACGACGAATGGAGTACGAATCAGCGATCGACTGACGACCTTCAGTGGTGTTGATGATCAGCGTGACTTCGTCATTCTTGATCATGTCGACCACGTGCGGACGACCCTCGGTCACCTTGTTCACACGGCGCACTTTCAGGCCTGCGGCTTCGATCAGCTTGGCAGTCCCGGCAGTGGCAACCACTTCGAAGCCCAAGTTGATCAGATCACGGGCCACGCCTGCAACCAGTGGCTTGTCATCGTCACGCACGCTGATGAACGCGGTACCACCAGTCGGTAGCACTTCGCTGGCGCCCATCTGGGCCTTGGCGAAAGCTTCACCGAAAGTGTCGCCGACGCCCATCACTTCACCGGTGGACTTCATCTCTGGGCCGAGGATCGGGTCCACACCAGGGAATTTGGCGAACGGGAACACCGCCTCTTTCACACTGTAGAAGTTCGGGATGATTTCTTTGGTGAAGCCGATTTCCTGCAGGGTCTTACCGGCCATCACGCGCGCAGCGATCATGGCCAGGGAGACACCGATGCACTTGGAAACGAACGGCACAGTACGGGAAGCGCGCGGGTTGACTTCAATGACGTAGATGTCTTCGCCCTGCAACGCCAGTTGCACGTTCATCAGGCCGACAACGCCCAGTTCCAGGGCCATTTTCTTGACCTGTTCGCGCATCTCGTCCTGGATGTGCGCCGGCAGCGAGTAAGGCGGTAGCGAGCACGCGGAGTCACCGGAGTGAACACCCGCCTGTTCGATGTGCTGCATGATCGCGCCGATCACCACGTCTTTGCCGTCGCAGACCGCATCCACGTCCATCTCGATGGCGCAGTTGAGGAAGTGGTCGAGCAGCACCGGGCTGTCGTTGGACACTTGCACCGCGTCACGCAGGTAGCGCTTGAGTTCGTCTTCCTTGTACACGATTTCCATCGCACGACCGCCCAGTACATAGGACGGACGCACCACCAGCGGGTAACCGATCTTGGCGGCAGCACGAACAGCTTCGTCTTCGCTGCGCACGGTGGCGTTTGGCGGCTGACGCAGGTTCAGGCGCTCAACCATTTGCTGGAAGCGCTCACGGTCTTCGGCACGGTCAATGGCGTCAGGGCTGGTACCGATGATCGGCACGCCAGCAGCTTCCAGGGCTCGCGCCAGTTTCAGCGGAGTCTGGCCGCCGTACTGGACGATCACGCCTTTCGGCTTCTCGACGCGGCAGATTTCCAGCACGTCTTCCAGGGTAACCGGCTCGAAGTACAGGCGGTCGGAAGTGTCGTAGTCAGTGGAAACGGTTTCCGGGTTGCAGTTGACCATGATGGTTTCGTAGCCGTCTTCGCGCAGTGCGAGGGCAGCATGTACGCAGCAGTAGTCGAACTCGATGCCTTGGCCGATACGGTTCGGACCGCCGCCCAGGATCATGATCTTGTCACGACCCGACGGTGCGGCTTCGCACTCTTCCTCGTACGTCGAGTAGAGGTACGCGGTGTCGGTGGCGAACTCGGCGGCGCAGGTGTCAACGCGCTTGTAGACCGGGAATACTTCCAGCTTCTGGCGGTGAGTACGCAGGTTTTTCTCGGTCACACCCAGCAGCTTGGCCAGGCGCTGATCGGAGAAGCCTTTGCGCTTGAGCTTGAACATCAGATCGCGGTCGATCGCGGACAGACCGAGGGTCTTGACCTTCTCTTCGTCCTTGATGAGATCTTCGATCTGCACCAGGAACCAAGGGTCGATCATGTTCATGGCGAAGATTTCTTCGACAGTCATGCCGGCACGGAAAGCGTCTGCCACGTACCAGATGCGCTCGGCACCCGGCACGGTCAGTTCGCGCTTGAGCACGCTCATGCTTTCCGGATTGCTCAGGTCGAGCTTCTCGTCCAGACCGCAAACGCCCACTTCCAGGCCGCGCAGGGCTTTCTGCAGGGATTCCTGGAAGGTCCGGCCGATGGCCATGACTTCACCGACCGACTTCATCTGAGTGGTCAGACGTGCGTCAGCCTTGGCGAATTTTTCGAAGGCGAAGCGAGGCAGCTTGGTCACGACGTAGTCGATCGACGGCTCGAAGGACGCCGGGGTCTTGCCGCCGGTGATGTCGTTCGACAGTTCGTCGAGGGTGTAACCCACAGCCAGCTTGGCCGCGACTTTGGCGATCGGGAAACCGGTGGCTTTCGAAGCCAGCGCCGAGGAGCGCGATACACGCGGGTTCATTTCGATCACGACCATACGGCCAGTGTTCGGGCAGATACCGAATTGCACGTTGGAACCGCCAGTCTCGACGCCGATCTCGCGCAGTACCGCCAGGGAGGCGTTACGCAGGATCTGGTATTCCTTGTCGGTCAGGGTCTGTGCCGGAGCAACAGTGATCGAGTCACCGGTGTGCACGCCCATCGGGTCGAAGTTCTCGATCGAGCAGACGATGATGCAGTTGTCCTTTTTGTCGCGGACAACTTCCATTTCATATTCTTTCCAGCCGATCAGCGATTCGTCGATCAGCAGTTCTTTGGTCGGCGACAGGTCCAGACCGCGAGCGCAGATTTCTTCGAACTCTTCACGGTTGTATGCGATACCGCCACCGGTGCCGCCCATGGTGAAGGACGGACGGATGATGCACGGGAAGCCCAGGGTTTCGAGAACCGCGTTGGCTTCTTCCATGCTGTGGGCGATACCCGAACGCGGGCACGCCAGGCCGATGGACTTCATCGCCTTGTCGAAACGCGAACGGTCTTCAGCCTTGTCGATGGTGTCGGCGTTGGCGCCGATCATTTCTACGCCGAACTTCTCCAGAACGCCTTCGCGTTCCAGGTCCAGGGCGCAGTTCAGAGCCGTCTGGCCGCCCATGGTTGGCAGTACCGCGTCCGGACGCTCTTTTTCGATGATCTTGGCAACGGTCTGCCACTTGATCGGCTCGATGTAGGTGGCGTCGGCCATGTCCGGGTCGGTCATGATGGTGGCCGGGTTGGAGTTCACCAGGATGACGCGGTAACCCTCTTCGCGCAGGGCTTTACAAGCCTGGGCGCCGGAGTAGTCGAATTCGCAGGCCTGGCCGATAACGATCGGGCCAGCGCCGAGAATCAGGATGCTTTTAATGTCTGTACGTTTTGGCATGGGTTTGTCACTCAAATCCGCAGGTCAGTCGGCAAGCCGTCTTGATCGATTTCTGAAGCCTCGAAGGGGCCGCCGGGGTCGGGGCCGCCCTCGAGGGGCTTCTCTCTACAGTCTCAAGGCGAACGCTTAGCGTCGCTTGGCCATCTCGTTGATGAAGCGGTCAAACAGTGGCGCCACGTCGTTCGGGCCCGGGCTCGCTTCAGGGTGACCCTGGAAGCTGAACGCGCTCTTGTCGGTGCGCTCGATGCCTTGCAGGGTACCGTCGAACAGCGATTTGTGGATCGCACGCACGTTGGCCGGCAAGGTTTCTTCGTCTACCGCGAAGCCGTGGTTCTGGCTGGTGATCATCACGACGCCAGTGTCGAGATCCTGTACCGGGTGGTTGGCACCGTGGTGGCCGTGGCCCATTTTCAGGGTCTTGGCGCCGGAGGCCAGAGCCAGCAACTGGTGACCGAGGCAGATGCCGAATACCGGGATTTCGGTTTCCAGCACTTCCTTGATCGCCTTGATCGCGTAGTCGCAAGGCTCCGGATCACCAGGGCCGTTGGACAGAAACACGCCGTCCGGCTTCAGTGCCAGTACGTCGGCAGCCGGAGTTTGTGCCGGCACCACGGTGACGCGGCAGCCGCGCTCGACCAGCATGCGCAGGATGTTCAGCTTGACGCCGTAGTCGTAGGCAACCACGTGGTAAGGCAGCTCGGAAGCGTCGATGGTCGCGTGGCTGTCGGTCTTCAGATCCCAGACAGTCGAGCGCCATTCGTATTGAGTCTTGGTGCTGACGACTTTCGCCAGATCCATGCCCTTGAGGCCCGGGAAGCCTTGCGCGGCGGCGATTGCAGCTTCTTCGGAGATGTTGTCGCCGGCCATGATGCAGCCGTTCTGTGCGCCTTTTTCACGCAGGATGCGGGTCAGGCGACGGGTGTCGATACCGGCGATCGCCACAACATTGTTGGCTTTCAGGTAATCGGACAGGGACATCGTGTTACGCCAGTTGCTCGCTACCAGCGGCAGGTCACGAATGACCAGGCCAGCGGACCAGACGCGGTCGGACTCGGCGTCTTCCGGCGTGGTGCCGGTGTTGCCGATGTGCGGGTAAGTCAGGGTCACGATCTGTTGGGCGTAGGAAGGATCGGTAAGGATTTCCTGATAGCCGGTCATTGCGGTGTTGAACACCACCTCACCAACGGTTTGACCGTCGGCTCCAATGGCTTCGCCGCGAAAAATGCTGCCATCAGCAAGGGCGAGTATGGCTGGCTTAGTCAAGAAGACCTCCCGTAAATAACGCATGAAAGGGCAATCGCAGGTTGTAAAAAAGCGGAGTGACGTATGGACACGTCACCCCGCTTCTTCACTGAATTATTCTGCGCGCTTTTAGTGGACACACTAAAGCTGTAGCTTACAGAAAAAGGCTTTTTTGGTCCACCGCTAAAGAGCCTAAAAGGCCGGAGAATGCGACAGGTCGTCGCTCAGCGGGAAAAACCGGCGCAAACAGGGCGTTTGCACCGGGTTAAACAGGGGCTTAACGCAGGTCGAGCACGTCTTGCATGTCGTACAGACCCGGCTCGCGACCGTCCAGCCACAGCGCCGCACGTACCGCGCCTTTGGCGAACGTCATGCGGCTCGATGCCTTGTGCGTGATCTCGACACGCTCGCCATCAGCGGCGAACAGCACGGTGTGATCACCCACGATGTCGCCCGCACGCACGGTAGCGAAACCAATGGTTTCACGCTCACGCGCACCGGTCTGACCTTCGCGACCGTAGACCGCAACCTTTTTCAGGTCACGCCCCAACGCATCGGCAATCACTTCACCCATGCGCACAGCGGTGCCCGACGGCGCATCGACCTTGTGGCGATGGTGAGCTTCCATGATTTCGATATCGACATCATCACCCAGCACCCGCGCAGCCGTGTCGAGCAGCTTCAGGCACAGGTTGACACCCACACTGAAGTTGGCGGCGAAGACAATTGGAATGTCCTTGCCCGCTTCGGCCAGCAATTGCTTTTCTTCGACACTGAAACCGGTCGTGCCGATGATCATCGCCTTGCCGTGCTTGCGGCAGAACGCGAGATTCTTCAGGGTCACGGTCGGGTGAGTGAAGTCGATCAGCACGTCGAACTCTTCGACCACGCGATCCAGATCACCGGACAACGGCACACCGATCCGGCCCAGCGCTGCCAGCTCACCGGCATCCGCACCGACCAGCGTGCTGTCGGGACGATCCACCGCCGCCGTCAGACCGGCACCCGGCGTTTGCTGCACCGCTTCAATCAGGGTTTTGCCCATGCGCCCGGCGGCGCCCATCACTGCAATACGTCGCATGCCGACTCCTTACAAATCGCCGAAGAAGCGCTTTACACCGTCGAACCAACCGGTGGTTTTCGGCGAGTGGCTGTTGTCGTCGGCCAGGGAGCTGCGGAACTCTTCCAGCAGTTCGCGCTGACGACGGTTCAGGTTGACCGGGGTTTCGACGGCCACGCGGCACATCAGATCGCCCGCACCGCCGCCACGCACTGGCGCCACGCCTTTGCCACGCACGCGGAACTGCTTGCCGGTCTGGGTGCCTTCGGGGATTTTCAGTTTGACGCGACCGTCGAGGGTCGGAATTTCCAGCTCGCCGCCCAATGCCGCATCGACGAAGCTGATCGGCACTTCGCAGAACAGATGCTTGCCATCACGCTGGAAGATGTCGTGTTCGCGCACATTGATGACGACATACAGATCGCCCGTCGGACCACCCTGCGTACCCGCCTCACCTTCGCCGGACAGACGAATGCGGTCACCGGTATCGACGCCGGCCGGCACTTTGACCGAAAGGGTCTTGTACTCTTCGACACGACCGTCGCCGTGGCAAGAGTCGCACGGATCGGAAATGATCTTGCCCTGGCCATGGCAACGCGGGCAGGTCTGTTGTACCGAGAAGAAGCCTTGCTGCATGCGCACCTGGCCGATGCCGCCGCAGGTCGGGCACGTCGACGGCGACGAGCCTTTCTTCGCGCCGGAACCGTCGCACGGCTTGCAGTTGACCAGTGTCGGAACGCGGATGTTCACGGTGGTGCCGCGTACCGCTTCTTCCAGATTCAGTTCCAGGGTGTAGCGCAAATCGCTGCCACGCTGGGCGCCACCACGGGAACCGCCGCGACCGCCACCGAAGAAGTCACTGAAGACATCGCCAAAGATGTCAGAGAAGTTCTGCCCGCCGAAACCGGCGCCACCGCCACCCATGCTCGGGTCGACGCCGGCATGACCGTATTGGTCGTAGGCCGCGCGCTTGCTGGAATCGGACAATACTTCGTAGGCCTCATTGGCCTCTTTGAACAGTTCTTCCGACGCTTTGTCATCGGGATTACGGTCCGGGTGATGCTTCATCGCCAGGCGGCGATAGGCCTTCTTCAAGTCCGCGTCGCTGGATCCACGCTCAACACCCAACACTTCGTAATAGTCACGCTTTGCCATAAGTTCTTTGCACTCTTGAGGACGTCCGGCAAACCCCTCCTGAGGATGGCCAAACTCGTTGAGCCCCAATACAGGCCCGGACCCAACTCACGTCAATTCAACGATCCTGGTCTTTGTTTCTTGTGGTACTTGCGGCGCGGAAAGCAGGAGCATTCCCGGCCATACCAGCAACACGCGAGGCTTGTCGCATGTTGTAAAAATTCACGTATTCCAGATACGCCAACGCGGGAGCAAGCTCCCGCGCGGCGACATCCTACCAGTCACCGCCGCAAGGCAGTCAACCGGCCGACCAACAACTTACTTGTGGTCTTTGACTTCTTCAAACTCGGCATCGACAACATCGTCGGCCTTTTCAGCTTTCTCGTCGTGCGGCGCCGCGCCTTCAGCAGGCTGAGCCTGTTCGGCGTACATCTTCTGGGCAACCGGAGCCGAGACTTTCGACAGCTCTTCAACCTTGGCTTCGATGGCAGCCTTGTCGTCGCCTTTTACAGCGGCTTCCAGTGCAACCACGGCAGCTTCGATCGCGGTCTTCTCTTCAGCGGTGACTTTGTCGCCCGCGTCAGCAACCATTTTGCGCGTCGAGTGAACCAGAGCATCACCCTGGTTACGGGCAGCGGCCAGCTCTTCGAACTTGCGGTCTTCCTCGGCATTCGCCTCGGCGTCACGCACCATGCGCTCGATCTCTTCGTCGGACAGACCGGAGTTGGCCTTGATCACGATGGACTGAGTCTTGCCGGTTGCCTTGTCTTTCGCGCCGACGTGCAGGATGCCGTTGGCGTCGATGTCGAAGGTCACTTCGATCTGCGGCACGCCACGTGGAGCAGGTGGAATGTCGGCCAGGTCGAACTTGCCCAGAGACTTGTTCTGCGCCGCTTGCTTACGCTCGCCTTGCAGGACGTGAATGGTCACAGCGCCCTGGTTGTCGTCGGCAGTCGAGAACACTTGCGATTTCTTGGTAGGAATCGTGGTGTTTTTCTCGATCAGCGCGGTCATCACGCCACCCATGGTTTCGATACCCAGGGTCAGCGGGCTGACGTCGAGCAGCAGAACGTCTTTCACGTCACCGGCCAGAACCGCGCCCTGGATCGCAGCACCCATGGCAACTGCTTCATCCGGGTTAACGTCTTTACGAGCTTCTTTACCGAAGAAATCGGTCACCAGCTTCTGTACCAGCGGCATACGGGTCTGACCGCCGACCAGAATCACGTCGTTGATCGCGCCAACGTCGATACCGGCGTCTTTCATGGCGATGCGGCAAGGCTCGATGGTGCGCTGAACCAGGTCTTCAACCAGTGCTTCGAGCTTGGCACGCGAGATCTTCACGTTCAGGTGCTTAGGACCGGTCGCGTCTGCAGTGATGTACGGCAGGTTGACGTCGGTCGACTGAGCGGACGACAGCTCGATCTTGGCTTTCTCAGCGGCTTCTTTCAGGCGCTGCATGGCCAGCGGGTCACCTTTGAGGTTCATGCCGCTTTCTTTCTTGAATTCGTCAACGAGGTAGTCGATCAGACGAATGTCGAAGTCTTCACCGCCGAGGAAGGTGTCACCGTTGGTGGCCAACACTTCGAACTGGTGCTCGCCGTCAACTTCAGCGATCTCGATCACGGAAACGTCGAAAGTACCGCCACCCAGGTCGTAAACGATCACGGTGTGATCGCCCTTGGCCTTGTCCATACCGTAAGCCAGAGCAGCTGCGGTTGGTTCGTTGATGATACGTTTAACGTCCAGACCGGCAATGCGGCCGGCGTCTTTGGTCGCCTGACGCTGGCTGTCGTTGAAGTAGGCCGGAACGGTGATTACCGCTTCGGTCACTGGCTCGCCGAGGTAGTCTTCGGCGGTCTTCTTCATCTTCTTCAGGATTTCAGCCGATATTTGTGGCGGTGCCATTTTCTGGCCGTTCACTTCTACCCAGGCGTCGTTGTTGTCAGCCTTGACGATCTTGTAAGGGACCATCTGGATGTCTTTTTGCACAACTTCTTCGTCGAAACGACGACCGATCAGACGCTTTACTGCGTACAGGGTGTTGTGCGGGTTGGTCACTGCCTGACGCTTGGCCGACTGACCTACCAGGATTTCGCCATCGTTGGCGTAAGCGATGATCGACGGCGTGGTGCGCGCGCCTTCAGCGTTTTCAATAACCTTGGCCTTGCCGTTTTCCAGCACGGAGACGCAGGAGTTGGTAGTCCCCAGGTCGATACCGATAATTTTGCCCATGTTCACTCTCCCGAAACTTTGGATTTTGTTGCCGCAGCAGTGGTGGCTAACTGCGGTAATACTTAAACGCTTGACTTCTAAATGGGGGCCTTGCGGCTAATTTCAAGCCTTCTCGTCAATCGAAGGCGAAATTGGCGCTGGCGCCTTGCTGACCACAACCATGGCCGGACGCAACAGGCGACCGTTGAGCTGATAACCCTTCTGGAACACCTTCAGAACGCTGTTCGGCTCTACGTCGGCACTTTCTTGCATGGCCATCGCCTGATGATGAACGGCGTTGAACGGTTCGCCATGCGGGTCGATCGCTTCAAGCTGATAACGCTTGAGGGTGTCGTGGAACATTTTCAAGGTCAGTTCGATGCCTTCACGCATCGGACGGATGCTTTCGTCGTCCGGGCTCGACAGCTCGAGACCGCGCTCCAGGCTGTCGACGATCGGCAGCAGGTCGCCGGCGAATTTTTCCAGCGCAAACTTGTGCGCCTTCTCGACATCCTGTTCGGCACGGCGACGGACGTTCTGCAGATCGGCAGCTACACGCAGAGACTGATCCTGCGCGGCGGCCAATTGCTCTTCGAGCACTTGTACACGGGTCGCCAGGTCGTCACCCGAGCCTTCGGGCGCCTGATTGGCTTCTGGGTTTTGCGTATCTACTGTCTGTTCGTCAGCCATAGAATTCTCCTTTCAATTTCGTCCGCGAGCCTGACTCGCGCTTCTGCCCCGATATATGGGGCCGCAAAATCAGGCTTCAAGGGCTGTCGATGATTAACCCTACAAAAAAGTGCCGCATTCTCATTACCGGATGCGCTAAGCAGTTTTTGAGTTCAAGCAAATCGAGCTAAGGAAGGGCATTGTCAGCCCGAAACAAAACACTGTATAAATAACCAGACCTTAAGCCTGGGAGCGGCCTTCATGCTGGTGCACCTGTCCGTACACAACTACGCCATCGTTGAACATCTCGATCTCGAACTTGATCGCGGGATGAGCGTGATCACAGGGGAAACCGGCGCCGGCAAGTCGATCATGCTCGACGCTCTGGGCCTGACCCTCGGCGATCGCGCCGACAGCGGCGTGGTTCGCCCCGGCGCCGACAAGGCCGACATCCTCGCCACCTTCGACCTGGTGGACATCCCTGAAGCCCATGCCTGGCTGGCCGAGCGCGACCTGGACATCGACGGCCCGTGCATCCTGCGCCGGGTCATCACCTCCGAAGGTCGTTCCCGCGGCTATATCAATGGCACGCCCTGCCCGCTCGGCGATCTGAAGTCGCTCGGCGAGTTGTTGATCGACATCCACAGCCAGCATGAACACCAGTCGCTGCTGAAGACCGATACTCATCGCCGTTTGCTCGACGAATATGCAGGCGCCACCGACCTGGCCCGTCAGGTTCAACTGGCCGCCCAGCGCTGGCGCCAGACGCGTCAGGAGCTTGAGCGACTGTCCAACTCCGGCGACGAGCAACGCGCTCGCCACCAACTGCTCAGCTATCAGCTGGAAGAACTGGAGAATCTCGGCCTCGGCGAAAACGAACTCGAGCAACTGGAGCAGGAACACAAGAACCTGACAAACGCCGAGACCCTGCTGGGCATTTGCCGACAAGTGGTCGAGCAATGCAGCGAGAGCGATTCCGGCAATGTGCTGAACGCGCTGACCGCCAGCCTCAATCGCCTGTCGAGCGTGAACAACTCGGTCGGCGCACTGGGCGAAGCCAGCAGCCTGCTCACCAGCGCGCAGATTCAAGTGGAAGAAGCCGTCGGCGAGCTCAATCGCTTCCTCGATAACTTCGATGCCGACCCGGCCCGCCTGCAATATTTGGAGGAGCGCCTCGACGCGATCTATACCTTGGCTCGCAAGCACCGGATCCAGCCGACCGAAGTCGGAGAAATGCAGCAAAAGCTGCTGGATGAAATAGAAACCCTCAACGCCAACGATGAATCCATCGAGCGCCTGGGCGAGGAACTGGCTTCCTATGCCCGCCACTATCAGGAAAAAGCCCGAGAGCTGAGCGATCTGCGCCATCAGGCCGCCGGCAGTCTCGCCAGCGCGGTTGAGCAGGAAATTCAGCGCCTGGGCATGCCTGGTGGTCGATTCACCATCGAACTGCGGGCCAATAGCAGTGACGAACTATTGCCTAACGGCCTCGAACAGGTCGAACTGCTGGTCAGCGCCAACCCCGGCCAGCCGCTCAAGGCACTGGCGAAAGTGGCCTCCGGTGGTGAGCTGTCGCGGATCAGCCTGGCGATTCAGGTGATCACCGCGCAAACCTCTCGCGTACCGACCCTGGTATTCGACGAAGTGGATGTGGGGATTGGCGGGCCAACCGCTGAAATCGTCGGCCAGTTGTTGCGTCGGCTCGGCGAACGCGGGCAGGTCCTGACCGTGACGCACTTGCCGCAAGTGGCGGCGCAAGGGCATCAACATCTGTTCGTGCACAAGGTGCGCGGCGAACAGGCGACGCATACCGCCGTTTCCAAATTGAGCAAAAACGACCGTATAGAAGAAGTTGCACGGATGCTGGGCGGGATCGACCTGACCAAGGAGTCGCTGGCGCACGCCAAGAAAATGGTCGTTACCGCGAAAGCCTGAGCGCCGAAACAGGTACGACAGAAAGCACGAAGGCGACCCTTGGGTCGCCTTCGTTCGTTTCGCGAACCTGAAATTCGCGCGACATGCTTACTTTTTCTTGCGTACGTACAGCACCAGATTGTGATCTACCAGATCAACACCGTGCTCCTCGGCAATTGCCTTCTGGAGCTTTTCGATTTCCGGGCTGACGAATTCGACGACCTCACCGGTTTCCACGTTGACCATATGATCGTGGTGGCCGCCGTCGGCCAATTCAAATACCGCGTGGCCACCGTCGAAGTTGTGACGGACCACGAGGCCAGCGGCTTCGAACTGGGTCAGAACACGGTAAACCGTGGCCAGACCGACGTCTTCGCCCGCTTCCATCAACGCCTTGTAGACGTCCTCGGCACTCATGTGACGCTGCTCGGTAGAGTCGAGCATTTGCAGGATCTTGACCCGTGGCAGGGTCACTTTGAGGCCGGCTTTGCGTAGTTCGCTATTTTCAACCATGGTCAGCTTTCTCGCGATGCTGCTTCGCAGCTTCTCTTAATGCGGGTATGATCGGCGTTTACGTTGTCCCAGCCAAGATAGTGGAAGTCGCCCACCGATGCAAAACACCAAGCTCTTGCTAACCAGTTTCACCTTTGTGGGACTGCTCGCACTCGCCGGTTGTTCATTCCCCGGGGTTTACAAAATCGACATCCAGCAGGGCAATGTCGTCACGCAGGACATGATAGACCAGTTACGCCCGGGAATGACCCGGCCGCAAGTACGGTTTATCATGGGCAACCCTCTGCTTGTCGACACGTTCCATGCCGATCGCTGGGATTATCTGTACAGCCTGCAACCGGGTGGCGGTGAACGCCAACAGGAACGCGTCAGCGTTATTTTCAACTCAAACGACCAGCTTGTCAGCCTGTCCGGTGACTTTATGCCGGGCGTCAGCCGTGACGAAGCCATTCTCGGCAAGGACAGTGGCACCAAGGTGACCGCTCCTGCTGAAAACGCCGAGAAGCCAAAACCGGAAAAACCGGTGAAGCCAGGTTCCTTGCTGGATCAAATCCAGAAGGACGTCGATGGTGTAGAAACCGTTCCGGTTCCGACACCAGAGCCCCTGGACACCTCGCCGCAATAATTTGCGACGCAATAAAAAACCCGGAAATTCCGGGTTTTTTATTGTCTGCCGTTTGGCACTCTCACTGATTTCGAGCTTTCGCCTCGGCAGCCTTGGCTGCGCGCAAGCGCCGTACCTCTTTCGGGTCAGCGAGCAACGGGCGATAAATCTCAATACGATCCCCCGCCTGAACCAGGCGAACCTGAGGATCGGCAACCACTTTGCCAAAGATCCCCAAAGGGCAATCCGCCAGATTCAGCTCGGGAAACGCCTCACCGATGCCCGAGGCGAGCACCGCAGCCCGTATTGTCGAACCTTCAGCCACACTGACGGTACGCAAAACCTGACGTTCAACGGCCGCATACACGACCTCTATCTCGATCACCGGCTCAACCATGCATCTGCTTGGCGCGCTGGCAGAACGCGTCCACCAGAGTATTCGCAGCCTGATTGAACAGCGGCCCCAAGGTCGCACGCACCAACGGCCCGGCGTAGTCGAAGGAAAGATCCAGGCTGATCTTGCAAGCCTTCTCATTCAACGCCTTGAACACCCAGACACCGTGCAGCTGATTGAACGGACCTTCTTCAAGGTTCATCTCGATCGCTTGCCCCGGCACCAGCGTATTACGAGTCACAAAGTGCTGACTGAGTCCCCCCTTGGCCACGCCGACGCTGGCGCGCATGTGTTCCGGCGAGCTTTCCAGCACTTCGGCAGACGAGCACCACGGCAGAAACTCCGGATAACGCGCCACGTCGTTGACCAGGTCGTAGAGAAATTGCGCCGGGTACGGCAGCAGCGCTGATCGTTGAATATGTGTCGTCATGTAAGCGTTACTTCCAGAGCTGAGCGGCAAATACTACAAGAATGCCGATAGGCGCCACGTAGCGCATCAAGAACAAAGACAGGGCAAACAGCGCCGGATTGCGAATCGACAACTCGTCACGCACCGCCTCACGCCCCATCACCCAACCGGCAAACAGCACAAAACACAGGCCACCGAGCGGCAGCATGATCCGCGAGGTGAAGAAATCGATCACGCCGAAGAAGTCCAGACCGCCCGCCGCCCCCCATTGGTAGAGATGGAACATTCCGCCTTCGTTCACGAAAAATTTGGCCTCCTTCCAGATATTGAAGGAGAACACCGTGCCCAGACCAACGAACCAGCAAATGAATGCCAGCCAGAAAGTAACCCAGGCGCGGCTGATTTTCGTGCGCTCAACCAGATAGGCCACCATCGGCTCCAGCAGGGAAATCGCCGAACTCCACGCCGCAATCGCCACCAGCACAAAGAACACCACGCCCATCAACTGACCGAATGCCACGTTACCAAAAGCAAATGGCAGGCTGACGAACATCAGGCCTGGGCCTTCGCTAGGGTTCAGTCCGCCGGCAAACACAATCGGGAACAGCGCCAGACCGGCCACCAGCGACACAAAGGTATCGAGCAGTGCGACGCCGACCACCGTACCGGACAACGACGCATCCTTAGGCATGTAGGCGCCGTAGATCATGATCGAGCCAACACCGACGCTCAGCGAGAAGAACGCGTGGCCCATGGCCGGCAACAAGCCGTCGAGGACTTTTTCCGGGTGGAAGTCGAACATGAAATGCACGCCTTCCATGAAATGCCCGGTGGTCATGCTGTAACCCAGCAGCACCAGCACCATCACGAACAGCAGCGGCATCATGATGCGCAGGCTGCGCTCAAGCCCGGCGACCACCCCTTTGGCGATCACCACCGCTGACAGCAGCATGAAAATCGTGTGCCAAAGTGTCAGGCGCCACGGATCGGCAATGACCTTGCCGAAATAAGCGCCGACCTGGTCGGCCGTGGCGCCCTGAAAGTCCCCGCGCCCCATGTCAACGATGTAATCCAGCGACCAGCCGCCGACCACACTATAGAAAGACAGGATCAGCAGCGCCGTGATCATCCCGGCAAAGGCGCCCCACGACCACTTGGCCGAATGCCCGGCATCGAGCGCCAGGACCTTCAGGGCGTTCGCCGGACTTTGCCGGGCACGACGACCGATCAGGGTTTCAGCGAGCATGACCGGAACACCGATCAACGCGATGCACGCCAGAAACATCAGCACAAAGGCACCGCCGCCGTAGACCCCGACCATGTAGGGGAATTTCCAGATACTACCCAGTCCCACGGCCGAACCGGTCGCGGCGAGTATGAATACCCAGCGGCTAGCCCAACTGCCGTGGACAGAAACCTTGTCTGTCGACATCGTTTATCACGCCCAAGCGTTAGAAAAAGAGGCCGCATTGTCCGGGATTCACTCAACCTGCTCAAGCACGCAGCATCACCGTAGCCGACAGCGGAACAACTCCATATAATGCCGCCCCTATGGCTAAACAGAAGAAACACCCAACAGGGACCATCGCGCAGAACAAAAAGGCGCGACACGATTACTTCATCGAGCATAAGTTCGAGGCTGGTCTGGTCCTGGCCGGCTGGGAAGTAAAAAGTCTGCGGGCAAGCAAGCTACAGCTGGTCGACAGCTATGTCCTGCTCAAGGATGGCGAAGCGTGGCTGCTCGGCAGTCACATCACGCCTCTGATGACCGCAAGCACCCACGTCATCGCAGACCCGGTGCGCACACGCAAATTGCTGCTCAACCGCCGCGAGCTGGAAAAACTCGCCGCCGCCGTGCAGCAAAAGGGTTACGCCTGCGTATGCCTGTCCTGGTACTGGAGCAAGCACATGGTCAAGTGCGAAATTGCTCTGGGCAAGGGCAAGAAGGAATACGACAAGCGCGACACCGAGCGCGAGCGCGATGCCGGTCGCGAATTGCAGCGCGCCGTGCGCAACAAGGGCAAGGAAGACTGATTTCTTCTGCCTTTAGAGCGTATTCGCGAGCAAGCTCGCTCCCACCTTGGAATGCATTTCAATGTGGGAGCGAGCTTGCTCGCGAAAGCTATTGCAGCATCAACACCGAACTAACTGATCACATCCCCTTGCGCCGCTCCGCCCGGGCCATGCGCTGAACCTCCTGCCGCACCTCTTCCAGCACTTCCTGCACATACAGAATGTGCCGACTGGACACTTCTCGCGCCTGCTCCGCGCGACCTTCGATGATCGCCAGATACAATTCCCGGTGCTGAGTGATCAGCATGTCGCGGGTTTCCGTGCGCTGTTTGTACATGCCGCCGATGTTGGTCACGACGTTACGCTTGAGCAGATCGAACAGCCCGCGAATGGTGTGCAGCAACACCGCGTTATGACTGGCCTCGGCAATCGCCAGATGGAATTTTGCGTCCGCCGCGCCCTCTTCTGCCCGACTGACTTCGTCGTGACGCGAATAACAATCCTGCAACTCTTCGAACGCTGCGGTCAGCCGCTCACGGTCGACATCGGTGGCACGCAATGCAGCGTAATAGGCGCACGATGCCTCCAGAGTGTGCCGAAATTCCAGTAAATCGCGCTGCGCCTCGGGATTGCTTTCGAGCAGTTGCAGCAGTGGATCACTGAAGGTCGAACCGAGACTTTCCACCACATAGTTGCCACCGCCCTGACGACTGACCAGCAAGCCTTTGGCCGCCAGTTTCTGGATCGCCTCGCGCAGCGACGGCCGTGATACGCCAAATTGTTCGGCCAGCGTGCGTTCCGCCGGAAGCCGCTCCCCCGACTTCAGCGTGCCCTCGAGAATCATCCCCTCGAGTCGCTCGACAATATCGTCAGACAAACGGCGCTGCCGAATCTGATCAAACCCCATAGCTCATTTCTCCACGACCCCGACCGCTCGCCGGGCTCTCTATTCTGGCCTATCGGCGCCTTGCCGACACCTACCAAACACCACCCGCCCGAACCGGATCAGTTGCCATCTGCACCGCTTGTTCGACAAAAGTTTTAGGGCGGCAAATTGACACACCGCCATCAAGGCTTTTACCCTAGCCAACAGCGATTGTAAATTGGTATTACCAATTAACCAAGAACGCTGACAGTGCCTGACCAACAACAATTAGGGGCCACCCCATATGCAAACCTGGCAACAGCTCTACAGCCCGCTCGGCAGTCTCGGCGTGTCCGCTCTCGCGGCCGTCATTCCCATCGTTTTCTTTTTCCTCGCGCTGGCGGTGTTCCGCCTCAAAGGTCATGTGGCCGGCAGCATCACGCTCGCCTTGTCGATTGCTGTGGCGATTTTCGCTTTCCACATGCCGGTCGACATGGCCTTCGCTGCGGCGGGATACGGCTTTGCCTATGGTCTGTGGCCGATTGCCTGGATCATTGTGGCGGCGGTGTTCCTCTACAAACTGACGGTCAAGAGTGGTCAGTTCGAGGTCATTCGCAGTTCGGTGCTGTCGATCACCGACGACCAGCGCCTGCAGGTGCTGCTGATCGGTTTCTGCTTCGGTGCATTTCTGGAAGGTGCCGCCGGTTTCGGCGCGCCCGTGGCGATTACTGCCGCGCTGTTGGTCGGCCTGGGTTTCAACCCGCTATATGCCGCCGGCCTGTGCCTGATCGCCAACACTGCACCGGTTGCCTTCGGCGCCTTGGGGATTCCAATCATTGTTGCCGGGCAAGTGACCGGCATTGATGCGTTCAAGATCGGCGCCATGACCGGTCGCCAACTGCCGCTGCTGTCGCTGTTCGTGCCGTTCTGGCTGGTGTTCATGATGGACGGCCTGCGTGGCGTGCGTGAAACCTGGCCGGCAGCGCTGGTGGCAGGCCTGAGCTTCGCCATCACCCAATACTTCACCTCGAACTTCATTGGACCAGAATTGCCGGACATAACCTCGGCGCTGGCCAGCCTGATATCGCTGACCCTGTTCCTGAAAATCTGGCAGCCAAAACGCACCGCAGGCGCGCAAATCGCCGGCGCCACGTCGAGCGCAGCGATCACCGCCAGCGTCGGCGGTTTCGGCCAGAAACGCACCACTGTGGCTTCGCCTTACAGCCTCGGGGAAATTTTCAAAGCCTGGTCGCCATTCCTGATTCTCACCGTGCTGGTGACGATCTGGACGCTGAAGCCTTTCAAAGCGATGTTCGCCGCTGGCGGCTCGATGTACAGCTGGGTGTTCAACTTCGCGATCCCGCACCTTGATCAAATGGTGATCAAAACCGCACCGATCGTGGCCACTCCGACTGCCATTCCAGCGGTGTTCAAACTCGACCCGATTTCCGCGACCGGCACGGCGATTTTCTTCTCCGCACTGATCTCGATGCTGGTGCTGAAGATCAATTTCAGAACTGGTCTGACCACTTTGAAAGAGACCTTCTACGAACTGCGCTGGCCGATCCTGTCGATCGGCATGGTGCTGGCCTTCGCTTTCGTCACCAACTACTCCGGCATGTCTTCGACCATGGCACTGGTGCTGGCCGGTACGGGCGCAGCGTTCCCGTTCTTCTCGCCATTCCTCGGCTGGCTCGGCGTGTTCCTCACCGGTTCGGATACCTCGTCCAACGCGCTGTTCAGTTCGTTGCAAGCGACCACCGCACACCAGATCGGCGTCAATGACACCCTGCTGGTGGCGGCCAATACCAGCGGCGGAGTGACCGGCAAGATGATCTCGCCACAGTCGATTGCCGTGGCCTGCGCGGCGACCGGCCTGGTGGGCAAGGAATCGGATCTGTTCCGCTTCACCCTCAAGCACAGCCTATTCTTTGCAACGATTGTCGGTCTGATCACGCTGGCCCAGGCCTACTGGTTCACCGGCATGCTGGTGCACTAAACCTACAACAAACACAGAAAAAACCGACGCCGGTTCGTGATGCCGGCGTCAGCAATTCACACCCCGGTCTGTAAGGCTGCTGAAAGCAACGCTCTTTATATTCAGCAGCCGCCACAGACGGATAACCGGGACCACCCGGAGACACGCCTGATGAGCGAGCTTTTTTACAACGCTGTGCCCAACGCCACCCGCGTGGCACCGCCACTGCCCGAACCTCGGCAATACCCCAGCGAGAAACCGTCGCGGGTCTACCTGTTCGGCACGTGTGTGGTCGACCTGTTCTACCCCGAAGCCGGGATGGACGCGATCCACTTGCTGGAGCACGAAGGGATCAAGGTCGAGTACCCGCAAGGGCAAAGCTGCTGCGGACAACCGGCCTACACCTCGGGTTACACCGAGCAGGCACGAACCGTCGCGCGCTCGCAACTGGCGCTGTTTGCCGGGGATTATCCGGTGGTGGTGCCGTCGGGTTCATGCGCGGGCATGCTGCGCGAGCATTACGCCGACTTGTTCAAGGACGAGCCGGAGACGTTGAAACAGGTGCAGGCCCTCGCCGCCCGCACCTATGAACTGGCTGAGTTTCTGCTGTTTGTCTGCAAGGTGCAGCTCAAGGACAGCGGCGAGCCGGTCAAAGTCGCGCTGCACACTTCGTGTTCGGCACGGCGCGAGATGAACACCCACCTGCACGGCCGCGAGTTGTTGGCGCAGCTGAGCAACGTGGAACGGGTCAACCACGATCACGAAAGCGAATGCTGTGGCTTCGGTGGGACATTCAGCGTCCGTATGCCAGACATTTCCGGCGCGATGGTGGCTGACAAGACCAAAGCGTTGAAGGAATCCGGCGCGCACAAGGTCTTGAGTGCCGACTGTGGCTGTTTGATGAACATCAACGGCGCATTGGAGAAACAAAAAGAAGCGCTGCGCGGGCAACATCTCGCCAGCTTTCTGTGGCAACGAACCGGAGGTGCGCAATGAGCACTTCCGCGATTATTCCTACGGTCGCCGTAGAAGAAGATTTCCGCACCCGGGCGCACAACGCTTTGGGTGATCAGCAGTTGCGGAACAACTTCCGCACGGCCATGGACTCACTGATGGTCAAGCGGGCAGCCGCTTTCAGTGATGCCCACGAAAGAGAACATCTGCGCGCCCTGGGCAACTCGATCAGGGCGCGTGCGCTCTCCAAGTTGCCCGACCTGCTCGAGCAACTGGAAAAGAACCTGACCCGCAACGGTGTGACAGTGCACTGGGCGGAAACGGTGGACGAGGCCAATGGCATCGTCTTGTCGATCATCCGCGCTCACGAGGCGCGGCAAGTGATCAAGGGCAAATCGATGGTCAGCGAAGAGATGGAGATGAACCATTTCCTCGAGGCTCAAGGTGTTGAATGCCTGGAGTCCGACATGGGGGAATACATCGTCCAGCTCGACCACGAGAAGCCTTCACACATCATTATGCCGGCGATCCACAAGAATGCCGGTCAGGTCGCGTCCTTGTTCCACGACAAACTTGGCGTGGAATACACCAAGGACGTTGACCAACTCATTCAGATCGGTCGCAGAGTCCTGCGGCAGAAATTCTTCGAAGCGGACATCGGCGTCTCCGGTGTGAACTTCGCCGTCGCCGAAACCGGCACC
Organism: Pseudomonas monsensis; assembly: GCF_014268495.2. Taxonomy (NCBI): domain Bacteria; kingdom Pseudomonadati; phylum Pseudomonadota; class Gammaproteobacteria; order Pseudomonadales; family Pseudomonadaceae; genus Pseudomonas; species Pseudomonas monsensis. The sequence continues at coordinate 1,141,030 of NZ_CP077087.1, read as the reverse complement.
CTGCTGCTGGTGGAAAACGAAGGCAACGGGCGCATGACCACCACCGTGCCACCGGTGCACATCGCCGTTACCGGCATCGAAAAGGTTGTGGAAAACCTGCGCGACGTGGTGCCGCTGCTGTCGCTGCTGACCCGCTCGGCGCTGGGTATTCCGATCACCACCTACGTCAACATGATCTCCGGCCCGCGCAAGGAACATGAACTCGACGGCCCGCAGGAAGTGCATCTGGTGCTGCTCGACAACGGTCGCAGCCAGGCCTTTGCCGACAGCGAATTGCGCCAGACCCTGAATTGCATCCGCTGCGGCGCCTGTATGAATCATTGCCCGGTCTACACCCGCGTCGGCGGCCACACCTACGGCGAGGTGTACCCGGGACCGATCGGCAAAATCATCACCCCGCACATGGTCGGCCTGGCGAAAGTCCCGGATCACCCGAGCGCTTCGTCGCTGTGCGGCGCCTGCGGTGAAGTGTGTCCGGTAAAAATTCCGATCCCGGCAATCCTGCGTCGTTTGCGCGAAGAAAACGTCAAGGCCCCGGACTCGCCGCATCAAGTGATGCGCGGCCAGGGCAGCAAGTATTCGCGCAAGGAGCGTTTCATCTGGAACGCCTGGGCGAAACTCAACAGCTCGCCGACGCTGTATCGACTGTTCGGCTTCTTCGCCACACGCCTGCGCGCGCTGACGCCAAGCAACGTCGGCCCGTGGACGCAAAACCACAGCGCACCGAAACCCGCCGCCCGCTCACTGCACGACATGGCCCGCGAGCATCTGGCCAAACAGGGAGACCGCTGATGAGCGCCAAGCAAAATATCCTCGCCAAGCTGCGGAAAAGCCTGACCGGCGCCACACCGATTGCCGACAACTTTGATGTCGATCTGGTGACGCAGCCTTACACCTACAGCGCCGATCAACGCATCCCGCAACTGCGCAAACTGATGGAAGCGGTGCACACCGAAATTCATCTGACCTCTGACGCAGACTGGCCGGCGCTGCTCGCGCAGTTGCTGCGTGACCGTCAGTTGCCAAGCCTGTTGATCGCGCCGACTACAGCGCACGGGCAACGCATCACACAACACTGGGCGAATCATCCTGATCTGCCCGCGCTGAAATCCTACGACCGGCCGATGGAAGCATGGAAAGCCGAGTTGTTCGACGACACCCCGGCCAGCCTCACCGGCACCCTCGGCGCAATTGCCGCCACCGGCAGCCTGATTATCTGGCCGACCCGCGAAGAACCGCGGTTGATGAGCCTGGTGCCGCCGGTGCATTTCGCCCTGCTCAAGGCCAGCGAAATTCGTGACAACTTCTATCAGGTACAGCAGGAATTCGAGTGGGCCCAAGGCATGCCGACCAACGCATTATTGGTGTCCGGCCCGTCGAAAACCGCTGACATCGAGCAAGTCCTGGCTTACGGCGCTCACGGCCCGAAAGACCTCGTAGTGCTGATCCTGGAGGACCAATGACGCTTCCGGTGAATTTCCTGCGTGATGCGCAACAACTGATTCCGGCCGAGCGCCGTTTTGATGATCCGCTATCGACGCTGGCCTTTGGCACTGACGCCAGTTTTTATCGGCTGATCCCGAAACTGGTCATCCGCGTCGAGTCCGAAGATGAAGTCGTCGGCCTGTTGAAACTGGCCCAGCGCGACCACGTTCCGGTGACCTTCCGCGCTGCGGGCACCAGCCTTTCCGGGCAAGCCATCAGCGATTCGGTGCTGATCGTGCTGGGGGATAACTGGAACGCCCGCGAGATTCGCGGCCAAGGCACGCAAATCCGCCTGCAGCCGGGCGTCATCGGTGCGCAGGCCAACGCATGGCTGGCACCGTTCGGCCGCAAGATCGGCCCGGACCCGGCGTCGATCAACGCCTGCAAGATCGGCGGCATCGTCGCCAACAACGCCAGTGGCATGTGCTGCGGCACGGCGCAAAACACCTATCACACGCTGGCCGGGATGCGCCTGGTGCTGGCCGATGGCACGCGTCTCGACACCGAAGACGCTGCCAGTGTCGGAGCATTTCGCAACAGTCATGGCGATCTGCTGGAGCGCCTCGCGACATTGGGCCGCGAGACCCGCGCCAATGCCGAGCTGGCCGCGAGAATTCGCCACAAATACCGCCTGAAAAATACCACCGGCCTGTCACTCAACGCCCTGGTGGATTTCGACGAGCCTGTGGATATCTTGAGCCACCTGTTGGTTGGCTCCGAAGGCACCCTCGGTTTTATCAGTGCGGTGACCTACGACACAGTGATCGATCACCCGCACAAGGCGTCGGCGCTGATCGTGTTTCCGGATGTGGAAACCTGCTGCAACGCGGTCACCGTGCTGAAAAGCCAACCGGTGTCGGCGGTGGAACTGCTCGATCGACGCAGCCTGCGCTCGGTGCAGGACAAACCCGGCATGCCCGCTTTCGTACAACAGCTGTCGAACAATGCCTGCGCCCTGCTGATCGAATCCCGCGCCGCCTCTTCCTCTTTGCTGCAGGAACAGCTGGCGCAGATCATGGCGTCACTCAGCGGTTTCCCTGTGGAAAAACAAGTCGACTTCACCGAAGACCCGATCGAGAACGCCCGCCTCTGGGCGATTCGCAAGGACACCTTCCCCGCCGTCGGTGCCGTACGCAAAACCGGCACCACGGTGATCATCGAAGACGTGACTTTTCCGGTCGAGCAACTGGCCATCGGCGTCAATCGCCTGATCGAGCTATTCGACAAGCATGCCTACGACGAAGCGATCCTTTTCGGACACGCACTGGAAGGCAATCTGCACTTCGTCTTCACCCAAGGCTTCAACAGCGCGGAAGAAATCGCACGCTATCAGGCGTTCATGGACGACGTCGCGCAACTGGTGGCGGTGGAATTCGGTGGCTCGCTGAAGGCCGAGCACGGCACCGGGCGCAACATGGCGCCGTTCGTGGAGCTAGAATGGGGCAGCGATGCCTATCAACTGATGTGGCAGCTCAAACGTCTGCTCGACCCCAACGGCATCCTCAACCCGGACGTGGTGCTCAGCGAAGATCCGCAGATTCACCTCAAGCACCTGAAGCCGCTGCCGGCGGCCGACGAGATTGTGGATAAATGCATCGAGTGCGGCTTCTGCGAACCGGTCTGCCCATCGAAAGGCCTGACCCTGAGTCCGCGCCAGCGCATCGTGATCTGGCGTGACATTCAGGCAAAAAAACGCGCTGGCATCGACACCCGCGAACTGGAAGAAGCCTACGCGTACCAAGGCATCGACACCTGCGCCGCCACCGGCTTGTGTGCGCAACGCTGCCCTGTAGGCATCAACACCGGCGAACTGGTGAAAAAACTCCGCGCCCGTAACGCCACGCATCAGAAAACCGCTGACTGGATCGAAGGAAATTTCGCCAAGACCCTGCAAGGCGCACGTTTTACTCTGCACGTGGCCAACGGTGCGCGGATGCTGCTCGGTGCGCCACGCCTGGCGAAGCTTTCAGCAACCCTGACGCGCTTGTCCAAAGGCCAGGTGCCGCTGTGGACGAATGCGATGCCGCAGCCGGAAAAAGCCATTCGCTTCAGTCCGAGCGTCTCCGATGAGCGTCCGCGCGTGGTCTATCTGGCCGCCTGCGTATCGCGGGTCATGGGCCCGGCAGCCGGAGACAAAGAGCAGATGTCGCTGTACGACAAAACCCGGGGCCTGCTGGAAAAGGCCGGTTACCAGGTGGTGTTCCCGGACAATCAGGACAACCTCTGCTGCGGTCAGCCGTTCGCTTCCAAAGGCTATGCGGAACAGGCCGAGCACAAGCGCCAGGAGCTGATCAGCGCCCTGCTTCACGCCAGTCGCGGCGGACTCGATCCGATCTATTGCGACACCAGCCCGTGCACCCTGCGCCTGGTGCAGGATGTCGGCGAAGTTCGCCTGGACCTGTACGACCCGGTGCGCTTCATTCGTACGCACCTTCTCGACCGACTCGAGTTCACCCCGCAGGATGCACCGATTGCTGTGCATGTGACGTGCAGCACCCAGCATCTGGGCGAGAGCCAGGCGCTGATCGATCTGGCACGCAAATGCAGCACCAACGTGGTCATCCCCGAAGGCATCCACTGTTGCGGGTTTGCCGGTGACAAGGGCTTCACCACGCCGGAGCTGAACAGCCACTCGCTGCGCACGCTCAAGGAGGCGGTGCAGCATTGCAGCGAAGGGATTTCCACCAGCCGGACTTGCGAGATCGGTCTGACGCAACATGGCGGAATTGACTACCACGGACTGGTCTATCTGGTGGATCGAGTGACCCGGGCGAAGGCCTGCTGAAGAAAAATAGAACCCTTGAGTTCGACTGTAGTCCACAGAATAACCCCGACTGATCGGGGTTTTTCTTCCATACGGTTGCCCGTCCTGACGGCCAGCGAAGTCTGGACCCACTCGGTTCAAGGAGATACACATGAAACGTTCTGTACTGTTAGGTCTGTTCGTTACTGCATCGATGATGGCTTCCACTTCGTTCGCCGCGGACAAGCCTGCCGACCTGTGCGATGCCAATATTCAGACCATCAACAATGCCAAGGGACAGCTGTCAGCGAACCCGGAACTGAGCCAGCGCGCTAACGCCAGTGTGAGCAAGGCCGAGGCGCTCAAGGCTCAAGGCAAAATCGACGACTGCATTGCGGAAACCTCGCAAACCATCGTGGAACTGCGCAAATCCACCGGCACCAACAACTGATCAGCGTCCCGGCCAACCTTCGGGTTGGCCTCGCGGGCCGTTTGGCGTACACTGCGCAGGCTTGTTGCTCAAACAGATGTACTGAGCAATGAGTTCGGGGCCGTTTAGGATTCGACGCCGGTTGCGAAACTTTAGGTGCATGCCGACTTGGTAACAGAAGTCGTAAATCCACTGTTGCAACTACTTATAGTTGCCAATGACGACCAATACGGTGTTGCTCTCGCTGCTTAATTGCAGCTGACAATGCTCCTGGTACCTTCGGGTCCAGCAATCATCAGGGGATGTCTGTAAACCCGAAATGATTGTCATATAGAACAGAATCGCCGTGCAGTACGTTGTGGACGAAGCGGCTAAAACTTACACAACTCGCCCAAAGCACCCTGCCCTTCGGGTCGCTGAGGGTTAACTTAATAGAAACGGCTACGCATGTAGTACCGACAGCGGAGTACTGGCGGACGGGGGTTCAAATCCCCCCGGCTCCACCAACTCTCAACGACAAAGCCCGCCTAGTGCGGGCTTTGTCGCATCTGGGCCTTGGAATGCTGCCGATGGTTGTTGTGGATTGATGTCGATTAGCGCCACCTTCAGCAGCTTTTCAGCAACATCCTCTCAGGCGTTCTCCCCACTCAACATTCCCCTTCGAATGACACACATTCTTCACATATTCCTGTAGCGCCTTCAGGGCTGCTTGGTCGGCGATGATTCCGGCCCGAATCGCGAGAACAGGAAAGTAGTGGTGAGTGGTCTCTTGACCTGTCCGCTCGCTCCAAAGTGTTATAGCCTACAAGGTGAATCCCATAGTTTCTTCTCCAATGGTCAACCTCTTGCTCTTGCACATCCGCCATGATTGCATAATGATCACGAACCCCTCCTTTGTAAGTGTTTGCTAGCAAATCTCTCACATATATAAAATCAGGATCACGAAGACCAAAACCTAAATACAAGACAGGCCTGCTTGCAAGAAGCAACTTTACAGATTCTAACGCAGATTGGTTTTCACCCTGTGGCAACAACCGCCCATATTGTTCTCTGGTTAAAATTATACTTTCACTATCTGCAGCATCACCATGCGGCTTAAATATAAAATCTATCGCCCTAGCATGTACAATCTCTGCAGCTTCAGTTAGTTGTCTATTGGTGACGGGCGGACGATAGAACCTATTCGGCTGCCACTCTCTTAGACTTTGCTCAATCAGATCATCATAATTCGTAGTGATAAAGAATCGCGGGCCTAGCGATACAATTTTACGGTGAATTTCATGAGGCCTCGCTCTACCATATCGGCAAGCCTCACGTATAAACTCACCAATTTGTTGCTTTGTTAACTTGTCGAAACCATAACTTGCCGCTTGCAAAAAATCACCTTTTTTGCCTCTACTCCAACTAAATCTGCGCTCCCTGTTCCTCGCTCCAGAAACCTCGCAAGTTCTTCAATCATCCCCGACCAAGTTGGTAGGCCAGACCATAGCGATATCCCAGACCCAACAAATATAATAGTGTCCGATTGAGTCAGTATCTTCTTTAGATTTATCATGACTTTTAATAATCATTATTTTCAAGTCTTTGTTAATCTTACGATGAACAAAGGCCTGGGGGCTATTTATCACTCAGCAATCACAAAGCTCCTTGTTGCTGAATGCTCGGAGATACCTGTAAGCACTCTGACCTTGAATATCAAGTAGACCAGAAAATAGATTCCATTCCATCTATAGCTCACATTAATCAGAAAAAACATCGTGACTCAAAAGTGAACTCTTGCATAGTGTGAATAGATTCATTTGTTTATGTTTTGTGCCGCGGGCAAGCCCTAAACATCCCCCCCCCCCCGAATTACCTAAACACACCAAAGTGCCCAGCTCTTGGCGCATTTTCTGCATGTGACGGGGGGGGGCAGATAACGGCCCACAGCGGACTGTCGGCTCGTTAGTAATCGGACCAGAGGAGTGCTCAAAACGAAAAATGCATCGGTAATTTCTCACAAAATTAAGAGTCCCCTTCTTCCGGAGTGCTTTCAGCAAGTTCGATTTAATGTGACGCTAAATTAGAAGCTGTAATACAGCAAGAGAAACATGAGCCCTTACAGCATTACAAATTTTCAGGTGAGACTTCCATTATCTTGAACTAGTATAGCTCCGGAATACTTGCCCAATCTAACTTTGATAGTTACTATCTCTAGACTTCACCCACCCAGCCCCCTCAATCTCATCAGGACTCACACCAAACAAATTGGTAAAGACCTCCTTGACCTTTTCTTTAACCTCCGAAGGCTCATGCTTCTCCGAGAGCCAAGAGAAGTCGTATTTAAATTCACCACTCTGTATTATCCACTGCCTAATTAGGTCGTACTGCATGAGGTTGCCGTAGAATATGTTAAATGTATTATGGATATTTTCTTCTGACTTCCCCTCCTGCCGCCTTGGGTAAATGCCGAAGTCATCTTGCTTGTCACTATAGAGCGAGAGATTCTTTAGCCAAGCATGAATATAGTGCTCGGCATAGCGCCCTACTTTGTGACGACCTGTCCAGCAAAAAAATTCAGGCTGCTCAAGCTTAAAGGTGTTAAATTTGATAAATTCTGAAAATATCACCCTAACAGGCAAGTTCATTTCCGAAAACGAAAATTTACTATGCTCCCTCATCAGCGCTTGTAACGTCGGCTCCTTTTTCACCCATTCGGAAACAGCTCTCGCCACGTCTAACGGATGATGGTATCCACAAGCGTTCGCTAGCAAAGCGCTAGCGCTAGTATATTCCTCTTTAGAGTACTCCTTAATATAGTCCTTAAGCTCTGGATGCTCATTTTTTATGGCTTGACATAGATATGCGAAGCGCACCGCCGGCTGAGCCTGATATGAAAAATTCTCATAGTCTGTAATTTCAAATGGAAAACCTTCTCCAGGATTTAATGCTAAGTCGCAGACTAATAAGAATAAAGCTACTAATGGATCGTCAATACAGTCGGGAAAATTTGAATTAGTACTCTGGATAAAGTATTTGAAGGCTGCACCGTATACACTGTCAAGATAGCCTCGTGCGCCATAATCCGCAAAAGACTTGCTAGGATTAGAAAAATGCAAAAACTGGAGCTGTATAAATCTCGCCTGTCCTTCTAGTACATCTACCCCCGTAATTGGAGGGAGGTATACATCTGACCGCCAATGGTAGTTACCGGATTTTGACAGCTTTAAGTGCTCTATAGGCTCCCTCCAGAGATCCGTATCTGGCAAGCATTTAACCTCATTGAAGGTTGTGGTCAAAACATCCAAGCAGCATGAATAGGCTATATAAAACGTATGACCTACAGACTCAAAATGATTTTCCTTTACTATTTCTAAAAGGATTCTTGGATTCATGATAATCGCACGATAGTAATCCAAATCTAACGTATTATTTACTGCAATGTTTGCCCTGGCGATAACCTCTTCTTCAGCAGTGCGACCTTGCAACATCTGATCATCGCTCCACTCTTTGAGTGACTTACCAAACTCCCCACACTTGACTATATCTCGAAGGTGCCCGACGTTAACGTGCGTCTGAGCGGGGAAGCACATGCTAGAAATCAAACCAGAAGTCGACCCTATATGCTGCCACCAATGAACCGTTTCATGAATATATGTTGAATAAGCCTGAATCTCATCCCAAGTGATATCCTCAGCTTTTTTTGTCGTAGCATTATCAACTAGCGCATGATTTATTGGGCTAAGTCTTAACACGAATTGACCAATATTATACAAACCATGCGCGTTTAGGCACGCTGCGAGAGAGTCTGGAGTTTTGATTTCCGATTTGTATGAGTAGAGAAGAGCGCTTTTGATTTCGTCCATGTGATGCTCATGTATTTAGCACGAAAGGTTAGCCGTTGAGTAATAATGGCCACAGGTTGATAGGTGAATCATCCTAAACCTATTAACTTTAGCCCAATAGAGGCTTTTTGCAATCACTGAAAGAGGTTCGCGCTCGCTTCGTAGGGTGACGACTGCCAGTCACGCCTTGTATCGATGCGTGCGGTTTGAACCGACTGGGCTCGGAAGGGAGGGTTATCTCCCGCGTGCTCAGTATCTACGAGTTGCAACATACGCCAAAGATCACAGCTGAGGCGCGGAGATGAATAAAACGGCGCGAAAGCTTGCTGTCACAACCTTAACTGCATGCAGCCTTGATACTCTGGAAGCATTGGAAAATATGGTGTCCCTGAGCAGGTTTGAGCTGCCAGGTTTCCCCTAAGAGGGTGGAGGTCCGCTTCTGGCCGTAAGCAGTCTTTTGCGACTGCCTTCAATTGCTGACACATACTGACGGTCTGATGCCAGAGGATGCCGACGGCTAACCATTCTAACGGGCGGTCAACAAGTTGGAGCGCCCTGCCTTCATCTGAAACTGTTACACGACTTGACTCAGTTACACGCTTGAAAATTTGTGTTTCAGATCGGTGCAACTTGGATAAAGCTCAACAAATACAATAGCTTAGCTACGCCTGTTACACCAGTTACACGAGTTACACCGCATTTTGAACAGATATGAGCCCCGCTCCCCGGTAGCATCAATCCCTCCAGCGAGCGTCAGGTACATCTCACGCGTTCTGCCGTGGGCCCCTGAGGTCTTCATTGAGACACGGAGCCGGAAACACGCCGGACTTTGTTAGCGGACAGGTGCCCAGCTTAGTGAACAGGTGAACCGGGTGAACACGCAGTTCACCAGTGCAATTGCACAAGATGATAGGAGGTCGCCGGGGACCCTGAGCATTTCTGAGTAACACGGGGCACAAAACCCGCGTGATCTTGGCAGTGGCTGATTTTTGTACATTGGTTGACAGGTTGACTTGGTTGACGGTCCAAGGTGTCCATAATCATCAACACAACAAGCCATCGTTACCGCTGCGGTAACGATGGCTTTTTTCAGCAGAATTCTTTCGATTTCAATGGCTGAAATTTCAGTAACTTTGAAATCCTCCCACTAACACAGTCCTGCGGGTTTCCGACCCCGTACCCTTAAAATAACCCCAGGGTCCCCAGCAATTTTTTCGCCAAATGCTCACCCAAATGATGACTTCTTGGCTTTCTTACTTTGACGGCACCCTACTTGATTGACACTATCGACGAAAATAGTGCAGTACTCGAACCGATGGGACCTACATTAAGCCGGATGCTTTTTACGCTTGCTTGCTCATTAAAAGCATTTCAAACTCCCCAATCAGACATAGAGAGTCTAACCTCATGGATCATTATTTAGATATTTCAGGGAAAGCCATGTTAGCAGCGGCTCTGACCTACGACTCAGCGAGAGCGGCAGAGAAAATGACCGACTTCCACTGTGTTGGAGATGACAATAAAGCATGGCAAGAAGGGCCATACTTATCGTCTGGAGCAAACCAAAAGCAAATTGATCGAACACACCCATACTGCTTTAGATCAAGCGTTGAGTTCAGCACCGTCGCTGGAATCATATTGGGACCAAACCCTGACAAAGCAGCGAATGGGGGAGTTCCTATTCCGCTCCCTCCGAAAGATAAAAATGAATCTAGAGTAGAACCTGTAATCTCCAAACTGGCAATAATAGAACAATTCGAACTATTCAAAGAGTTTCTTATTGAGTTTGACGGCCCGTTCAATAAGAAAAACTGTATTGCATGGAAAGGTCGCGTAGAACAGGAGCTGCTTGATTTTACTCTCCAACTCACTAACCGTAGAAATGAGCTGACACATGACTCCAACTACGATCTGCCATCAATGAAAGAGGCTGTCGAGTACTTCTATCACCTACGACAGCTAGCGGCTGTGTTTTTCAAGGCACGCTTGTAAAAGTTAATCAAAATCTCTACTCAACAAAACACTCAGAGCTAACAGCATAGTAGGTAGACGGAAAACTTGGGAATAGCTACCATCCGCTCGCCGAAACGTACCGGACAGGTACGTCTCTCAGAGGTGGCCTCCTGAGACTGATGATGGCGGGCGCTGCTCTATGGGTTATAGGTCCTACGGGTTTCATTGCAGGTTTTGTAATTTCAGAAATCATCTCTCATCTATCAAATCTTAAAGAGGAGGATTTTCTTATGGTCAAGAAGGCGATACGCGAGCGTAAAAAGCTTCACGAGCCGCGTCATCGCGTCTCTGGAGGCCCACCTCCCTTCCAGGCGAAGCCTGCTGAAGAGCTTGTGAAACTCAAGCGAAAAGGATTCTGAGAATCGCATTATCGGATGATGATGCCGAGCAACATTTGATAGGACAAATTGGTCATCAGGCTGCACCGTGTATCCCATATTGTATCCCGTGCAAAAACAAACCCTATCAAAAGCCAATGAATACGGGGCATTTAACGTTGAGTTCAAATGACCCCGGCCCACCAACTCTCAACGACAAAGCCCGCCCCAGTGCGGGCTTTGTCGCATCTGGCCATCCCATCCAGCCCCTTCCGCCAAAAGCCCCCCGCCCACACACCTCAATGCTCATGCCGATGATGCACATCCGGAAAGTGCGCATGGCTATGCCGCATCGGCGTATGCACATGCGGATGGCTGTGCGGCTCCGCTCCATCCCATTCAAACCCATGCGTATGCTGATGATGCTCGTCATGTATGTGGCGATGATCGTGCTCGAGCCGTTCGTGCTGATGCTCATGAGCATGGTTTTCCATCAGATGAATCCACACCCCAACAGCCATTAACGCGGCAGCGAGCAGGAACATCAGCGATATCGACTCGCCCAGTAGCAGAATCGAGATAGCTGCGCCCAGAAACGGCGCGGTGGAAAAGTACGCGCCGGTGCGCGCACTGCCCAGCCCGCGCAGGGCGAGGACGAACATCACCAGGCTGACGCCGTAGCCGAGAAACCCGACCAGCAGGATCGGCACCAGGGAGTCGGCGGCGGGCAATTGTTTGCCGATGAATAAGGCCAGGCCGCAGTTGACCACACCGGCCACGAGGCCTTTGCTGCCGGCGATGAACAGTGCGTCCGAGGCAGAGACTTTCCGCGTGAGGTTATTGTCGATGGCCCAGCAAAAGCAGGCGAAGGCGACGGCCAGTGGCCCGACCCAGTCATGCGCCGATATGGCCCCCTGCGGCCATGACAACACCACACCGCCGGCCACGATGGCGAGCATGCCGAGTACGATTCGCCGATCGGCATTTTCCTTGAACACCACCCAGGCCAGCAGCGCCGTGAGCACCGATTCCAGGTTGAGCATCAGTGACGCGCTGGCGCCGGATGTCCTGGTCAAACCGAACATCAACGCCACCGGTGCCAGCACACCGCCGAAGCCGATGGCGCCGACCAGCCACGGCCATTCGCCGGTGCCGAGTCCGGAACGCTGCCAGCCTCGATCGCGGGCAACACGCAGCAGGGTCAAGCCCAGACCACTGCCCAGATAGAGCAGCCCGGCCAACAGAATCGGCGAAATCTGTGCCCCCAGCAGCTTGGCAAGTGGCGTACTCGCGCCAAACAGCGCGGCCGCAACCAAAGCGTAGAGAACGCTGACATTCATGACGGGATCACTCGCTTCGGCCGATGGGGTACCGGCAATGATCATGGCAAAACTCAGGTGAGAATTATGTGAACAGCTGATTGGTGTCAGGGAACATCACCCCAAGCACGTGCTCAAATCCAGCAACATTTAATCCGCGTAATCACTGGGCGACTGCTCGACGCAGCCTCTATGCTGCAAACATCGAGATGCAATGGAGTTGAAGATGAAAACCTGGATCGCCGCCGCGCTGGCGGTACTGATTTCCCTGCCTGCCCACGCAGCAGATGCTGGCGCTGTGCGCGTCGAACCGATCGCTTTCACAAGCAGCGCCGACAGCGTCCAGCGCAAACAGTCGATCAAGGGTGACCAGACCGCGGAGTACAGATTCAATGCCAGGGCCGGCCAGTTGCTCACCGTCGACTTCAAACCGTCCAACACCTCCGCCTATTTCAACATCACCGCCAAGGGCGCGGATTACGCGCTGTTCAACGGTTCGATCATGGGCAATCACTTCCTCGGAACATTGCCGGCCGATGGCGAGTACACGGTTCAAGTCTATCTCATGCGCAATGCCGCACGGCGCAACGAGGTGGCCAACTACGAGTTGTCTCTGAGACTGGTCAATGGCGATGCCAGCCGCGGCAAACAGCCATTCGAGCAGACGCTGGAATGGCAGGGCATTTCCTTTCATGTCAGCACCGAACAGGTTGACGGCAAACCGACGCTGCGCATCACCCCCAAAGGTCTGGAGATCGAAAACGCGGTCATCAGCCGGGCGCTCACCGGTGAGGTCGTGCGTGCCGAAGTCGCTGACCTCAATAACGACGGCTCCCCCGAACTCTACGTGTTTACCCGCTCGCCCGGGCGCGGCATGCCGGGCGATCTGATCGCCTATTCAGCCAATAACAAAAAATCCCTGAGCGAAATCTACTTGCCCCCGGTCAGCGACAACCCGAAAACCGCCGAGGGCTATCAGGGCGAGGATTCGTTTGCAGTGGTGGAAAACCGGCTGGTGCAGCGCTTCCCGGTGTATGACAGCGCTGACGCAGGCGCAGGCCGCACGGGGAAGATGCGCCAGGTTCAATACACGTTAGTGGCGGGCGAGGCCGGGTGGGTTTTGCGCGAGGACAAGGTGACGGAGTATTGAGTTCGCTTCACCCGGCTCACGCCAGCGGATAAACCCCGAAAGCGCTTCTACACTCACGGCGCCCCTTCCGCCGAACCGAGCCCTCATGACTTCACTCAAAGACCGCATGCAACAAGGCAAGGACGCCCGCAAGCAGTGCTCGCGCAGTGCTCAGGCGTCCGCCGGCAAGATGAACCGTGATCCGATTCCGTTGATCAAGGCCTCCAGCCAGGGCCGTGTCGAGTCGCTGGTCGAACTGCGTTACGGGCGCATGCTGGTGTCGCCGTTCACCTTCTTTCGCGGTAACGCGTTGCTGCAAGCGCACGACCTGTCGGGCACGGCGAACATGGGCCTGAACGTGCCCATCTGCGGTGACTGCCATCTGATGAACTTCGGGGGCTTTGCCACGCCTGAGCGCAATCTGCTGTTCAGCGTCAACGATTTCGACGAGGCGCATCCCGGGCCATGGGAGTGGGACCTGAAGCGACTCGCAGCGAGTTTCGTGGTGGCCGCCCGCGACTTGCGCCACGGTGAGTCGGTCGAGGAGCAGGTGTGCCGTGAAATGGTCGGCGCCTATCAGACCACACTGCTGGAATGCGCCGAACAGAGCACGCTGGAAAACTGGTACGAGTCCATCAGCTACAACGACCTGCTGGCGCAGGCACGCAAAAGTACCCTTGAACATGTGCAGCGCGCCATCGAGAAGGCCGAGCGGCGCACGCACGCCGAGTTGCTGCCGAAAATCAGCGAACGCGATGCCCACGGGCGCCTGATCATTCGCGATGACCTGCCGGAAATTTTCCACCTGCACAAAAACACTACGCTGCTGGATGCCGAGGATGACTGGCTGCGACTCGCGGACTGGCGTCCGCTCTTCGACACTTTCATGCGCGAGTATCGCAGCACGTTGCAACCCGACCGCCGCGAGTTGTTGTCACGGTTTCACGTGCAGGATCTGGCATTCAAAGTGGTGGGCGTCGGCAGTGTCGGCACGCGTTGTCTGGTGGCGCTGCTGACCGACGATCAGGAGTTCCCGCTGTTCCTGCAACTCAAGGAAGCCCGGCGCTCGGTGCTCGCCGACTACGTCAAAAGCAAATCGCGGGTGCGCCATGAAGGTCAGCGCGTGGTCGAGGGGCAACGCCTGATGCAAGCGGCCAGCGACATGTTTCTGGGCTGGACCACCGGCCCCGGCGGTCGGCAATTCTACGTGCGGCAATTGCGCGACATGAAGATCTCCGCCGAACTGGAAAACTTCGACGCAGAGACGTTTGCCGCCTACGGGCGTGTTTGCGGCCGCGCCCTCGCCCGAGCCCATGCCAAAGCCTCCGGCCTCGCTGCGCAGATCAGTGGTTACATCGGCAAAGGCGATGCGCTGGCGGATGCGCTGTTGAAGTACGCGCAACATTACACCGCGCAGAACGAACGCGATTTCGAACGCTTCCAGACGGCCTGTCGCAAGGGGCGGTTGCGTGCCCGCTCAGAGGCTGATTTTGCCGCTGACCATTTGCCTTGAGCCAGCGCGGCAGCGTCCTACGCCGGGCGTCCTAGGAAAATTCCCGCAACACGTGTCGACTTTCATGAACTGGTGCAGCGATTTTCGGGGCGTTACCCTCCTCGCCTGCTGTTCATTCCACGGAGCTGCGTCATGAAAAAAATCACCCGACTTTCGCTCGTTGGACCGGTATTACCCGATGCGCAAACGGCCCGCACGAAAACCCGATCGAACGCCACCGCCGCCACAGGCGGTTCGAAACGACGGCCTGGTCTTCCCCTCAACCAGATGCTCAGGGTGCGTGACGACGTCGACACCATCACCTTGCTCGAGCATGCCAGTGAACTGCTCGGGTCTCTCGCCGCCATCAGTGAAAATTTTGCCGAAGAATTCGATGGCTCCCGGCGTCATGTGGCGGTGGCGATCAAACAGCTGAGCGCATTGGCCGAAATCGTCGTCTGCCGGGCTCGAGACAATCTTGCCTCGCCGGGATCGCCGACGCCGGACGTTCGCCACTGACGGGCGAAACCCGTAAGGCGCGAGCGGTCTTGCCTGTCAGGATCGAGCCACGGTGTAGCAGTTGATCGAGATGAATTTTTCTTCACTGCCGTTGCCCGGCCGAACCTGTACATTCCGTTTGCTCATTCAAGAAACTACGGTTCGCCCGCGCTCTCCCGCGGGCTTTTTTTTGCCTGAAATCAGCCACAGCTTGCTGTGCCCCGGGTAATTGCGCGACGCTGCCAGCAGATCCCTCGCCAAGGAACGCCCGATGCCGCTGTTGACCCTGCCCTGCCAACGCCTGACGCTGGCGATACTTGCCCCGGATCAGGCAGAGCTCGAAAGTGATTTCTATCGACGCAATCTGCGCCACCTCGCCCCGTGGTCGCCGATCCGCACCACCGAATACTTTTCCACCGAGCAAATTCGCCGACGCCTTGAGGTCCAGGCCAGCGCATTCGAGGCCGGACTGGCCATGCACTTCGCCCTGTTGACGCCGGATGGTGAGCAAATGATTGGTGCGTGCAACTTCAGCGGCCTCATTCGCGGCGCGTTCCAAGCGTGTTATCTGGGTTATCACCTCGATGAAGCCCGTCAGGGTCAGGGGCTGATGCAGGAAGCGCTGGAGGCGGGCATCGGCTATATGTTCGAAACCCAGAACCTGCACCGGATCATGGCCAACTACATTCCCGGTAACGAACGCAGTGCGCGGTTGCTTGAACGGCTGGGTTTCGAGCGCGAAGGCTACGCCAAGGCGTACCTGAATATTGCCGGGCGCTGGCAGGATCATGTGCTGACGGCGCTGGTCAATCCGGTGTTCGAAACACCGGAAAAGCGTTGGTCGCGGCATCTCGCGTGAGTTTCACAATTTGTTAAGCATTGGCGAAGTATGCTCAGGCCTTCGCCCCTTCCGGTTGCTTGAAACCCATGTCGCGTTCCGCCACTTCGCTGTTTCTCCTCACCGCCCTGCTGTTTTTCTTCGCGCTGGGCAACCATCAATTGCAAGGTTCTACCGAAGCCCGCGTCGCCGGCATCGCCATGGAGATGCATCTGGACGATGACTGGGTCACGCCACGGCTGTTCGGCGAGCCGTTTCTGGAAAAACCACCGCTGAGCCTGTGGCTGGATGCGGGCGCGATGCGCGTGTTTGGCGTTTCGCCGTGGGCAGTACGATTGGCTTCGGCGGTGGCCGGGCTGCTCAGTGTGATGGTGTTGTACGGCATGTTGCGCCGGTTTGGCCGACCGAAAACGGTCGCATGGACCGCCGGCATCCTGCTGGCCACCATGGCCAGCTACTGGAGCAACGTGCGCGGGGTCGGCGAGGATGCGCTGCTGGCCCTCGGCGTGACCACCGCGTTGCTGGGGTTTTTCCAGGCGCAAAAAGCGTCGACCCCGGGCAGTTCGTTGCTGTTCGTGGTCGGGATCGCCATCGCCACCTTGAGCAAAGGGGTGTTGGGCCTGGCCATGCCGGGGGTGGTGATTTTCGCTTATCTGCTGGCCGACAACCTGTTGGACAAACGCCTGAAACTCGGCGACTGGCTGCGGCCGGGCCTGCTGACTGTGGTCGGTTTGATTCCGTTGATGATCTGGCTGGCGGTGCTCTATCAGCACGGCGGCGCGCAAGCGCTTAAAGAAGTGTTGCTGACCAACAGCGTCGGGCGCTTCAGCGGGTCGTTCGTCGAGGCGGGGCACTACGAACCGTTTTATTACTACCTCGCCAAACTGCCGGAAGCTTTTCTGCCGTGGAACATCCTGGTGTATCTGGGGCTCTGGCATTTCCGCAAAGAATTGAAGACCGACCGTTACCTGCTGTTCTTCAGCCTGTGGATCGTCGCGCAGTTCGTCATGCTGACGCTGGCGTCGAGTAAACGCACGGTGTACCTGATGTCGATGACACCGGCAGCAGCGGTGATCGCTGCGGAATATGTGGGTGTGCTGTTCGAAAAACTCAAAGCGTACGAATCTTCCAGACGCTTTGCAGGCCGCATCGCCCGTCATCGTCAGGCATTGGGCGCTACTGTCCTGACGGTGATCATCGCCAGTTACCTTGGCGCCGCACAATGGGCGCTGCCCAACGCAGATAAAAAACTCTCGTTCCTGCCGCTGACCGAACAAATTCAGACGCTGCAGGCGCAAGGGCATCAGGTCGCATTGTTTCAGGCCAACGAACGGCTCGGCGGTGCCAGCGTGTTCTACACCCAACAGGTGCTCAAGGGCCTGGACACGGATGCGCAACTGCACGAGTACCTGAGTGCATCGCCATCACACGTCGCGGTGATGGCGGGCGACAGCGAGCCCGCTGCGCCGCTGAAAGTGCTCAAGACATTGATCGTCGGGCGGCAGGCGTACTACTTCGTCGGCTACTGAATCTTTTGCCGCGTGGCGGCAAGCCATGGTGGCGAGGGGATTTATCCCCGTTGGGGCGCGCAGCGGCCCTTCTCTTGATTTAAAAGAGGGCCTGCTGCGCAGTCCAACGGGGATAAATCCCCTCGCCACCAATCAACAGCAGGCGTACTCAGGTTTCCGATTCAGCTGCAACACCCCGAAGTTGTAAACGCAGAAACGAGACGTCATCGGGCGGTTACCGTGCGCCAGTCGGAAGCTTCAATAAAACCGAGCATTTTGGGGCCCGCCGGACTCGCGGTGGAAACGAACAGCGAGGAGCCGTAACCCGGGTTCGAGGCCGAGACGTCCAGGTCTTTTTCAAGCTGCCCCATGCATTCGCTGTGGGTGACCAGAATCAGGTTGCGCCCCGGAATTTTATGCGCGAGCGCGTCCTGCAACATGCGCCCCTTGCAGTCGATCAGCCACTCTTCGCCACTGGCGGCGCGGTTAAACATATAACCGGCAGTCTGCACCGTGCGCATCGACGGGCTGTTGTAGATCTCGGCATTGTTCAGGCCCAGGTGCTCGAACTGTGCGCCCACGGCCACCGCGACACTGCGCGAGCGGTCGGTGATGCCGTCATTGCCGCTCAGGCAGGGCGCTTTCGAGTGATCGCAGCGCTCGACATGGCGCACCAGCACGATCACATCGCCCCTGGCCCAATCCGCCGCCAGTGCCTTGGCCCCGGCGACATTGCCGTGGGCCAGGTCCGGCACCGTCGCCGGGGCCAGCAGCCACAACGTCAACGGAATCACCAGCACCGAGGCCGCCAGCACCACCCAGGTATTGCGAAAACGCGCCAGGGCGCTCAGGTTGATCGAGCGCTTGACGCCAAACAGACTCAGTCTCAATTCCACAAAAACCGCCTCGCCAGCCAGCATCATTTGTCATTCGATGCGGCACGGTACCGATGGCCACGTGGGCAGGCAGTGAAACTCATGTGAAAAAAGTCTTGGGATCCGTTGTTACAAATCCACCGGGACAAAATCCTTTCAGCTCTCGGATTTACGGCCGATACAGTCCTGCTACACCCTTGCGGGCTCAAAAAAACAACAATCTTCCAGCCTGACCGACGATCGAGAAGCACAACGTTCCTGGAGGAATTGTGATGAATAGCTGGTTCGGCAACATCAGCGTGAACATGAAATTGGGCCTGGGCTTCGGCCTGGTCCTGGCCCTGACCTGCGTACTGGCCCTGACCGGATGGACCAGCCTCGGCGGCCTTATTGACCGCAGCAACTGGATGAGCGACATCACCCAGCTCAATGCCGGTCTGACCAAACTGCGCGTGGTGCGCCTGCAATACATGCTGACCAACGGCGACGAAACCGCCGCGCAGAATGTGCAGACCACCCTTGAAAGCTTTGCCGCCCAGCAGCAAGCACTGATCAACAAGTTCAAGAGCCCGGAAAACGTCAAGCTGCTCAAGCAGCAGGCGGCGACCATCGCCGAATACCAGACGTCGCTGAACAAGATGCGCAACGCCTACCGCACCGGCAACAGCGCGCGCGACGTGATGAGCACCAATGCCGAGACCGCTTACAACATGATCGAAACGATCAGCAAGCGCGTGCAGCAGATGGACATGAGCGAGCAGCGTTTCGAACAGTTCCAGGCAATCACCACCGCCAAGGAAGCGTTCATCCTCGCCCGTTACGAAGTGCGCGGCTACACCGCCACCACCAACGCCGAAACCGAACAGAAAGCCGTCGGCCAACTCGACGTCGCTATTGCCAGCCTCAAGCAGTTGAGCGCGCATTTCGCCGACAGCCAGCAAGACGCCCTGCGTCAGCTGGAAACCGCACTGCTCAACTACCGCAGCGCGTTGCAGGCGTACAAAAACGCCAACAGCGAAGCGGTGCAGGCGCGCAAGGAAATGACCGACCAGGGCACCGCGATCGTCAACACCAGCGAGCAGCTGTATCAGATTCAACTCGACCGTCGTGACATCGAAAGCGCTCAGGCCCGTACCTTCCAGCTGATCAGCACCCTGCTGGCGCTGTTGGTCGGTGTGATTGCCGCCGTGATCATCACTCGTCAGATCACCCGTCCTCTGCAAGAAACCCTGGCCGTGGTCGAGCGCATTGCCAGCGGCGACCTGACCCAGAACGTCACGGTCACCCGCCGCGACGAACTCGGCGTACTGCAACAAGGCATTGCGCGCATGGGTGTGACCCTGCGTGACTTGATCAGCGGCATCCGCGACGGCGTCACCCAGATCGCCAGCGCCGCCGAAGAGCTGTCGGCCGTGACCGAGCAGACCAGCGCCGGTGTGAACAGCCAGAAGGTCGAGACCGATCAGGTCGCCACCGCCATGCACGAGATGACCGCCACCGTGCAGGAAGTCGCGCGCAATGCCGAAGAAGCCTCGCAAGCCGCAGCCGCCGCTGATGGTGAAGCCCGTGAAGGCGACAAAGTAGTGAATGAAGCCATCGCCCAGATCGAACGTCTGGCGAGCGAAGTGGTGCGTTCCACCGAAGCCATGAGTGTGCTGCAACAGGAAAGCGACAAGATCGGCAGCGTCATGGACGTGATCAAGGCCGTCGCCGAACAAACCAACCTGCTGGCACTCAACGCAGCCATTGAAGCGGCCCGCGCCGGTGAAGCCGGCCGTGGGTTTGCCGTGGTCGCCGACGAAGTCCGTGGCCTGGCTCAGCGCACGCAGAAATCCACCGAAGAAATCGAAGGCCTGGTCGCCGGTCTGCAGAACGGCACCCAGCAAGTCGCGGCCGTGATGAACAACAGCCGCGCCCTGACTGACAGCAGCGTGGCCCTGACCCGCAAGGCTGGCGACTCACTGGAAAACATCACCCGCACGGTGTCGAACATCCAGTCGATGAACCAGCAGATCGCGGCGGCTGCCGAGCAGCAGAGCGCCGTGGCCGAAGAGATCAGTCGCAGCATCATCAACGTGCGCGACGTGTCGGAACAAACCGCCGCCGCCAGCGATGAGACCGCAGCGTCCAGCGTTGAGCTGGCGCGCCTGGGTGGCCAGTTGCAGCAGATGGTCAGCCACTTCCGCGTCTGACCTTCAATCAGCGCCAAAGCGTAAATCCAATCGCGGGCAAGCCCGCTCCCACAGGTAACGAGTCGAACACACAATTGTGAACGACTCAAAAAACTGTGGGAGCGGGCTTGCCCGCGATTGCGTCAGCCCCGTCACCCCAATGTCACAGACAACCCGCCTTGTGCAGGAGCTGCAGCAGGGATTGCGTTCGATCATCCGTCCCGTCTATTAGCGAGTGCCGCGCTGGCGCAACGCCGACGGCATGAAATACGCGTCTTCCGGCACCGGTTGCGAGAAGTCCACGGTGGAGGCTTCTTCGTTGTCGAGGTTCTGCACGTAGTAACGACGGGCTTGTAAGTCGTGGAACACGTCCAGTGCGCTCCAGGTGGTCGGCAGGTCGTAGAAGTTTTTCAGGTAGGCCATCGACACCCGCCACAACTCCCCTCGCCCATCGTATTGATCGACCAGCGCCGCGCCCCAGCTGTCCTCGTCAAGAAACAGCACGCGCCTGGAATAGATATGCCGCGCCCCCGGTTTCAGGTTGCCTTCGACCACCCATACGCGGTGCAGCTCATAGCGGGTGAATTGCGGGTTGAGGTGGCCCGGGGTGAGCAGTTGTGCGTACTTCACGTCCGGGCTGCCGACCTTGTAGTTGTTGTAGGGGATGTAGATTTCCTGCTTGCCCTTGAGCTTCCAGTCGTAGCGATCCGGCGAGCCGTTGAACAGGTCGGTGTCGTCGGCGGTGCGCAGGCCATCGGATGAGGCGATCGGCGTGTCATACGCCAGATTCGGCGCGCGGCGCACGCGGCGTTGGCCGGCGTCGTAGACCCAGGCCTGGCGCGGGTCCTTGAGCTGGTCGAGCATCTCATGCACCAGCGCTGCACCGCCGGCCAGCCGTGCCGGACTTTTCACGAAGGCGAGGTAGTAGAACAGGATGTTTTTCAGGTCGGCGTACTGCCCGCCCGGACGGTAGAAGTTGAACAGCGCTTCCTGCTGCGAAGTCACCAACGCAAAGCTGCCGTTGCGCTGCACCGGGGCCTCGGATGCGCGGCGCACCACGTAGATCCCGCGATAACGGGTGATGTGGTTCCACAGCACTTCGATACCGTCCTTGGGCACCGGGAACGGCACGCCGCCGTAGGCATCGGCGAATCCACTGCCGCCCTCCAGCAGCTTGGCCGAGGTCGCGTTCTTCAAGGTGTTGTCATACAGCCACTGCGGCGCGGAACCCGAACGACGCGACGGATAGACCGGCATCTGGAACGTGTCGGGGTAGCTGTTGAACAGCGCGATCTGCCCGGGACTCAGGTGCGCCTTGTACTGGTCGAGATTGGCCTTGGTGATGGTGAACAGCGGTTTGTCGGCGGCGTATGGGTCCGGGTGATGCTGACCCGGTTTGTAGCCGGCCGGCGCCTGGGTGATGCCACCGGTCCAGGCCGGGATGGTGCCGGCGGCGTTGCCCGCACGCTCGGCGCCCATGGGCGTGAGGGTGGTTTTCAGTTGTTCGGCTTGTTGCGGGGTGATGGCGGCGAGTGCACTGCCGGCGCTCAGGCCCATAACAAGCGCCAATGAGATCCGGGACATTCTTGAAGTGTGAAACATGATCTTCTCCAAAGTACAAAACCTGTGGGAGCGAGCTTGCTCGCGAAAACGGTGTGTCAGGCAACATCTGTGTTGAATCTGCTGGCCTCTTCGCGAGCAAGCTCGCTCCCACAGGGGGATGAGTTGGAATTCACAAGAAGTACTTGAGGTTGAACCCGACGTTGTCGCGGTCGCGAATCCCGTTGTTCTGCCCGCCGCCCCAGAAGTTGGTGTATTGCACCTCGGCTTCGAGCTTGTTCTGGTAGTTGGCCTTGATCCCCAGGGTGTAGGCCTTGCGCCCGTCGATGGTGTTGCCGGCCTGATAGCTGTTGCCTTTGAAATCGTCCTTGTAGACGACGTAAGGCGAGACGTTGACCCCGGCGTACACGTCGTTCCAGGTGCCGTTGAGCATGGCCGTGTAGCTGTAGGAATCGCGATTGACCTGATCGTCACGATCGCCGCCCGACACATAGGAATAGTTACCGGTGCCGGCGTAGTAACGACGACTGCCGTCATAAGCGGTGTATTGCAGGCTGCTGCCGCGCAGGTGCTCGGAGGCCAGTTCGAAGATGCCGAACAGTGAGTCGAACGACGCCGTAGGGCCGAAGTTATAGATAGTGCCCAGCGAAGTATTGAACGCTTCCACGCGTTCGGCGTTGTTGATCTGGCTGTCGAGGGTGACCATCTGCCCACCGACGTTGATCGCTTTGCCGGTCACTGCCGCAGCCGCACCGTTGGCCAAGTCGCCAATCAGATCGTTGGTCGCGGCGACACCGATAGGCAGGTTGGGCCGATAGGCCAACTCGCCGAACACCGAGGCCTCACCCAACGTGGTGTTGAAGCTGAACCCGTACATGCGGATGTCTTCGGCATAGCGCCGATGCGCCTGGATGTTGCCCATCACATCCGCGGTGGCCAAACCGTTGGCCAGTGCGCCGGCCTGACTGCCCGCGACACCCGCCAGCAGATTGGTCAGGGCATTCATGTCGATGCCCTTGTAACCGCCAAGATCCGCAGCGATGGTCGGTTCCTTGGCGTGGTAATTGACCAGGTACAAACCGAACTCGGTGCTATTGAGTTGCTCGGCAATGTAGCGAAAAGCGAAACCGAACTGACCGTCGTTGCGCGCGTTGTAGTCCTTGCCGATGGACGCGACCTTGAGCGTATTGCCGTAGGCCGGCGTCACGCCGTTGGCGTACAGGCCGGTGGTTTGCAGGGCCTGGCTCAGCAACGGGTTGTTGCCCAAGGCACTGTAAAGCCCGATGACGTTGCCAAACCCCGGCACCGGCGTGTCGAGCGCGGTGCCGCTGAAGTTGTTGTAGCCGGTGTTGCCACCATCGGCGAACAGGTCGGTCTGCGAATAGAAGGTGCCGACCGGGTCGATGCGGGTTTCCTTCCAGTTGGTCTGGTAGAAACTCTCCAGGGTCAGGCTGTCGGTCAGACCGATGTTGAAGCTCAGCGCCTCCACCGGTACCAGCACTTCCTTCACTTCGGCGCCGGGCAAGCGGTACTTGGCAGCGTCCACCGGGTTGGTGGTGTTGATCCCGCCGCGATAGAAAATTCCCTCGCCCCAGTTGAACACCTGGCGGCCGACCCGCGCGGTCACTGGCATCTGCGCGACGTCCCAACTGCCGTGGACATAGGCGTCGAGCATCTCGATCCGGCTGCCGGCGATGTCGCGGGTCTGACTGGTGAAACGGTCGTCCTGCGGGTAGCTCTGGCTCGGTTGCGACGGGTTGTTGTTGCGGTAGTAATCGTTGCGCTTGTCCATCAACTGGGTGTCGTAGAACGCCGTGCCGCGCACGAACAAACCGTAGTTCTGATAGTTGGCCTCAAGCTCGGAGGTGATCTTGTACACCTCGGAAACCAGCCCGGTATCGAAGTTGCGATTGCCGTCGTTGGTGTTGACGTCATCGTTGTTCTTGTCGCGCCCTTGCACCCGCCACAAACGACCATAGGACAGGGTCGTGTCGATCGAGCCGGTGACTTGATTGTCCAGCACGCTGAACTCGGCAGCCTGCACAGCATCCACCGCACAGAGTTGCAGCAGTCCTGCCAGGCCGACACCGGGAAGTGCCACGCCGGTCAGGCGCAATCGAGTGTTGATCATGGGTTTCTCCCTCCTTGTTCTTATTGTTTTTTGCGTGGCCGCGATGGCTAGGGTGCCAGCCCCGCACGGACATAAATCCGGCTGTGCGCGCCAAAATGGCCGAGCAGTTTGAACAGCTGCTGATTGAGTGCCGGATGCTCGAAACGCTCGCGCTGCAACTGATTGCCGCTGCTGAAATCGCTGGTCAACGGGGCCGTCTCCAGCCACTGGCCGATGGCTTCATCGA
Source organism: Pseudomonas monsensis (assembly GCF_014268495.2). NCBI lineage: Bacteria > Pseudomonadati > Pseudomonadota > Gammaproteobacteria > Pseudomonadales > Pseudomonadaceae > Pseudomonas > Pseudomonas monsensis. Next base: position 1,116,471 of record NZ_CP077087.1, on the reverse strand, counting down.
ACGCTGCCGAGTCCTCGACCGACTCGGCACTGACTACTTCGCGCAAGTAGTCCACCGAGTACGGCGGATACTGTTTGTCTTGGGCCACATCAGCGTAGGCAGCGAGCATCGGATGCTGCTGACCGGCGCGCAGCAGGCGCCGCAGCCAGGTCGACTGGTATTTCTCGACTTCCATGTGGCGGGTGGCGACGCGCTCGATCGAGGCTTTTTTATCATCGGCAAAACCGGCCAACGCCTTGCCCTCCAGCAGCAACAGACTGGGCAGTTCGACCCCGGGCAATGGCTTGGCGTGATACGGCTGGGTCAAGTCCTGCACGTGGTGCACGCCCCAACCAAGGAACCGATAGCCCCAGTAGGTATGGCCACTGGCGAACGCCAGTCGCGCCAGCCCCAGGTACTGATAGGCGCGCCAGTCCGGCCAGCTGCGCTGAAGAAATCCGGCCGCGGCATACACCACCGCGCTTTCATGGAAGAAGCCCATGTGGAATGGCGCCTGCGAGCTGTACTGGAAACGCGCATCGCCAAACGGCTGCGGGCCGAAGCCGTACAGCGCGGCAACCGCGCCGGGGTTGTCGCTGAACAGGTTGATGTCGTGACCGTAATCCGGCTCATCGGCGGCGCTCGCAAGGACTGCCAGCGCCGCGACTTTTTCGCCGTCCGCCACGCGAATGAAACGCTGACGATTCCATGGCGAACGCGTCTGCTCGACCATCACCTGATCGGTACTGAGATGTTCGCGCTCGGGTATGTCTTGACCCGGTAATGGCTGAATGACCATCGCCAGATGAATGCGTGGATTGAGCCGCAACGCAGTGAGAAAGTCGTGGCGCAGATTGTCACCCGGCACGGCGGGCAGCTTCAGATTGTCGGGGCGCGGCGGGTACTGGGTGAAGTGTTCACGGGCGAAGCTTTCCTGTTGCTCCAGCAGCGCGACCACGGCCGGATATTGCTCGGCGAGAAAACGCTCCAGCGGCTCGACCTCCACCGGTGGCGCATCACGCAGCGCCGGCAATTCCTGCAACGCCAGATAGCTGCCCACCGTGTGGTTCGACCAGCCCCACGCCGTCGGGGCCATTGCACAAAGCAGCAACAGGAGAAATGTCAGCTTCATTGCTTTTAATTCTTATTGGAGGTGCTGTGGGGGTTGAGCCTAACAACCGCCCCCGGCGCTGACACTGTCCAATCTCACCAGAAAAAGTCTCCGATAGCGCCACATGAGAATCGCCATGCCTCCCTGTAGGAGTGAGCCTGCAAGGGAATTGGCGGTGTTTCTTCAGGCGGGGTAACCGGTGATTGTTCGGATGCTCTGATACAACGGTTTGAGCTGGCGATACATGCGCAGGTACACCTCTTTGTACAAACGCTCATAGACCTGCTGCGCCTCGGGTTGCGGCGTGAATACCGCGCCAACCCGCGTCATCGCCGCGATCGCACTCGGAAAGTCCGCATACAACCCCAACCCCACCGCACAACAGATCGCCGCGCCCAGCCCGGACGCTTCGTACACATGCGGACGTTCCGCCGGCAGGCCGAAAATATTTGCCGTCAGCTGCATCGCCGCATCGCTCTGCGAGCCGCCACCGGCTACCCGCAAGCGCTTGATCGAGACCTTCGAACGCTGCTCGATTTTTTCCATGCCCTGGCGCAACGCATACGCCAGCCCTTCCAGAATCGCCCGGTAAATGTGCGCACGGGTGTGCACATCGCCGAAACCGATCATCGCGCCTTTGGCCTCCACGCCGGGCTCGCGAATACCCGGTGACCAGTAGGGTTGCAGCATCAGCCCCATCGACCCCGGCGGCACCGCGTTGACCAGTGCATCGAACAACTGCTCCGGCTCGATGCCCTGCGCTTGCGCCTGCTGCATCTCGCGCAGACCGAACTCGTTCTTGAACCAACTGACCATCCAGTAACCGCGATAAATCATCACCTCGCAGTTGTACTGATCCGGCACCGCCGAGGGGTACGGCGGAATCAACGGAACGATTTCCCGGTAGCGCGCGCGGGTGCTGGTGATCGTCGCCGTGGTGCCGTAGGACAGGCACACCGTATCGGCATCGACCACGCCGGAACCGACCACTTCACAGGCCTTGTCGGCACCGGCGGCAATCAGCGGCAAGCCCTCGGGAATCCCGGTGTGGCGGCTGGCTTCAGCGCTGATGTGGCCGAGGGTTTCCCCAGGTTTGTGCAAGGTCGGCAACTGCTCGGGACGCACCGCCAGCGCCTGCCATTTCCAGTCGCTGGGCGCGGCCCATTTCAGGCGTTTGAAATCGAACGGCAGGTAGCCGACGCAACAGCCGACAGAGTCAACGAAGCGCCCACACAGACGATGGGTGAGAAACCCCGAGAGCAGCAAAAACTTGTCGGTCGCCGCCCAGATTTCCGGTTGATGCCTGGCGATCCAGTTGGCCTCGGCCTGGGCGCGAAAATAATCCACCGTAGCCTGCGCGCCGACCAGTTTGAACAGCCAGCCCCACGGGCCCTTGATCCCGCCCTCGACTTCACTCTGACGCTGATCGAGCCACAGAATCGCCGGGCGCAGCGGTTTGCCCGCGGCATCGACGTTGATCACCGTGCCGCGTTGAGTGGTTAGCGAAACACCGGCGATCTGCGAACGATCAATCCCGGTTTGCGCCCACACCTGCTGGCAGGCCTCGCCGAGTTTCGCCCAGTAATATTCCGGGTCCTGCTCGGCCCAACCCGGTTGCGTCGAGTAATACGCCTGTAATTGGACCTTGCCTTTGCCGAGCAGATTGCCCTGCAGATCGAAGAGCAATGCGCGCACGCTCTGGGTGCCGTTGTCGATCGCCAACAGGTAACGCTTGTTCGAATGGTTATCCATGGCGCTCTCTTCAAGGGGCATCAAGGCGTGGCCTCCGGCAAACCGTGATGGCGTTGCCACAACACCCGGTAACGCTGCTGCTCTTGCTGCCAGTGTGCATCGTCCCAGCCCAGACGTGGCTGGCAGAGCTGGCGAATGGCAGGGAAATACGCTTCGCCACCGCGCGCCAGCAACAAGCCCAGTCGGGTGCGGCGCAGCAATAGATCATCGAGGTGCAGAACCATTTCCGCCTCGCAGGCGAAGGCCAGCTCTGCCCACAAGGTGTCGGTGTTGCCGACCGTTTCGGGGCCCGCCTCGGCGATCAGCTGCGCCAGCCTCGGCAGGTCACGGCCGTGGCGTCCGGCCAGGCGTCGCCACTGTTGAGGGCTGAGTCCGGGAATGCTCAGGGCTGGTACGGCGGCGAACACCGCAGCGGCATCATCTTCAAAATGACGGCCGAGCATGTCTGCGCAAGCCTTGAGCACTTCAATGGCTTGCGGGCGAAACGTCGTCAGTTTGCCACCGGCCAGGGTCACGCAACCGGGCTCCTGCCACAGCACATGTTCACGGGTTTCATTCGACGGCTTGCCTTGATGCGCACTTGCGCTGCCTACCACCGGGCGCACGCCCGACCAGGTTGACAGCACATCGGTGGCCGAGACTTCGGCAGCGGGAAACTGTTGCGTGCAGGCTGCCAGCAGATAGTCGAGTTCTTCGGCGCTGATGCTCGCGCTCTGGTCCAGATCCTCGCGATGATCAAGATCGGTGGTGCCGACCACCGTCGCGCCCTCCCAAGGGAAAACAAAGACTGGCCGACGGTCTCGCTCATGCAGAAATGTGAACGCCTGCGCCACCGGCAAACGCCAGCCCGGCAGCAGCAGATGACTGCCACGCAGTGGTCGCAGTTGTCGCGGTGACTCGGGCAAACGCAAGCGCTCCGCCCACGCCCCCGTAGCCACCGCCAACACGCCGCAGCGCAATTGCAGCGGCCCACCCGCCTCGCAATCTTCGACCTGAACTCCGCACACCCGCCCGTCTTCGCGCAGCAACTGTTCGACGCGCACACCGTTGAGCACCACCGCACCATCGGCCCGCGCTTCGCTCAATACGCGCATCACCAGCCGCGCATCATCGGTCAGCGCATCGACAAAACAGGTGCCGCCAATCAGCTTGCTCTCCTTCACCCCCGGCGCCAGAAAACGCAATTGCTGCGCGTCATGAAAACGATGGCTGCGCCGTCCGGCCAACGCGTCGTAAACCGACAGCAAACCACCGAGCACACGCGGCCCGGGAAAGCCGCCGCGATAGTGCGGCATCATGAAACTCATCGGCTCCACCAGCCCCGGCGCTTCGTCGAGCAGACGCTGGCGCTCGCGCACCGAATCGCGGGTCAGGCGCCACTGGCCCTTGGCGATGTAACGCAAACCACCGTGGACCATTTTCGACGATCGGCTGGACGTGCCCCAGGCGAAATCCCGTTGTTCCAGCAGCAGGCAACGCCAGCCACGCCGCGCCGCTTCGCGCAGAATGCCGGCACCACTGATACCGCCGCCGATGACAATCAGATCCCAGGTTTCAGCTGCCAGCGTCGGCAGAATCTGCTGGCGCCACGCGGCGTTCCAGTCCTGATTCATGGTCGTCACTCCGGCAACAACGTGCCGGGATTGAGGCGCCCGGCCGGATCGAAGTGCTTGCTCAGCGCCTGCAAGGTGTCCAGCGCCAGCGCGCCTTTTTCGCGCAGCAGGTACGGTGCATGATCCTTGCCGACACCATGCTGGTGACTGATGGTGCCGTGGTTGTCGACGATGGTCTGGCTGGCCGCGTGTTTGAGTGCCTGCCAGCGCGCCAGCGTCGCCGGGTAATCCACCGCCGGGCGAAACACATAGGTGGTGTAGATGCTCGAACCTTCGCCGTAGACGTGGGACAAGTGGGTGAACACATGCACCCGCTCGCCCTGCGCTGCCAGGGCATCACGCAGGCTGTTTTCGATCAGGTTGAGCAAGTGGTCGACGTTGCTCCAGTCGGTGGCCGTTTCCAGGGTGTCGACCACGTAACCGGCGTTCCACAAGTTCTCGCGCAGGTAGGGAAAACGGAAACGGTTCTGCGCCCACTTCTTGCCGAGCAGGGTGCCGGTGAACACCCCGCCAAAGGCTTTCAGATGCTGCCGGGCCTGGGTCAATGACAGCGCGTTCTGCCGACGATTGCCGGTCACGCCGAAGGTCAGCAGGCACTTGCCCTCACCGGCGCCGCGCAGGTTCAGGTACTTCTCCAGCCAGGCGATTTGCTGTGGATGCCCGGCCAGCGCCAGTTGGGTTTCGGTTTCCACGGCGTTGGACAGACGCAGCATCGACAGCGGCACCCGCGCCTGGGCCAATTGGCGGATCGCTTGCAGCGCCTTGCTCCAACTGGGCAGGAAGACGCCATAAAAACGCTCATCGGCGGGCAACGGACTGACCCGCACTTTGACCTCGGAAATGATCCCGAAACGGCCCTCGCTGCCGAGCACCACTTCGCGCAGATCAGGCCCTGCGGCGGAGGCCGGGAAGGTCGGGATGTCCAGAGGTCCGGCAAAGGTTTCCAGAGTGCCGCCAGCAAACAATTGCTCGATGCGCCCGTAGCGCAACGACTGCTGGCCGCTGGAGCGACTGGCGACCCAACCGCCCAGCGTCGACAACTCCCACGACTGCGGAAAATGCCCCAACGTGTAGCCGCGAGCGCGTAGCTGACTTTCCACCTGCGGGCCGCTGGCGCCGGGGCCGAACGTCGCCAGTTGGCTGGCCTCGTCGAGGTCGCTCAGGCGATTCATCCGCGCCAGCGACACCGTCACCACCGGCCGCGTCGAATCCGGCGGATTGATGTGCCCGGCCACCGAGGTGCCGCCGCCGTAGGGAATCAGGCACAGGTCCTGTTCATGGGCGAGCGCCAGCAATTGGCGGATCTGCCCGGCGGTTTCGGGAAACGCCACGGCGTCGGGATAGTTGCCCAGCGCGCCTTCGCGCAGCGCCAGCCAGTCCGGCAGGCTCTGGCCGCGGGCATGCAGCAGGCGGTCATGGGCATCGACGCTGTACAACGCGTGCTGCGCCAGCCGCGAGGCCGGCACCCGCGCCAGTGCCGACTCCAGTGAGGCATCCGGCAGCGCGCGCCCGGCCCCCAGCCGTTCGTTGAGAAAACTCGCGCCCTGGGCCGGCAGTTCGACCACCGTGCCTGCCTCTCCCCAGCCGTTCCAGCGTCGCATGCGTGTGTCCTTCTTTGCCGTCGGATCATGGATGTTTCAGGCCTCCATACTAGCCAGCGGCCGCCCGGTGTCACGGTCGTATCCGGCCAGTTCATGTAGCCAATTGAGTCAAACGTCGCGCAAGCGTCAGGCATTTACTTTAGTCGCGGTTTGCACTTACCTTTCAGGCTATTCGTCTGCCCATGCCGCCGTTGATCAAAGGATCGGGATCATGCAATCGCTCGGCTTCACCTCAGTGCCGCCCCTGCTCAAATACCTGCGCCATGCCGAACAACTGGGCATGGCCATCGAGCCGGCATTGACCGCGGCCGGGTTGCAGGCGCAGCAACTGAGCGACAACACCCTGCGCTTGCCGGGTGAGGCTCATGAAAAACTGCTCGATTATTTCTGCGAACACTCGGGCGACCCGCTGTTCGGGCTTAACGCAGCGAATTTTGTCCTGCCCAACTCCTGGAGCGTGCTCGGTTACATCACCATGAACTGCGCGACGCTGGGCGATGCCATGAGCCGGATCATGCCGTTCGAGAAACTGGTGGGCGACATGGGCGTCAGCCGCGCCGAGGTGCAGGACGGCCATGTGCACCTGATCTGGACCTGCCGCTATCAGCGCCCGCGCATTCGCCGGCATCTGGTGGAAAACGTGCTCGGCTCGTGGCTGCACTATGCACGCTGGATTGCCGATACGCAGATGTCGCCGGCCGCTGTGTGGCTGGAGCATGCGCGCCCGGACGAGGTGACGCTGGCGCAATATGAGCAGTTCTTCGATTGTCCGGTGTTGTTCGATCAGCCCTATTCGGCGCTGGTCGTGCCGTTAGCGTACTTGCAGTTGCCGTTGCGCCAGGCCGATGCGCAATTGCTGCGCACGCTGGAAGAACATGCGATGGGGTTGATGGCGACGCTTGAGGATGCGTCGCTGGAACAGCAGGTGAAAAGCATCCTGCGGCAGTTGCTCAAGGAGGGGTTGCCGCGCAAGGAGCAGGTCGCCGAACAGCTCGCTGTTTCCGTGCGCACGTTGCAGCGGCAATTGCATCAGGCGGGGACGTCGTATCAGCAGATCCTCGATGATTTGCGCCAAGAGCTGGCCGAGCATTATCTGTTGAACAGCACGTTGCCGATTCAGGACATTGCGCAGTATCTGGGGTTTACCGAACCGCGGTCGTTTCATCGCACGTTCAAGAGTCGGCGGGGGATGCCGCCCGGCGAGTTTCGGCAGATGCATCGGGGGTGATTGTTCTGGCCCCATCGCTGGCAAGCCAGCTCCCACAGGTTTTTCGGTAAACCCAAATCTTGCTTACGACTCAATCACTGTGGGAGCTGGCTTGCCAGCGATGACGTCAGTCGCCGCACCGGAGGTCCGACAGGCAAACCCTCAATACCTGCAGTGCGATAAACCCATTACACCCAACCTGTTTAAAGACACTCAGCGTTACGCGAAACAGCCCACAAATCCTTGCGCCGCTGCCTACGCCTAAGCCAGAATCCGCCGGCTTGTGCGCCCAGGGCTTGCTGCGTAACTTCAATCGGGTCACTGATTCCCAGTGATCGGGTTTAGTAGCCCGTGGTAATTCTGCTGGTCGTACTTTCATCACAGGTGCTCTCGTACCTGAGCTTGATGGTGGCTGTACGTAGGGCGCTTCGGCGCGCCGGCTTAAGCTGAGTTCCCCGGTCTACTAACCTGCGTACAGCTGCCTCCCTTCCGTTTAGTAGCAGAAGGGTTGAAGCTCAATGAAGGGAACACAGCTTATGTTCAAAGTAACGCCAAACCCGCCGATCACCGACCCGGCCTCCCCCTACGAATCCCCCGACTCAAAGAAACTCCACGAAGCCGCCGAGCGCGCCCTCGACCACTACCTCGGCCCACCAACCGCCGAGATCATGGCCGCGCCCTACAAACCCAACAGGCTGTACATGACCGACCCCGAAGCCGATACCGAGTCGCTGCTGGTGGATGCCAGTGAAACCCTCGGCTCGGCCACCGTCATGCTGCATAACCACGCAGCGCTGGTTGAGGGCACGCACCGCAAAACCCTGCAAGGCATCGCTCAAGTGGTGATGTTGGCGGAGCTGGCGGTTAATCGCGTGCTGGATAAGTTAGTGCCGACCGAGTGACGAAAAAAGCCCGCTGTCAGACCGTAATGGTTTGGCAGCGGGCTTTTTTGTCTGGCTTGCGATTTTTGCCCTCACCCCAGCCCTCTCCCCGAGGGAGAGGGGGCCGACCGAGAGATGCTGACGATTTACGCCGACCTGCAAATACCGCCGGGAATCCAAAATCGCTGCAAATCTTTCAGGTCGATGTAACTCGAAAGCATCCCACAACCAGTCCCCTCTCCCTTTGGGAGAGGGTTAGGGTGAGGGGCTCTTCTCAGCTCAAACACTGATCGCGTTGGTAAACACCAACCGATTACCAAACGGATCAGCAATCGTCATGTCCTGACTCCCCCACGGCATCGCCTGAATCTGTGGGTGCGAGAACTTGTAGTCCTTGGCCACCAATTGCTGCTGGAACGCCTCCAGCTCATCGGTCTCGATGCGCAACGCCGAACCCGGTGTTGCATCGCCGTGATGCTCGGTCAGGTGCAGCACGCATTCGCCACGGGACACCTGCAGATACAACGGAAAATTCGCCTCAAAGCGATGCTGCCAGTCGATCTTGAAGCCGAGGAAGTCGACGTAAAACTCGACAGCCTTGGCTTCATCGAAGATCCGCAGGATCGGGGTGGTTTTGCCGAAGCTCATGGAAGTGCTCTCACCTATGGAAAAGGCCCGTACTCGACGAGCCAAATGGCCGAATCAACGCAGCGTCTTGAGTACCAGATCGCTGTAGAAAAAACGGTTCTTGTCGGTGCGTGCAAAGAAGAAATAAGCATAATCCGACAAGTAGTAGTAGGTGTTGACCCGATTGTACTCATCGCCTTCTTTACTGCACTTCAACTCTTTAGCCGAGCCGCTCAAGGTTGCATTGAGTTGGCTCGCCGACAGTTCGCGAACAACGGTGCAGTTGGTGTTTTCCTGGCGCTCGTCGACTTTGCCGAGCAGCGAGTTAGTGCTGCTGAACGTCGCTTTGTAGGCCAAGCGTCCGTTGACCGGCATATGCTGCCAGTCGCCGCTGAAGCTTAGGTTGATGACACTGGACGTGTCTTTCATCGAGGGCCCCTTTGAGACGCTGAAACGGCTCAATTTCGCCAGATCCAGCAGCCCGCGAAAGGTAACGGCATCGCTCTCATAATTGGCGCCTGATAAATGCAGAGTCAGTTGCTGCGAGGCGCTATCGATTTCGAAGTGGCGCACTTCGCGCATGTCTATAGTCTTGCCCTGGTAATTCGACTGGCCCGTGATTTCCACATAGTTGAGCGGTTTAACGGCGTCCGGCATGTTCAGTTGTTTGATGGCTGATGTCACTGCCGGGGTAAGCGTTGGCAGAATCACTGGAACGCTTTTCTTTGCGCGGGCAACGAACTTGGGCAGTTGCGCTGCTGATTCGGGTTTTTCACAGACCAGTTTGAACAGCCGCTCGTAGTCGTCGTTGCTGCCGCTGATTGCACTGGAGGTCAATGCAATCGCGTCCTGTCCATCCGTGACAGTGTTGTCGGCATCCAGATCGTAACCCGCCACCACACGGTAGGTCTGCTTGCCACAATCGACTGCGTAACGCTCGCGCTTCTGTGCATAGGGAGCGTCGTAGGGCACATCGAATCCAATCAAGGGGTTGTCGTAGGCCGCCCAGAATCTCAGTTCGGAACCGTCCTTCTTGAGACTGTTGCGATCAAACAATACCCATTGTTCCTCGCCGCGGCCTTTGACCACTCGCCAATCCGAAGCCGGCGTGCTGGCACACGCCTTGATGAAGTCAGGGTTGTTTTTCAACATCCCGAGCACGTTGGCCGGCATCGCTCGACCGATCGAGTACTGCTGACCATTGAGCCCCGGATACATCCGAGCGCCGCCGCCCAGATACAGCAAGCTGGCACGGTCGGCCGCGCAGGAGGCTTCCATCTGAAAAACCACACCTGCCGCCGCTTGCGCATTGCCGGACTGACTGATCTGGAACGTCAGGATATCGCCTTCGCGCATAACCGAATCGCTGACCAATGGACGTGCGAGGATATCCTTGAACAAGGCCTCGGCTTCCGTCACCTGGCGTGATTGTGGACTGACACAACCGGCCAGTAATGTGACGGCTACGAGCAAACAAACGCGGTACATGAAACTCCCTGGGGCGACAGACGCCAAATCCACTGAATGTCAGCGATTCGGCTTGGTCGAGGGAATCTTTAATTCCAATGTGCCATCACTGCACAAAAATCCAGACCACGTCGCAAACCTGCGACTGCGGTTATACAAAACCTTTGCGCAGGTCATCTTCACGGGCGAGGAACCGTCCTGCGTGGCGTCCTGAAGACTGCCCCTCCTGGTAGCTCAACACGCCGTTGACCCACACCCCGTCAATCCCTTGCGCCGCTCGTTGCGGGTCATTGAAATCCGCCACATCGCGCACGGTCACCGGATCGAACAACACCAGATCCGCCCAGTGTCCTTCGCGAATCTCGCCCCTTTCCTTCAAGCCAAAGCGCGCCGCCGATAATCCGGTCATCTTGTGCACGGCGGTGTGCAGCGGAAACAGCCCGACGTCGCGACTGAAATGCCCGAGAACCCGTGGGAAAGCGCCCCACAGGCGCGGATGCGGGAACGGGTCTTCCGGCAGTCCGTCAGAGCCGACCATCGACAACGGATGGGCGAGGATTCTTCGCACATCGGCCTCGTCCATTCCGTAGTACACCGCGCCCGCCGGTTGTAGGCGTTTTGCCGCGTCGAGCAGCGGCACGCTCCATTCGGCAGCGATGTCGATCAGGTCGCGGCCGCTGACTTGCGGATGCGGTGTCGACCAAGTGATGGTGATGCGATGCGCGTCGGTGACTTGCTTCAGATCCAGCGTCGAAGAACTTGCCGCATACGGGTAGCAGTCGCAGCCCACGTGCTGGGTTTTCGCGGCTTCCTCCAACGCCGCCAGCAACTGCGGACTGCGTCCCCAGTTACCGACTCCGGCGCATTTGAGGTGGGAAATGATCACTGGCGAGCGCGAATGACGGCCGATGCTGAACGCTTCATCCATCGCCTCCAGCACCGGTTCGAATTCACTGCGCAGGTGCGTGGTGTATACCGCGCCGAATGCCGTCAGTTCTTCGGTCAGTTGCTTCACTTCGTCGGTGGAGGCGTTGAACGCACTGGCGTAGGCCAGACCTGTGGATAAGCCGAGCGCACCGGCTTCAAGGCTTTCACGCAATTGCTCGCGCATCGCAGCGATTTCGCCTGGCGTGGCGGTGCGGAACAAGTCATCGAGGTGATTACTGCGCAGTGCCGTGTGACCGACCAGTGCAGCGACGTTCAGCGTGGTGTTGGCCGCTTCGACCGCCGCACGGTAATCGCTGAAGCGTGGATAGACGAAGGCTGTCGCCGTACCCAGCAGGTTCATCGGATCCGGCGGATTGCCTTTCAGCGTCACGGGCGAGGCGCTGATCCCGCAGTTGCCGACGATCACGGTGGTCACGCCTTGGCTGAGTTTGGGCAGCATCTCGGGTTGGCGGATGACTACGGTGTCGTCATGGGTGTGGACGTCGATAAAACCCGGCGCCAGCACGCGGCCGGCGGCGTCGATTTCTTCGGCAGCGCTGGCGTCTTGCAAGTCACCAATGCGCTCGATGCGACCAGCACGAATCGCCACATCGGCGCGGTAGCCGGGCGTGTTGCTGCCATCAATGACCAGGGCGTTGCGAATCAGCGTGTCGTACAGCATGTCAGTCTCCCAGCGGCAGGTGATCGTCGCCGCCACGGTATTCGTCGAGGGCGAGCTTGATCCGCCGCAGACGTTCTTGATTGTCTTCAGGATTGGCCAGTGCCAGCTCGGTGGCGAGTACGTCGATGGCCAGCAGCATGCCGTAGCGCGCCGCCGTCGGTTTGTAGATGAATGAGGTTTCTGCGCCTTGCAGCGGCAGGACGATATCGGCCAATTGCGCCAGCGGCGAGCCGGCGCGGGTGATGGCGAGGATGCGCGCGCCGTAGTTGCGCGCCAGCTCGACCGTTTCCAGCAGCTCTGGAGTGATGCCGGTCAGCGAGCAGACGATCACCACTTGTTCGGCATTCAGGCTGGCGGCAGTGACGCGCATCATCACCGCGTCGTGACACACCGCAATCGGGTAGCCGAGGCGCACCAGCCGCACCTGCAATTCGTCGCTGCACAGGGTCGAGCAACCGCCCATGCCGAACGCATGAATCATCCGTGCCTGGCCGAGCATTTTCACCGCATCGGCGAAGCGCGATTCGTCAAACCCGGCCAGATGCTGGCGCAGCGTGGTTTCGATATCGCCGACAATCTGCCCGTAGAACGCCGACTGCTCGGGGGTGCCCGCCGGATCGAGAAAACGGCTGCCAACGCCGCTGGCCTGAGCCAGTTGCAGGCGCAGATCACGCAGGTCGCGACAGCCCACGGTGCGGGCGAAACGCGACAGCGTGGCGGTGCTGACTTCGGCGCGGCGCGCGAGGTCTTCGAGACTGGCGCTCGCAGCAAAACCAACGTCGTCGAGCATCAGCCGGGCGATGCGGCCCTCGCCGGCGCTGAAGGAATCCTGACGGGCGCGGATCTGATAAAGGATGTCCATGGCGGCGGGCTCCGGTTACAGCAGGTAGGAAAGGCCGACGGTCAGGCCGAAAGCGACCAGCGAGATCAGCGTCTCGAGCACGGTCCAGGTCTTGAACGTCTGCGCGACCGTCATGTTGAAGTATTCCTTGATCAACCAGAAGCCGCCGTCGTTGACGTGGGAAAAGATAACCGAGCCGGCACCGGTCGCCAGCACCAACAGCTCAGGGTGTGGATAACCCAGACCAATGGCCACCGGCGCAACCACGCCGGACGCTGTGGTCATGGCCACGGTCGCCGAACCGGTGGCCACCCGCATCAACGCGGCGAACAGCCAGCCCATGATCAGCGGCGACAGGTGAAATTCGTGGGCCAGGCCGACGATCTGATCGGTGACACCGGCGTCGACCAGAATCCGGTTCAAGCCGCCGCCGGCGCCCACCAGTAACGTGATACTCGCGGTCGGCGCCAGGCATTCGTTGGTGAATTTGAGGATCGACTCGCGATTGAAGCCCTGGGCGATGCCCAGCGTCCAGAAGCTCAGCAAGGTCGCCAGCAACAGCGCAATCACCGAGTTGCCGATGAACAACAGGAACTGATTGAAACCGCTGCCTGGCGTGGAGATCAGGTTGGCCCAGCCACCGATCAGCATCAGCACCACCGGCAACAGGATGGTCGCCATGGTGATGCCGAAACCCGGCAGATCGTCGCGCGGTTCGCGGTCGAGGAATTGTTTTTCCAGCGGGTTATCCGCCGGCAAATGAATGCGCGGCACGATGAATTTGGCGTACAGCGGCCCCGCGATAATTGCCGTCGGAATGCCGATGGCAATCGCATACAGCAAGGTCTGCCCGACCGACGCCTGATACGCCTGCACCGCGAGCATCGCCGCCGGGTGCGGCGGCACCAGCGCATGCACCACCGACAGGCCGGCCACCATTGGCAGGCCGACCATCAGAATCGACACGCCGACGCGGCGCGCCACGGTAAAGGCAATCGGCACCAGCAAGACAAAACCGACTTCGAAAAACAACGGCAGGCCAACCAGAAAGGCAATGCAGACCATCGCCCAGTGCGCGTTCTTCTCGCCGAATTTCGCGATAAGCGTGCGCGCCATCTGCTCGGCGCCACCGGATTCGGCCATCATCTTGCCGAGCATCGTCCCCAGCGCCACTACCAGCGCAATATGCCCCAGCGTCTTGCCCACCCCGGCCTCATACGCCCCCACCACACCCGACGGCGGCATCCCCGCCACCAGCGCCAGACCGATGGAAATCAGAGTGATGACAATGAACGGATTGAGCCGGTAACGGGCGATCAACACGATCAGCGCGATGATGGCGACGGCGGCATAGACCAGCAGCCAATAGCCGAAGGAAGGCGTCATGCGGTACTCCTCGAAAGGGTCACGTTCGAATGGGTTGTGAAACTCATAAATCATTTCGAGATCGAGTTTTCAAACCACATGAAAGTTATTTTCGTGGAGAGGTAAGGCGTGTCGCGAACGGATATGTCTTGTCGCGATAAATGAAAATCACGGGGCGGGATTTACATGACATTCCGACAGATGAGAAACCCGTGTGGGAGCGAGCCTGCTCGCTTCCACATTGATCGCAATCCTTTAACCGAAATGCAAAAACCTGTGGGAGCTGGCTTGCCAGCGATGATGGCCGCACATTCAACACAGATGCTGACTGGTCGACCGCTATCGCTGGCAAGCCAGCGCCCACAGGTTCGGTGGTGTTTACAGAGGGGGTGTACGACTCACACCATTTCGTTACGAATCCATTCCACCACCGACGTACGCTTCGGCGCCCAGCCCAGCAGTTCGCGGGCGTGTTTGCCGCGTACGCGGCTGTTGGAGCCGAGGCCGTAGTTGGCCATTTCGTAGCCCCATTCGGCTTCGGCGTCTTGCAGCGGCCAGTCTTGTGGCTGGCCGAGGTTCAGGGCCTGGGCCATGGCGGTGGTCATGTCGATGAATGACGCTTCACCGCTCTCGACGAAGTAGAAGGTACCCGGCACGTTCTTGGTCAGCGCCAGCAGGTACAGGGCGACGACGTCTTCGATGTGCACGTTGGACCAGATGTTCTGGCCGCTGCCGACGTGCCGCACCACGCCGCTTTTGCGGGCCTGTTTGAGCAGGCGCGGCAACTGCACGCTGTCGCGATTGACGCCCAGGCTGTGGCCATAGATCAGGGTGTTGCAGATCACCGCCGAATTCACTCCGTCTTTCGCCGCCGCGAGGATCAGGTTGTCGATGGCCACGCGGGCCGCCTTGTCGACGGTCGGTGGCGGCAGGTTGTCTTCGACGTAGATAACGTCGCTGGACTTACCGCCCGAGGCATCGCCGACGATGCTCGAACCGCTGGTGTGCAGGAACGCTTTGTTCGAGCCGCGCAACGCGTCGAGCAAGGCTTCGACCGCACCGCGATGGTCGCTGCTGGCAGCGTTGATCACCGCGTCAGTCGCGCGGGCCTGTGCGGCCAGCAGCGTGCTGTCTTCGAGGGTGCCGATCACCGGGGTGATGCCCAATGCCTTCAGCTCATCCGCCTGCTCGGCGCTGCGCACCAGGCCCGTGACATTGTGCCCGGCCTGGAGCAGACCGGTGGCGATGGAGCCGCCGATAAAACCGGCGGCGCCGGTGATGAATACCTTCATGGAGAAACTCCCTGCGTGAATAAGTGATGGGGCGAGTATCGGCCGCCGAGCGTGCGGGAAACACCCGCCCTCGCCCAATTCACTCTTGCGCAGAGGTCACGAATCAGCCCTTGAAGTCGGCGTTGGCGTAAGCGACGAGTTTGCTCTGGATGAAGTCGAGGAAGCATTGAATGCGCAGCGCCAGTTGCGAGTTACGGTAGTACACGGCGTTAATCGGCTGACGATAACCGCTGTTGAATTCCGCCAGCAGCACCTTGAGGCGCCCGGCACGGATGTCGTCGATGGTCATGAAGTGCGACAGGCAGGCGATGCCCTGACCTTCCAGCGCCAGATGGCGCACGGTCTCGCCACTGGAGGCGCTGATCGCCGGGGTGATCGGCCAGCGGTCGCCGTGCACGTAGCGCAGCGGCCATTGGTTGAGGCCTTCGTTCTGGGTGAAGCCGAGCAAGGTGTGTTCGCCTAGATCGGCGACTTGCTGCGGCGCGCCGTGTTTCTCCAGATACGCGGGGCTGGCGACGATCAGCAACGGACTGCAGCCGAGGGAGCGCGCGTGCAACGTCGAATCGGCGAGGGTGCCGATGCGGATGGCGATGTCGGTGCTTTGTTCCAGCAGGTCAATGATCAGGTCATTGCTGTTGAGTTCGAGCTGGATGTCCGGATAGAGGCGGCGGAATTCGTCGATGTAGGGGACGACGGCATGCAGCATGAACGGCGATGCGGCGTTGATCCGCAGGCGTCCGGACGGGGTTTGCTGGCGCGAGGACAGACGCTCTTCGAGGGCGTCCATCTGATCGAGAATCAGCTTGGCCTGCTCGAAGAAGTACTTACCCTCCTCGGTCAGGTCCATGCGCCGTGTGGTGCGGTTGATCAGCGTGGTGTCGAGCTTGGCTTCCAGCCGTGACAAGGTGCGACTGACCGCCGACGGCGTCTGCCCGACCTGCTCGGCTGCGGCAGAAATCGAACCGCACTCGATCACGCAGACGAAAATCTGCAATTCATCGGATCTGGCTTTCACAGGTATCCCTTGGGCTGATCATCACCCTTGTATTGTGGGGAAGGTATCCAATTGTGGCGAGGGGATAAATTCCCCTCGCCACAGATCACTTGCCTGGCCCAAGGAAATCACTTCACGCCTGGAGGCCAAACACCTCTGTCAGATGCTGCTCATAGCGCACCACATCGTTCTCGATGTTCGGCCGCTTCATCACGTCGACACAGAGGAACGTCGGCAACCCGGTCATGCCGAGAAACTCATTGGCCTTGTGAAACGGGAAGTACACCGCGTCCACGCCTTTGGCTTCGAAGAAGTCGGTCGGGTCATCGAAGGCCTGCTGCGGTGCGTTCCAGGTCAGCGACAACATGTATTGCTTGCCCTGGATCAGGCCGCCACTGCCGTACTTCTGCGACGCATCGGAACGGGTACGACCGTCGCTGGCATAGAGGCTGCCGTGGCCTTCGGTGAACACTTCGTCGATGTACTTTTTCACCGTCCACGGCGCGCCCATCCACCAGCCCGGCATTTGATAAATGATCACGTCGGCCCAGAGGAATTTGGCCACTTCTTCTGCGACGTCGTAGCCCTCGTCGATGAACGTGGTCTTGACGTCGACACCGCCGCGATCCAGCACACTCAGCGCGGCTTCGTGCAGGGTGGTGTTGTAGCGACCATCGGAGTGGGCGAATTTTTTACCGCCATTGAGCAACAATACTTTTTTCATGAAAGCGCCTCGCGCAGCCATTGGGCTGGAGAAAGATGGGCAAAGGAATGGCGGCAGGTTACCCCCCCATCACGCGCGGAATAAGCCGCGTGGGCGCAAAATACATTTGATCAAAATGCACGAATCTAATGCCGATTGTTGCAATAGCATTTCCGGCTATCAGTATTTGAGGAGTTGTTTTGATGAATGAACACCACGGTTTTATCCTGCACGCCAAGACTCGCCCGGAGAAAGCCGATGCCTTCGAAGCGCTGTTTCGCGCTTACGTCGAACCGAGTCGCGCCGAGCCCGGCTGCATCGAGTACCACATGCTGCGCGACAAGGAAGACCCGACGCTGTTCATCTTCTACGAGATCTGGGAAAGCCAGGCGCATCTGGACGTGCATTCGAATCTGCCGCACATGCGCGAGTTTTTCGAGAACCGCATGGCGTACCTGGAGCGCGATTTCGATATCCGCCGGATCGACATGCTCAGCGAATCCTCGGCTAGCCGCTGATCAGCAAATGGGCGCCGAGCGCGCCCAGTCCAATGAAGAATGCGCGCTTGAACAACACCGCGCTGATCCGCTGCCGCAGCCATTGGCCGAGCAACATGCCAAGCACTGCCGGGATCAGCGCCAACAGCGAGGCACTCAATTCGCCGCCACCCAGCGCGCCGCGCCAGAGCAAACCACCGGCCAGCGCCAGCGTTGAAACGGTGAAGGACAGACCCAGCGCCTGCACCAGTTCATCACGACTCAAGCCCAGCGCCTGCATGTAAGGCACCGCCGGAATCACGAAGACGCCCGTGGCCGAGGTGATGACGCCCGTCAGCAAACCGCACAGCGGACCGAGCCAGGTTTCGTGGCGCGGTTTGACGTGCATCGCTGGCAGGAACAACCCGCTCAACGCATACAGCAACAACGCCGCGCCCAGTCCGCGTACCACCCAATGTCCACCGGCCATGCCGATCCACAAAGTGCCGACGCCGGTGCCGAAGAAAATCATCAGCAGCATCGGCCACAGACGCTTGAGCAATCCTTTCAGATGCCCGCCAAAGGCCAGTTGCCAGACGTTGGTCAGCGTAGCCGGAATGATCAGCATGGCGGCTGCCTGTGACGGAGCCATAGCCAGACCGAGCAGGCCCATCGCAACGGTGGGCAGGCCGAGGCCGATCACGCCTTTGATCAGGCCGGCGAGGACAAAGGTCGCGATGACCAGCAAAGACAGAGCCAGCCCCAGGTTTTGGTAGAAATCTGCGAGTGTGTTCATGGCGCTACTGTGCGCCAGTCGGGGTTGGCTGAAAATCCGCCATATACTGAGGGTGCCTCTCACTGAGCAAGAGGCTGATATTGTCTTTGGCGCTTCTGGCCCCATCGCTGGCAAGCCAGCTACCACAGTATTTTTGTTGTTCAAACATTTTCAGATCAACACTGAAAACTGTGGGAGCTGGCTTGCCAGCGATGAGGCCCGCCCCGACACCACCAAAACCAGAGGCTGCCAACCATGCACTTCGACCTCACCGACCTGCGCCTCTACCTGCACATCCTCGACACCGGCAACATCACCGCCGGCGCCGCCCGCAGCCACTTGTCCCTGGCCGCCGCCAGCGCCAGAATCCGCGCCATGGAAGCCTCGCTTGGCGTCGATTTTCTTGAGCGCGGCCGCCGTGGCGTCACCCCGACTGCCGCCGGCAAAGCGCTGGCGCAACACGCACGGATCCTTCTGCAGCAGGCCGAACGCATGCAGCAGGATCTGGCCGAATACGCACAAGGCGTGAAAGGCCAGGTGCGCTTGCTGTGCAACACCACGGCGATCACCGAATACCTGCCGGAGGTGCTGGCGGACTTTCTGCGCAGTCATCCCAATCTCGACATTGATCTGCAAGAGCTGCCAAGCGCACGCATCACCCACGCCCTGCGCCAGGGCGCAGCGGACATCGGGATTGTCTCCGATGCGGTGGACACCCACGGTCTACAGACCCGCGCCTTTCGCGATGATCCGCTGATGCTGATCCTGCCGCCGGCGCATCCGCTGGCCGAGCAGCCTTCCCTGACCTTTGCGCAAACCCTGGCGCATGATTTCGTCGCGCTCGGCGCCCATAGCGCGCTGGCCATTCACCTGGAGGAACAGGCGCTGCACATCGGCCAGCGCATGGCGATCCGCATCCGCACCGATGGCTTTGACGGAGTCATGCGCATGGTGGCGCGCGGGGCGGGGCTGGCGATCGTGCCGAGGGTCGCGGTCGAGCGCTGGGCCTCGGTGCATTCGCTGGTGTGCCGACCACTCGACGAGATCTGGGCGAACCGCGCCCTGCAACTCTGCGCGCGGGATTTCGCGCAGTTGCCCGGTTACGCACGGGCCTTGCTCGACGCATTGACGCCTTGACTCTACCGCTAGGGGCAGACTCTATCCTGTGCGCTTCATTTCAGGAGTACACACAATGAGCAAACGAATGCTCGTGATTCTGGGGCACCCCTCCACCGACAGTTTTTGCGGGGCATTGAGCGAGACCTACGTGCAGGCGGCCAAAGACGCCGGGCATGACGTCCGCCTGCTACGCCTGGATGCGCTGGATTTCGACCCCGTGCTGCACGAGGGCTACAACAAGGTGCAGCCACTGGAGCCGGATCTGCTGCAAGCCCAGGCCGATATCACCTGGGCCGAGCACCTGACGTTTGTCTATCCGATCTGGTGGGGCGGGATTCCGGCGTTGCTGAAGGGTTTCCTCGACCGGATTTTTCTGCCCGGATTCGCCTTCAAGTACCGTGAGGGCAAAGCCTTTCCGGACAAGCTGCTCAAGGGACGCACTGCACACCTGCTGGTGACCATGGACACGCCGCCCTGGTATTACAAGTGGATCTATCGCATGCCGGGCCTGCACCAGATGCGCAAGACCACCCTGGAATTCTGCGGGATCAAACCCCTGAAAACCCTGACGTTCGGACCGATCCTGGGCTCCAAACCCGGCCAGCGCGATATCTGGCTCGAACAGGCCCGGGCAACCGCTGCCAGCTGACGTTGCCTGTCTGAACCACTGACGGCGCAGTCGCCGCCGTCAGTCCGCCACCGGGCTGCCGTCGCAGGCCCGTCCGTCGCCTGTGCGCGTCATTTACGCACAGTTGCAATACCTCGATGATATTCGACATATAATCGCCCCCCGATCTGGCATGACGCCTGATCGCGCTACGCCCTGTTTGATCATCGAGACGGACCTTTATGTATATTGGCAAAGCCGCCCAGCTGTCGGGCACCACAGTCAAAAGCATTCGCCATTACGAAGAAATCGGCCTGTTGCCCGAGCCCAAGCGTGAAGGCAAATACCGCATCTACAGCCAGCAAAGCGTTGAAGTGTTGACGTTCATCAAGTGCGCCCAGCAATTGGGCTTCAAGCTCAAAGAGCTGCAGGTGATCCTCAACAACTACCGCGGCGACGAGTTTCCCTGGGACATGGCGCAACGTGCGATTGCCGAAAAAAAAGCCGAACTGGTGTCCCAGATCGGCGATTTGCAGCAATTGCACGACGGCCTTGAAGCGTTTGAGAACAACCTCAACGATGCCCGCCAGGAATGTCAGTTCGAGCGCATCGCCCGCTATGGCGAAAAAAACCCGGGCAATACACTGAACTGAAAACCCTGCTGCACCGTATGACCGGGCTCGCCTGCCGCCTCAGGGCCTGCGCACCCGGTCGGCGGCGAATCAGCCCGGCACCGCCTCTGTCTCTGCCTCAGTGCGGGGGGCCTGAACCGGCGCATGCACTGGCGCAATCGCCGCAAAGAACCACGGCGATACCAGCGTCACCAGCACAATGGTCATGACCCCACTGGAAAACAGCGCCATCGCCACCAGTGCACCGAGGTCGACGATCGGTTTGAAGTCGGAAAACAGCAGCGCCATGAAGCCCACGGAGAAGATCACCACGTTGATCACCGTCGAGCGTCCGACGCTGTGCATCGCCTGCAGAATCGCCGCATCAATTTCGATGCCCTGCTGCACCAGCAGCTTGATGCGCGACAGCAGGTGCACCGCGTAATCGACCACGCCCACCACCAGGAACGTCACCAGCGTCGTGCCGATGTTCAGTTCGATGTTGAACAGGAACATGAAGCCGTAGACCGTCACCGAAGTGGTCAGCAAGGTCAGCATGCCGAGGATCCCGAGGCGCACCGACTTGAGCCAGTACATCATCATCAACGTGACGACCAGCAGCGCCAGGGAAAAGCTCAATACCTGGCCCTGAGTGATTTCCTGCAACACACCGGTCCAGATCAATGGCGTGCCGGCGTGGGTCACTTCGAGGTTGGCGGGTTTGTTGATCAGCAACCAGGCATCGAGGCGATCGAGCATGCCCTGATAGTCGCTGGCGACCGACGAGGTCATGGTGTACAGGGTCAAGGCCTTGGAAAAGTCCGCATTGAGTACGTTGTTCAAGTCGGAGCCGCCACCGTTTTCGAACAGCATCACGTGCTGCTCGATCAGCGAATTGCCCGGCACTTCAAACTGCTCGACCTGCCCGTCATCATTGACCGACGTGACCTTCTCCAAGGCATTCGGCACCCGCAGATAATCCGGATTCATGTCGTTGAGCACCAGGTTCATGCGCTTGACGTAAGTGGCCAGCGAGTAGCCGTAGCTGACGTTCGGCTGCTGCTTGATGAAGTGGTCGAGCTTGTCGATGAACTGCACCACGTCGGTGGTCAGCACCCCGCGCGGCTCCTTGCTGTCGATGGCGATCCAGCCCGGCGCCGTGCCCGCGACCTTCGCGTGATTGATGAATTGATCGGACACGCGAATGTGGCTCTCAGGCTTGAAGTAGGCAATGCCGGAGTCTTCGATATCGACGCGGAAGGTGAACACCGTGGCCAGCGCCAGCAGCGGCAGCACGACCAACAGGATCGGCTTGCGAAAGCGGATCATCCAGGCGCAGAACGCGACCAGGTAACGCGAGATGATCGATTCCTTGTGCACTTCAGCCTTGGCTTGCGCTGGCTGATCCTTGCCCCACAGCGAGATCCACGCCGGAATCAGCAACAGCGAAATGATCAATGCCGCCGTCAGGCCGATGGACATGAACACGCCGAAATTGCGAATGCTGACAATGTTGTTGGTGGTGGAAATCATGAACGTGGCGATGGTCGTCACCGTCGTCAACACCACCGGCACCACCATCAGGCGCTGGGTTTCACGGTTGGCTTCGCGGTTGCTCTTGCCGGCGTTTTTCTGCTCGTAATATTCGGCCATCACATGGATCGCGTCCGAGCAGCAAATGGTGAACAGGAACACCGGCAGCACACTGGTCAGCAGGTCGAACGGCACCCGCAACAGCGCCATCAGCCCGAGGGTCCAGATGGTGCAGAACAGAATATTGAACAGCGGCAACAGCACGCCCAGCGGTTTGCGGAAGAAGAAAGTCAGCAACAGGGTGATCAGCAAAAACACGATCGGGAACAGCACGGCCAGGTCGTGGTCGATGATTTCCTGCTGCGCGGCGATGAAGATCGGCATGCCGGCAATGAAAATTTCGTCCTTGTACTCCGGATGATCGGCCTGATATTGCGCAACGATGCCGCGCACGATCTGATAGGCGCGCAGTTGCGCCTGGGCATCGTCCTGCTTGGTGCCGAGTTCGGCCACCAGCATCGCGACTTTCTTGTCCTTGGACACCACCCCGTCGACCATCAATTCGTTGCCCATGATCTGCGACTCGACCACGGCCGGGTCCATGTCATAGGCATTGAGGGTCTTGTGAATCAACAGCTCGCCGTCGTCGGTCAGGACGATGTTTTCCAGGTCGCCCATCGAGGCCATTTCGCGGATCGGGTTGATCCGCTCAGCGAGAAAGGTCAGGAACAGCTGATCGTGCGAGTCCCAGTTCTGGCTCTGCGCATGGTCACGCAAAGCCTTGGCCTGGGCATAGTCGTTCTGGGAAAAGCCGCCCTCCAGGATGTCCCGGGTCAACAACTGCGCGCGGCTGTCATTCGGGTACTTGCCGACGATTTGCGCCAGTTGCTCCTTGTCGGCATCGTTGGCCAGAATCATCTTGCGCACTGACTGCGACATCGAAAACAGCGCGTTGAGCGTCTGCTTGTTGAACACCGTCTGCGGGTTGTTCAGCGCCACCATCACCGAGTCGAAGGTGCCGGTGAACTCACCCTGCAAGTCGATGATGGTCTTGCGCGCCGGGTGGCTTTCCTTGAGCAGATAAGGGTTGGTGTCGGAGACCAGCGCGCCCAGCGTATAGGTGAAATACGCGGTAATCGCCACCAGCAGGAAAACAATCGCCCGCGCATAACGCTCGACGAAATTCAGATATCTTTCCATGATCATGCGGTTCCAGGTCGTCGGGGTCGGCGCTTAGCGGGCAGACACGGCAAATTCCGGCAAGTCACCGGATTTCAGGCCGCGCTTGATCGCGGTCTGGGTAAACAGGCGGTCTTCCAGCGGGACGTTGTACTGCAACTGGTTGAAGCGCATTTCCGAGCGCGTGCCGTCGATGAAATGTTCGGTTTCACTGAGCACGATGCTGTCGATCGAGTCGATGGTCGCGACTTTCTGCGTGCGCATCTGCTTGATCAACACGCCTTTGACGTCGAAAAAGTCCTGGCGCATGACCAGGAAGTTCTGCTTGTCGATCCACACCTTCAGCTTGTTGTAGCCGGTCTTGGCCAGCACTTCAGGGGATGCCGGTTCGCGCTCGATCACGTAGCAGTCGCGGCCCTTGATCTGCTCTTCGCCGACGAGTTTCTGCGAGTAATCCTTGACGCGGATCTTGTCCAGGTCGGCATACGAATACTCACTGCCCATGAACGAGCCGCGCTTGTCGGTGGTGGAGATGCGGCGGGTCTGGCGGCTGACCGGCAGGTACATCCACTGGCTGTCTTCCAGGCCCAGGGTTTCGTGGGGGTTCTCGATGTGGAAGGCAACGTCACGCACGTCGGTCGGCGCGGAAAAGTACATGCTGAATTTGTCGCTGTCCGGGTAGTCCTTTTGCAGGTAAGTGAACTCGCGAACCCGGGTATTGCCCTTCTTGTCATGCAGGATCAACGAGACCTGGGACATGAAGCTGTTACCGTCGTTGCGATCACGCACCTGACGGATGATGTCATCGGCATTGCCGGCTTCGGCGGCACTGGCGCAGGCGCTGCCCAGGATCAATGCGGCGGTGGTCAGACTTTTCAAAAACGGCAACATAAGAACTTCCCTTTTCATCGGATGAATGCGTGGGCGCCTGCACCAGCGTGGCGACAGGCGCAATGGGGTTAAAACAGATAGCCGGCCGACAGGCGCAGCTGGTCGTGCTTGCGGTACTCGCCGAAAGACCGCTCAGGTCTGCCGAAGAACACGTCCACTTCCAGGCCGAGCTTGATGTAGTCCACCGGTTTGTAGGTGAAGATGCCTTGCAGCAATGCGTTGTCCTGAAACGGTGGCGAGGCGGCGGCCACCAGACGACTCTTGAGACGGTCCTGCCAATGGGTGCCTTCGGCTGACAGGGTGAACAGCGGTTCGCGCTTGTCCTGCAACATCCCGTCCTGCCAGTCGAGCAGCACTTGTTCCTGCCACTGCGCGGAAATCAGCCAGTCGCGCAACAGGTAATCGACCCCCAGCAATGACTTGACCATCGGCGTGCTGTCGGCACCGTAGGCACGCGTCGGATTGGTCACGCGCCAGTTGTCGAAATACGCCACCTCGCTGCGCACCACGATGCTGTGCCCGGCGTCGATCGCCAGCCCGGCACCGCCCATGGTGTAACGGGGAAACTGCCGTTCCAGCCGAGTGCGACCGTCGTCGGCGAGGCCTTCGACCGCGTACACCGGGTCCTGCTGACGGGCGCTCAAGGCGACAAAACTGGTGTCCACCGCGCCGATCCGGCCGTTGGCGCTCAGGCCATAGGAATAACCCTTGTCACCGTCATAGCCAGGTTTGGAATCGAGCAGGAAATATTGCGGGTCCGGCGCGGCAAACAGTGGCGCGGCAAACTCACTGCCGGCCACCGGCGGCTGGTTTTTCACAAAATCGGTGATCCACAGCGCTTCCAGTTCCCACTCGCCCACCGGTTGCGCAAACCGCACCATCGGCACGGCGATGCGGCTGTCTTCGAGCAGCGGGGTCAGGCCGTCGCGGTAGTCCAGCGGGTTGATCTGATCGAGCACGCGCAACTCATCGGCACGCCCCCAGACCACTTGCTGCCAGCCGACCGTCACCTCGCCATCGCCCAGCGCATGGCCCACATACAAGTGCCGCCAATCGGCATCGAAACGGTATTTGTCCCGCGCCCGCTCGCTGTACGGTTGGTTGCCGTCGTAGCGCGCGTCATACCGCACGCGGCCCTTGGCCTTGTAGTAACCGCCGTCCCAGTTGTCTTCCAGGTTGGCCTTGAAATACACGGCTTTCTGCGTGACCTGATCGTCACCGTGCAGGCGCACGGCCGTGGCCACGCCGATTTCACCGTCGGCGTAATCCGGCTTGAGATCATCGACGGTGAATTCGGCCATCGCGGCGGGCGCGGCCAGGCACGTCCACACGGCACAGGCGAGGTGGCTGATGTGAAATCGAGGCATCGTTACATTCCCAACCCGACACCGCCATCAATCACCAGGCTCTGGGCAGTCACCCCTCCAGCCTCGGGACTGGCCAGATAACGCACCATCGCCGCCACTTCTTCGCTCTGGATGAAACGGCGCATCGGCAGTTTCTTCTTCGCGTTGCGCACGATCTGTTCCTGGGTCAAACCGGCAATCGCCGCTTGCGTCGCCAGTTCACCCTGCAACATCGGCGTATCGATCCAGGCCGGCAGAATCGCGTTGACGGTGATCTGCCGCGACGCCAGGTCCAGCGCCAGCGCCTTGGTCATGCCGACGATGCCGTGCTTGGACGCGCAGTACGCGGTATTGCGCACCTTGCCGGCCCGACCGAGGATCGACGACATGTTGATGATCCGGCCCCGATCGGGCATCAGCGCCAGACACAACGAGGTCACGTAGAACGTGCCGTTAAGGTTGACCGAAATCACCTTGTGCCAGTTGTGCAGATCCTCCGGCTCGTTCTCGTTGCAGATACCGGCGCTGTTGACCAGCACATCAACGTATTCGACTTGCGAACCGAGGGTCTTGAAGAACGCCTCCATCGCCGGCAGGTCGGCAATGTTCGCCGCGTGGGTTTCGACCCGTGCCTTGATCTGCGCGTGTTGTTCATCGACCCAGCGCTGCAGTTCCGGCAGATCGAGATCCAGCAGGATCAGACGATTGTCGGCCTCGGTGGCGAAATTCTCCGCCACCGCGCGGCCGATGCCCTTGGCGGCACCGGTAATCAGAATGGTCCGGCTCATGGCATTTTCAGCCCGCCGTTGACCGGCAGGACCTCCCCGGTCAGGTACAAACCGCGATCAGCGAGGTACAGCACCGCTTCGGCAATTTCTTCAGGTTCGGCGTAGCGTTTGATCAGCAGGCGCGACTGGATTTCTTCCTCCTGACTGCCGATCAGCGCCGTGCTCATCTCGGTCTTGACGATGCCCGGCGCTACCGCATTGACGCGAATGTTGCGCGGCGCCAATTCCACGGCCAGGGCACGAGTCAGCGACTCGACCCCGCCCTTGGCCGCGGCATAATTGCTTTGGCCCTTGCCGGGTTTTTGCGCCGCCACCGAACTGATATTGACGATGCAGCCACTGCGCTGGCGCATCATCCCCGGAACCACCTGCTGACAGCACAGCAGGGTGCCGATCAGGTTGGTCTGGATCACCTCGACGATGTCGCGGGCCGACATCGTCGCGAGCAAGCCGTCACGGGTAATGCCGGCGTTGTTGACCAACAGATCGACACGCTGGAAATGCTGGTCGACCCGTTCGAAAAACGCCTTGATGCTCTCGCCGTTACCGACGTCGCATTGCAGCGCCAGGCAGTCGATGCCCGACGCCTGCACTTCATCGCGCAAGGCCATCGCCGCCACTTCATCGCGCACGTAACTGAACGCGATCTGATAACCCGCGCGGGCGAGGGTCAGGACAATCGCCCGACCGATGCCGCGACTGCCACCGGTCACCACTGCTACTTTATTCGGCATGACCGTTCCTTAAAGCGAGTTGTCGGTTTTGAACTGGGCGAGGCTGAAGCCGTGGGTCGCGGCCAGTGCACGAATCTGCTGCACTTGCTCGCGGCTGATGTCGCCGTAGGAGTAGTGCTGTTTCATACCGGACAGGCCCATCAGCACCGACTCGGCCATGCACGCATACAGCTGACCTTGCTTGAGGTAGGCGCGGACGTTTTTCACCAGGCCATCGCCCAGTGGTGTCTGCACGATGCCGCCATGCATGTAGAGCACGTCGGCGCGCTGGCTGGCGAGGTTCTGGTCAACGTTCAGCGGCACGGCGATGTCGCAGATCACGCTGTTTTCGGCGAAGTGCTCGGCAAAGAGAAACGGCTGCGGTGCGTTCGCCGCGCAGAGCACGATGCGCGCTTGCTTCAACACCTCAAGATCGTTGCTGACCGTGATAAAGGCGTTGGCGCCCAGGCGTTCTTCAACCAGCTTCGCCACGCGTTGACCGAGGTCGGCACTGTTGCCGATGGCCTTTAGCAGCGCTTCGATACCGTCGATTTGCTGCAAGCGCCGGGCGAGACGATCGTGTTCGGCGACACCCTTGAGGATCGCCCGGGCGGCTTCGGCGTAGATCTGTTGAGCGGTTTTCTCCAGGCGGCGCAGCGAACCGTCGCGACCGCTGCCGATGAGGATCAGGTGCTCGACACTGGTCGACAACAACGAGGCATAGGTCGAAGCGATGTTGCCGGCGGCGCCGACAACCGCAGCAGTCTGCTCGCCCAGCTCAAGGCCCTGTTGCTTGCAGCCCTGTTCGATGGCTTCCAGGCCCATGCCGATGGTCAGTGCATTGCCGGAAGTCAGCGCCATGTCAGGAATCTGCAGCGCCTGGCAGTTGTTGGTCACGATCGAGGTGTACATGCCCAGACCGGCGACGCTGTAGCCATCGGCACGGGCATCCTTGATGCGATTGCCAACCTCTTCACGGATGGTTTGCAGATCACCGCTGGCGATGTACGCAGCCATCGCATCGGAGTCCATGCACAGCGGGTACAAGGTGAACTCCACCGCCGTGCCGAGTTTCGAACGAATCTGCACTGGGCCGATCGGCGCGGCACGGCGCTCGGGGGCCATGCGTTTGATGAACTCGCGCTTCTGTTCAGCGCTCAGGGTCGACAGCGAAGGATCGACATCGCTGAGCATGTCCGAATCGATCAAATGGTTGATGAACGCCACGCGAGCCACCACGCGCACGTTCTCGTCAGACTTTGGGCGGGTTTCGGTCTCCTTGAAGCTGACCTCGCGTGCTGGCACGTCAGCGATGCTGTCGGCACACACACCGGCGGCCAGCGGGAAGGCATCGCGGCGGCGCAGCATGTCGCAGACTTTTTGCAGGGAAGCGATCAACCCGTCAATTTCCGCAAAGGTGATGCACACCGGCGGTTCCAGACGGATCACATTGGCGTTGCTGCCCGACGGCGCCACGCGCAGGGATTCGAATTGCAGCAGGTAGCCGGCGATGATGTAGCCCAGCGCATCGTTGTACTGCGCCGATGCCTGAACCAGTGAGCTGGTGCCGGTCAGGTCGTGCAGTTCGAAACCCAGCAGCAAGCCGCGGCCACGCACGTCGGCGATGACGTCCGGATAGGCCGCCTTGAGTTCCAGCAACGAAGATTTGAGGTACTCGCCCTTTTTGTTCACGTCCTTGAGCATCGCGCTGTCGTTCTCAAACAAACGGCGCAGGGCCGACAGGGCGATATGGCAGGACGCATCGTCTTCGGCGAAGGTCGAGCTGTGGATGTAGCTGAAATCGTTTTCGTAGTGGCTGGCGCGGATCACCGTCGCGGCGATTTTCATCAGGCCACCGCCCAGGGCTTTCGACAGGCAGTAGTAATCGCCCTGCAAGTTGAAATGGCTGGCGCCGAGCAAGGTGCCGGTGCGGCCGAAACCCGATTGCACTTCGTCGATGATCAACGGGCACTGCTGCTCGTTGCACAGGCGGCGCAGGCCCAGGTAGAACTCGCCGGCGAACTCGTTGATGCCGCCTTCGCCCTGGATCGGTTCGAGCAGGACTGCGGTGATCGCGCTGAACGCCTCGCGCCGTACCTGCAGGGTTTCACCGCTCCATTCCAGGCTCAGCCAGTGACGGATATGCCGGGCCGGCAGTTCTTGCAATTGCTGCGGCTGCTGCGGGTCGATGAACTCGACGTTGAGACCGAAACGGGCGAACGGCTTGCGGTACTGCTTGCCATAGGTCAACTGAACGGTGTTCACCAGTTTGCCGTGGAAGCTGCCGCGCACAGCCAGGAACACCGGCTCGACATGCAACTGCGCCAGGTTGTGCTGACGCACCGCTTCGGCCACTTGGCGCACGGTGACGCAGGACAGATTCTGCGGCAGCAGGCCCGCTGGCAAATCGAGATCGTCGATGTCCAGTTCGACATAAGCCTTGTCGCTGGCAACCAGATTGGCGAGGGCGAAATCGCGCTCGTCGAATTGCTTCTGCAGGTTTTTCTGACGACGGTATTCGGCGTGCTTGACGGCGATTTCCACCGACTCGGCGCCGCTGTTGGAGAAGGTCGAAATGTAGCGTTCGTTGTTGTTCAGCTCACGGTTGAACGCCTCACTGAGTTCGCGCCCCAACTGGCCGGCGGCACCGCGCACCGACATCTGCGCGTTGAACGGCACATCGGCACGCAACAGGCTGCAGAGCTGATCGACGAATTGCGGATCGTTGTGGCCATACAGCGCAGCCCCGTAACCGCCGAGGAAGTCGGTGACGGTCACCTCTGCTCCCTGCTTGTCGCGGTAAAACAGTTTGCTGCCGAGCGCACGATGGAACTGGCACTCCAGGCCCAGGGCCTGCATCAGTTCAACGAATTTCGGCCGTACGTAATCGCGATAATCCATGACAGTTATATCCCTTGAGTGAAAAATCAGATGCGCTGCGTTGCGTCCGGACAGTCAGTCGGCCGCGTGAAATTCCAATTGAAAACAGGCGCTGAAGCCGTTGTCGTCGCGGTTGATGACCAGGCAATCGTGCAGCACGGCATCGCGCGGCTGCGCCATGACAAACGGCAGATGCGGGTCCACCGGTTGCTCAAGACCGATGATCGGAGCGACGCTTTGCGCCTGCAGGGTTTGCCGGGCGAGAATCAGATCCACCAGGCTCGGCGCACCACTGAGAATGCCGGTCAGCGGCGTGCTGCTGGTGATGTGCGCGGCACCGGTTCGCGCCAGTGTGCGGGCCAGGTCGGCGTCCTTTTGCGGGTCACCGGTGGCGCTGCTGATCAACAAATCAACCTGTTTATCCGGCAGGTTCAGCGAGTCCAGGCGTGGGTGCGCAAAGAGCCCTGTCAGACAGGTCTGCGGCCCGGCCGGCAGGTCATCGGCACGTCGCAGCACCACGGCCGCAGCGCCTTCGCCGACAATGCCGCCGTGTCCCTGGCGATCGAATGCGCGCAGGTGCTGCGAACCGTCGGTGCTGATCACACCGGCCTCGGCCAGGGCAGCCAGCGCCAGCGGATCGAGCTCACTGCCGGCACCCACCACAATCGCCGCATCAATGCGGCCACTGTGCAGCGCCGCGCAGGCTTCACGCAGCGCCGCCAGATTACCGGCCACGCCTTGCATGTAGGCGTTGCACTCGCACTCCAGTTTCAGCGCCAGACTGACCACGCCGAGCAAACCGTTGCTCAGGCTTTTGAGCACCAGAAACGGATCGAGCGCACGCTCCTGCAGCACCCGTTGGGCGAGGCGTCGCATGTCGGCACCGTTCTCGGTCTGACATTCCTGCAGCAGTTCGCCGTAGGACGTCAGCGATGGATGGGTGTAGCCGCCCTGACAGCAATAGAGACCGAAACGCACGTCGCTGGCACCCGGCTCGAGTCCGGCTTGCGCCAACGCCTGA
The DNA here is from genome assembly GCF_014268495.2 of Pseudomonas monsensis. Classification (NCBI taxonomy): domain Bacteria; kingdom Pseudomonadati; phylum Pseudomonadota; class Gammaproteobacteria; order Pseudomonadales; family Pseudomonadaceae; genus Pseudomonas; species Pseudomonas monsensis. The sequence continues at coordinate 1,085,490 of NZ_CP077087.1, read as the reverse complement.
CGCACCGCGCTGACACCCCAGATCACCGCCGGCGGGCAGTAACGCTGCAGGTTTTGCGCGACGTCCTGGCGACTGCGTTGATGCGCTGCATCGCTGACGTGGCCGAATGCGACGACCCGCTCACTGTGCAACAGCGACGATTGCAGGGGCGAGATCGCGCTGCGACCTTCAAGGGCCGCCGACCACAATCGGTCGACGCCCCAACCGCTGGGCAACACACAGCCGCTACCGGCAATGGCGATACGCGCGGTGGCATGAGTCATTGTCCGTGCTCCCGATATTTGCCAAGGGCCAGCGAGGTGTTGAGGCCACCGAATCCGAAGGAATTGCTCAGCGCGTAATCAACCCGACGGCTGACAGCCTGACCGGGGCAATAATCCAGATCGCACTGTTCATCGGCGGTATGCCGGTTCACCGTTGGCGTGATCTGGTCATTCAGGCAGGCCAGCGCAGTGACGATGCATTCCGGCGCACCGGCGGCCGCAATCAGATGGCCGAATTGCGATTTGTTGGCGCTGACCGCCAACGCCCGATAATGCTGCTGTTCGGCGAACACGCTCTTGATCGCCAGGGTTTCGGCAACATCGTTGAGCGGGGTCGAGGTACCGTGGGCATTGATCAGGTCGATCTGCTGTGCGCGCAGGCCGGCGTCGTCCAGCGCGGCCTGCATCGCCAGTGCGGCGCCGCGTCCTTGCGGTTGTGGCGCGGTGACCTTGTAGGCATCCAGGCTGCTGCCGAAACCCAGCACTTCGGCATAGGGCGTCGCGCCACGGGCCAGGGCATGCTCGAGGCTTTCGAGGACGACAAAACCACCGCCCTCACCGGCAATCAAGCCGCTGCGGTCGCGGTCGAACGGCCGGCACAGATCGGCGCCCCAGCGTTGTTCGCCCGAGGCGGCGCCGAGCAGGTACAGCGCGGCCATGGTGTCCAGGTTGAGCACCGAATCGGCACCGCCGGCCAGCGCCACGCTGACTTCGCCACGTCGAATCATCTGAAAGGCATTGCCGATGGCCTGAGAAGCACCGGCGCAGGCACTGCTGATGTTGATCACCGGTCCTTCACACCCCAGATCGTCGGCGATCACACGCGCCAGCCGGTCATTGCTCTGACGCAGCGAACCTTCGGCACTGACCTGGGCCGATCGCGACATCAAATGCTGCCAGCCCGGCACACCGCCCTGCGGCGACTCGGTCAACAGCATGTCGGCGAGCATGTGCTGCGGTGCCCCCGAAGCACACAACACCGCCGCGCCGCGCAACTGCTCTGGCTGCAGGCCGCTGTCGCTGACCGCCTGGGTGGCAGCCACCCAGCCAAAGCGGCTGCGCTTTTCCAGGGGCAACGTCCAGGCCGGGTGGTCTTGCAGTTTTTCCGGCATCAGGCGCATGTCGACAGGCGCGGCATAGCGCACGGCAAATGTCCCGTCGTCCACGTCATCGGGTTGCCACGGCCGCACACAATGTTCGGCGCCGAGCATTTTTTCCCAGAGGGTCTGCCATTCGAAACCGAAGCCGGTGACGGCGCCCATTCCGGTGATCACAATCCGTGTCGCACTCATGCGTGCTTCTCCATGGTTTCACTGGCCAACAGCAACGCGCCCCAGTGACCGGCGCGGGTGTGGCTGACAAGCAACGTGTAGCCCGGCGTCGCGGCCGCTTCACGGCTGAGGTGCAACGTCAGGGCAACATCGGTCAACAGGCCGCTGGCGCCCAACTCACCGGTGAAGACCCGCGTGTGGCGCATGTCGTGCCGGGAGGCTTGGAGCACGCTCATCAATTGAGCGTCATCGCCGTTGCCGACGAGGTGCTCGACGTCGCCCAGACGCAGCTTCTCGCGACTCAGGGCCTGTTCGATCACACGTTGACCGACCGCAGCAGCGCGTTGCGGATCGACGCTGTAGCCGCGGGCAAAACCGGCCACGCGCAGCATCTGTGTCGCCCCCGCAGGCGGGGTCGCGGCCAGCAGCAAAGCCGCTGCGCCTTCACCGAAAACCGGTTCGCCTGCCGGATCGGAGTCCCGCAGGTACAGCGCCGGCGTCAGGTTCGGGCTGCTGCTGACCACCAGCGCCGCATCGGCACGGCGTTCGCCGATCTGCTGGCAGGCTTCGATCAGCGCATCGAGCCCGGCGTTGTCCTGAGAACAGAAACCGCCCATCGGCCCATGGCAATTCAGCGCTTCGGCGACATAAGCCATGACGCTGCTGTTGAGCAGGGTCAGCGCGTGCAGCGGCGGCGTATTGGCCAGCAGTTGCACAAGCTGTTTTTGCGGCTGTTCGATGATCGCTTGGACCGCGTCCCAGCAAGGGCTCGGGGCGTCGACCTCCGGAATGGCCGCCGTCAGGGCGATGCGCGACGCGGGCAATTGCAGTGCCGCCAGCGCTGGCGCCAGCCGCGCGGTGCAATGCAGCAGCCGCAACCCCTGCGGCTCGACGCTGCGCTGGATTTTGCGGTCGAACAGGTCACTGGCCAGACGCGGCGTCGGCAAGGCAAATGCCTGGCGCCGAGGGTCAAAGGCCAGTGGCTGGGCTACCGGCGGGGTGCCAAGCAAGTCGGCGCATTCGCTGCCGGCCGCGTTCAGCACGGCAGCGGCATTGATATAGATGGCTCGGTTCATGTCATGCCCTCCCCAGAACCAGCGAGCTGTTGATGCCGCCGAAGCCGAACGAATTGGACATCACCACGCTGATCGGCTGCCGCGCCGGTTCGCTCAGGAATTTCAGCGACGGGTATTCGCTACGCTCATGCTGATAGTTCAGGGTTGGCAGCAGCACCCCCTCGCGCAGACTGATCAGCGACAGCACCGCTTCGATCGCACCGCTGCCGGCCAGAGAGTGGCCGATGGCGGACTTGTTCGCGGTGAAGGTCATGAAGTCCTGGCATCCACCGAACAACCGTTGCAGCGCCAGCGCTTCACAACTGTCGTTGGCCTGAGTGGAGGTGCCGTGGGTGTTGACGTGTTGCACGGCACTGCGCAGCAGCCCGGCATCTTCGATTGCGGCTTCCATGCATTCCTCGTATTTGCTGCCGTCGCGGCTACTGGACGTCATCTTCTGGGCCTCGCAGACATTTGCGTAACCCAGCACCCGCCCCAGTGGCGCGGCCTTGCGCCGCTGGGCGTGCGCGGCGGATTCAAGCACGACCATCGCCGAACCTTCGCTGAGTACAAAACCACTGCGGTCCGGCATGAACGGGCGACTTTGCTCACTCGCAGGCAGATCGGCCTGACACAGCGCCCCAAGGCTGTTGAACATGTAATAAGGCAATTCGTTGGCCATCAGTTCGACGGCGCCGCAAAGAGCCACGTCGATCTCGCCGCGCTCGATGGCCCGGTAAGCACTGCCGATGGCCATGGTGCCGGCGGCGCAGGCATCGGAGTGAGTGGAGATGTGATCGCGGATACCGAGCCGGTCGGCCAGATGCTGGGTCTGTTGGTCGACCCGCCGCACGAACCTCGCGCTCGACGGGGCCGGGTTGTCCAGCAGCTGATCGAGGTCAACGCGGCCGGCCGGGTCCATGCAACGGCTGACCCGCTGCAAGTCATGGCTGTCGGCACAGTACTTGTTGGCCCCCAGAAACAGGCCGCTGCGACTGTGGGCAAAATCCGCCGGCGTCAGACCGGCCTGTTCCAGTGCCTGACGGGCCACGTACTCGGCCAGCACGCTTTGCCGTGGGTGCAGCGCCACGTTGCCGCCGAAACCCGCGCCGATCTGCTGCCACTGCGCGTCGTCGATAAACCCCGCCGCGCTGTTGGCAAAACCCAGCGCCTTGAACCGGGGATGTTCGCGGACACAGGATTGCTTCCGGCAAATCCGCTCGAACAACGTGGCAGCGTCCAGCGCCATGGGCGCAACCAGACCGAACCCGCTCACATAGACTTCTCGTGCCCGCATGAGAACTCCTACACCGTCTCTTTGACGTGAGTGGCGACAAACTGCTCGACCAGTTGACGGGACACTTCGTCACCATCCGCCGGCACCAGACGTGCACTGCACGCACCACAGACCACTTGCTGACGCTCGTTCAGCACGGCCTGGTGAGCGCCGCAATCCGGGCAGGTGGCCGGCAGGTAGTTGAAGAGGTTGCGGCACTGGTTGGCCCAGTTGCGCACGGTGGTCGCGGCGAAGACCTGAGCTGGCTGCATGCCAGCCTTCAGTTGATCCGGGGTGTAGGCACTCAGGCTTTGCTCGAGCAGGGCCTTGCCGCTTTCGGTGATACGGCCGCTGGCGAGAAATTCGCTGGCGTCGCCGCACACCGCCACGGCGTGGTCCAGTACGCTGGTTTTTGGCAGCGTGCAGCCGTACTGGCGGCCCAGCTGGAAACTCAGGTCGACGATGTCGAGCGAGTCGGCACCGAGGTCTTCGACGATACTGCTGTGTTCATCAATTTCATCGGCGCCCATCACCAACAGCTGAGCGAGGATTTCGCGAGTGCTGGCAATGACATGTTCCAAGTCCAATGGATTGTTCATTTCTATCTCCCTATATGTCGTGACTACTTCATGATTTCGGCTTATGAGAAGTAACTTTTCCCACAGCAACTTCTTACGCGGCGGCAATCTAAACTCTGCCCTTAAGGGGAGAGTCAACGAACTATTCAAGGTTTTTTTACAACTTGGGAAAAGCGTACGAAGTCCCGCAACCACCGCGCCCCATTGGTGCAGAGCAGCATGACGAGCGACATATTTACTTAACAAAGACGGGGTATGGTGAAGCGCCCGCGCCCTCATGCGAAAGAAGTCTCGAGAACAACTTAACGAGGTGGCACTGACGTAAGAAAAGAAAAATACCGGAGAAGTAAATTAGTTATAACTTCATAACCTTTGTCCTGGATCAATACTGCTGTTAATTGAGTTCACAGGAAGGTTTATTCAGGTTGTGAGTAAACCTGAGGCAGCGTTTATGGATAACTGAATGTCGAGCACAGACATCTGACATAGAGCGTGGCGCTATACGGTGCTGCTTCCGTTTCATCGCCTTGTCTGGAGCCGACACATGACCGCCCCCATCACCGTTCTGCGCGACACCCACCCGCTGCCGGTACTCGATGCCTGCAAATGGGAAAAACTCGAAGGCGACCCACACACCGTCAACCTCAACGCCTACACCAGCGAAGACGGCAGCAAGATCATGGGCACCTGGATTTGCACACCGGGCAAGTGGCGCGTCGACTACGTGAAGTGGGAGTACTGCCATTTCCAGGAAGGCTACTGCGTGATCACCCCGGATGGCATGGCGCCGATCCACTTGCGTGCTGGCGACATCTTTGTGGTAGAGCCGGGGATGAAAGGCACGTGGGAAGTGGTCGAGACCGTGCGCAAGTATTTCGTGTTCGCCTGATGCAAAAAAGCCGGGAGATCACCCGACGTGATTTCCCGGCAACACCTGCTGCATTCTGACTGTCTGGCCTTGTGGACGCTGTGGCAATAGAGAACCTGTGGCGAGGGGATTTATCCCCGCTCGGCTGCGCAGCAGTCGCCAAACCTGAATAGCCGATTTGACTGACAGTACGCAGGGGATCGCCTTGCGACCCAGCGGGGATAAATCCCCTCGCCACAAAGCGCCCTCACCACAAAAACCGCGGCAAACTATTGCGGTTTACGATAGCTGTTAATGATCGCCGAGAAGTCCTTGCCGCCCTCGCCGCGCTGACTCATCGCCTGATACAACTGCTGCGCCACCGCGCCGAGCATGACCGGTTGGTGCGCCTGACGCGCCGCTTCGGTCGCCAGCCCCAGATCCTTGAGCATCAGTTCGGCACCAAACCCACCGGTATACCCGCGCGAGGCCGGTGCCGTTTCGACGATGCCCGGCCAAGGGTTGTACATTTCCGAACTCCAGCAACGCCCGGTCGAGCTGTTGATGATCCCGGCCAGCACCGAGGTGTCGATCCCCAGTGCATCGCCCAGCGCCATCGCTTCACTGACGCCGACCATCGAGATGGCCAGCAGCAGGTTGTTGCAGATCTTGGCGATCTGCCCGGTGCCGACTTCACCGCAATGCACAATGTTGCGACCCATCTGCGCCAGCACCGGTTGCAGGGTGGCGAACAGCTCCGGCGTGGCGCCGACCATAAAGGTCAGCGTGCCAGCCGTCGCACCACCGGTGCCGCCGGAGACCGGCGCGTCAGCCATTGCCACGCCTTGTTTGGCTGCGGCAGCGGCGACATCGCGGGCGGTCTGCGGATCAATGGTGCTGCAATCCACCGCCGGTACGCCTTTGCCGATACCGGCAAGCACACCATCCTCACCGAGCCAGACGCTGCGTACATGCACAGCGGCCGGCAGCATGGTGATCACCAGTTCGGCATCCTCGGCGGCTTCCCGCGCCGAAGCGCGAATGCTGCCGCCCAGTTGTTCAAGTTCCGCCAGCACGGTTTTGTTCAGGTCGACCAGGTTCAGCGAGTGGCCGGCCTTGATCAGGTTGCGCGCCATCGGCGCGCCCATGTTGCCCAGCCCGATAAATGCGATTTTCATGGCCAGTCCTCAGCGCAGGTTGATGGTGGTGTTGACGCCGTCGTTGACGCTGTCGTCATCGAACCAGCGCGCCGTGACCGTTTTGGTCTGGGTATAGAACTGCACCACTTGCTTGCCGTACGGTCCGAGGTCGCCAAGTTTCGAACCGCGCGAACCGGTGAAGCTGAAGAACGGCACCGGCACTGGAATCGGGATGTTGATGCCGACCTGGCCGACGTCGATTTCACTCTGGAATTTGCGCGCCGCTGCACCGCTCTGGGTGAACAGACCCGTGCCGTTGCCGAACGGGTTGGCGTTGACCAGCGCGATGGCCTGATCGAGGGTGTCGACTTCCAGCACCACCAGCACCGGGCCGAAAATTTCCTGGGTGTAGATCTGCATGTCAGTCTTCACCCCCGAGAACAGGGTCGGGCCGACAAAGTTGCCTTGCTCGTAGCCCGGCACCTTGATGTCGCGACCGTCCAGTTCCAGCTTGGCGCCTTCCTTGATGCCGCTTTCGATCAGCTCGAGAATCCGCGCCTTGGCTTTCTTCGAGATCACCGGGCCGACATCGGTGCCCGGCTCGCTGCCGGCGTTGACCTTGAGTTTCTGCGCCAGCGCTTTCAGGTCCGGCAGCCATTGTTTCGCCGCACCGACCAGCACCACCACCGAGGTGGCCATGCAACGTTGCCCGGCCGCACCGAAACCGGCGCCGACCAGCGCATTCAGCGCTTGTTCGCGATTGGCATCCGGCAGTACCACGGCGTGGTTCTTCGCGCCCATCATCGACTGCACGCGTTTGCCGTGCTTGCCGGCCAGGTCATAGACGTGGGTACCGACCGCGGTCGAACCGACGAACGATACCGCTTTGATGTCCTTGTGGGTGCACAAGGCATCGACCACATCCTTGCCGCCGTGCACCACATTGAGCACGCCGGCCGGAACGCCGGCCTCGATCGCCAGCTCGACCAGCAGCATGGTCGAAAGCGGATCCTGTTCCGAAGGTTTCAAGACGAAGGTGTTACCGCAGGCGATAGCCATCGGGAACATCCACAGCGGAATCATCGCCGGGAAGTTGAACGGGGTGATGCCGGCGCACACGCCGATTGGCTGACGCAAGGTGTAGGTATCGACGCCGCCGGCAACGTTTTCGGCGAACTCGCCCATTTGCAGAGTGCCGATGGAGCACGCGTGCTCGACCACTTCCAGGCCACGGAAAATATCACCCTCGGCATCGGCAATGGTCTTGCCCTGCTCGGCACTCAGGACGACGGCGATGCGTTTGGAATGCTCACGAATCAGCGCCTGCAGTTTGAGCATGATGCGCATGCGTGCACCGATCGGCGTCAGTTTCCAGGTCTGGAACGCGCGGTGTGCGGCACTGATGGCGGCATCGACTTCAGCCGCGGTGGCGAACGGCACTTTGGCCAGCACTTGCTGGGTCGCCGGGTTGACGATGTCGTGCCACTCGGTGGTCTGCGATTCGACCCACTCGCCGTCGATCAGCAGCTTGACCTTCTGGACCGTGGTTTCGTTGGGCGTAAGCGATGCGTTCATGCTGGTCTCCGAAACTTGTTTTTATCGTAGGAGCCAAGGCGAAAGGTTCGCCTTGAGATGAGGCGTGTGTCACGAATTGGTTGTCGGACTGTTTTTGGAGTATAGATGTGCAAACTTCTAATAAGAACGCACATATAAGCCCGTCCATCATGCAAAAAAACATCACCTCACTCGGTTCCCTGAATTGGGACGACCTCAAGTTTTTCCTCGAAGTCGCCCGCACCCGCAAGGCCAGCACTGCGGCCAAGCGCCTGGCGGTCGACTACACCACGGTGTCGCGGCGCATCAGTTCGCTGGAAGCCGCATTGGGTACGCTGCTGTTCGAAAAATCGCGCACCAGCGGTTTTGTGCTGACCGCCGAAGGCCAGCGGCTGCTGGGGTATGCCGAGTCGATTGAAAGCACGCTGCACATGGCTTGCGAGCAGGTGTCCGGTTCCGGCGTGGCGCTGTCGGGGCACGTACGCATGGGCTGCACCGAAGGTTTCGGCAGCTTTTTCATCACCCCGCAGCTGAGCCACTTCGTCGACGCCTACCCGGCGATCTCGGTGGACATCCTGCCGCTGCCACACTTCATCAGCCTGTCCAAACGCGAAGCCGACATCGTCATCGCCCTGGAGCGCCCGGAGCACGGGCCGTACGTGTGCTGCAAACTCTGCGACTACCGCTTGCAGCTCTATGCGACCCAGGACTACCTCGACAAACACCCACCGATCCGCCGCCCGGCAGACTTGGGCAAGCATCAATTCATCAGTTATGTGGATGACCTGGCGTTCAGCTCGGAGCTGCTGTACCTGGCAAATGTGCTGCCCGGCGCCAGCGCCCATCTGCGCAGCACCAGCGTGATCGCGCAATTCGTCGCGGCGCAGCAAGGCCGTTCACTGGCGATTCTGCCGTGCTTCCTCGCCGCGCAGGATCCACGCCTGTTGCCGGTGCTGCCCGAAGAGATCGACATCACCCGGCAGTTCTGGATGTACTGCCGCGAGGACTTGAGGAAGCTCAAGCGGATTACCTTGTTGTGGGATTACATTCGCGAGGTGACCGAGCGCAATCAGGGTCTGCTGATGGGGCAGACGCGTGAGATGCAGTTCGCTGACTAAAAACTTTCAAGGAATAAGGCTGCGGATTCGTAACGTGCTCTACAGCCTTCAGTCGTTTGTATCTCTGTTTGATACGCAACCGGTCCCCCCTGCACTTCCGCCCCCCCCCGCAATGAAATCAAACCACTCAAGCAGCCTCTGAAGATTTTTCAGAACTTTGGGAAGCGCCCTACATACACGCCAAACACCCTTGGAGTAGCGTCCTGTCGCACTTCAATGGCGAAGGATCGCCAATTTGCACAAGGGATGTTATGGCGGTTGAAAACCTGTTCCCGAATTATCGAGGATGTAACGGGATAGACAGCAACAGGCGACATGCAGAGGCGACAGAGGCAGTGCAGGCCGCTTGGGGCAGAACAGTGACGGCGAACGAAAGGAACGAGCGGGAAGCGGACGCACGCAGGAATGCGATTAAAAAGCGGGATGAAGTGGCACCACGCGGATGCGTCTTTGCCAAGAGTTGCAACCTTCCCGACGGCGTGATCAATCACAACAACCCATCCGGGTTTGTACCTGTTGAAAAACTGGCCGAATACGGACTGTGGGCTGTGCTTGGCACCGGCGCAGCAATCACAGCACAAGGCACTCCACTGCAACTGGTGGCGGGGTCTGCCAACGGCAGTGCAATTGCTCAACGTCTTGGCGGGTCACTGTCACTGGGTCTACTGACAGGAACAAGTGTGGTTGCTGCGGGTTTCGTAACGGGCATGGTTGGGATGCTGATACCAAACACCCGCATTTCCCCAGACAGCGCCTTCTACACGAACGATCAGTACGCAACACTTGAAACTGGCCGCTCTCGTGTCCGTTTCAACGTGAAGACGTTGCCGGACGGCTCCGTTGACGTTTATGGCTTCTACACGGGTGGTAAACCGGAATGGGAAAACGTTCCAGTCATCAGGGGCGAGAAGGTCGGGGAGAAATACGTTGCTGACATTGGCAACGGAATTGGCCTGACGTGGACGCCAACAGAAAGTGGTGACGGTGTACTGGGTATTCCTGCACTTGAAGGTGCCCCACAGTTGCCATCTGCCTGGGTGTATCCGCCGACAGCACGGTCTGACACGGTGTTGGCAAACCCTGCACATCCTCCTGAGTTCCAGGATGCGATTATCTGGTTCCCTGACTCGGGCATTGAGCCACTCTACATTGTGCTTAGCACGCAACTGCAAAAGAACAAGCAGAGAGGCAAAGAGTACGAAGACGAATCCTTCGAGGAGTACAGCAAAACCAGACCCGAGGCAGCCCGCGAGATTACAATTAAAGCCGACAACGGAGTTAAAACCCGAGTTGATATTATTGGGCGAGACGCTGACGGTGAAATCTCATGTGTCGAATGCAAATCATCCGATACAGCGCCATTGACCAAGAATCAGAAATCGGCCTTTTCTGAAATTGAGAAAACGGGGGGTACGGTTGTAGGTAAAGGAAAACCCGGCTTCCCCGGAGGCACCAGAATTCCACCTACAAGAATTGACATCATTCGACCCGACCCAACCCTCTGAGGGAGCAGACATGTCCATCACCGAAACAAAAGTCGTCGATATTATTGCGGTGCCCGAGTGGGAGCCTGAAAACGTTATTTTGGTAATCACTGACCACCTTGAGTGGGGTGATAAAGCGCAACAAGGCGAACACCTGCTACTGCTTCAAGAAAAGATCAACAGCTACGTTGCTTTCATTGAGAGCGGAGAGCTGCTGGAAAGCTACCCGCCAGCGAAAGACAAGCTACCAATCATCCGAGTTAACGGTTTGTATGAGCTGCCAGCACAAGGCGAAACCTTTGTAGACCGAGTCACTGACCTTCTGAAAGGTGCAGGTATCGGCTTTGAGTTCGTGCTGAAAGAAAGCGAGAAAATTCGCAAAATGTGACTACCCGTGTCCAAAGGCTAGCGGATTGCTCAAGGAGAAAACTATGAAGCTTCGCCCTGACTTAATGCCACCGGTGCTGGATGAACCCTTGGTTGCTCGATTGACGATGCTTGCAGAAGAAATTGATTGCGGGCACGAAGAACAAACCCAGAGTCAGGTGGCAGCATTCAACCGGGAAGCAATGACCGCACTTGAGTTCATCGACTTTCAGGGAATCTATGGCGGGCAATCTCACGACACATGGGTTCGCAAGGTCTTAGCAACACCGTTTGAACGGCGCGTGGCAGACGTGACCAAGCAAGAGTTGGTTGAGTTGGCTCGAAGGGTCATGGAGGGTGTTGGCGCTGACCATGAAGTCGAGTTCTGGTTGAGCATGTTGGCAATCAACATACCCAATGAACGCATATCCGATCTGATCTTCTGGCCAGACGAATACTTCGATGAAGCAGATTACCCACAGCGACTATCCCCAGAGCAAGTGATCGAAATCGCGTTGAATGATAGAGATGCTGTGCTGTAGCGACAGCCGGCACATACAAAAGGATTGTCGACCGTGGTTTAACAAAAGGTCGAACTTCAAGAATACCGACGGCGGTTCCCCCCCGTAATCATTGAATGAACCTGAGCTCCTTGAAGTTCTGGATGCACCGCCGGGCGGATCTCAGGAAGTTGAAGCGGATCACCCTGTTGTGGGATGACTTCCGCGAGGTGCCCCAGCGCAATAAGGGTCTGCTGATGGGGCAAACTCGGGAGATGCGGTTCGCTGACTAAAAACTTTCAAGGAATAAGGCTGCGGATTCGTAACGTGCTCTACAGCCTTCAGTCGTTTGTATCTCTGTTTGATACGCAACCGGTCCCCCCTGCACTTCCGCCCCCCCCCGCAATGAAATCAAACCACTCAAGCAGCCTCTGAAGATTTTTCAGAACTTTGGGAAGCGCCCTACATACACGCCAAACACCCTTGGAGTAGCGTCCTGTCGCACTTCAATGGCGAAGGATCGCCAATTTGCACAAGGGATGTTATGGCGGTTGAAAACCTGTTCCCGAATTATCGAGGATGTAACGGGATAGACAGCAACAGGCGACATGCAGAGGCGACAGAGGCAGTGCAGGCCGCTTGGGGCAGAACAGTGACGGCGAACGAAAGGAACGAGCGGGAAGCGGACGCACGCAGGAATGCGATTAAAAAGCGGGATGAAGTGGCACCACGCGGATGCGTCTTTGCCAAGAGTTGCAACCTTCCCGACGGCGTGATCAATCACAACAACCCATCCGGGTTTGTACCTGTTGAAAAACTGGCCGAATACGGACTGTGGGCTGTGCTTGGCACCGGCGCAGCAATCACAGCACAAGGCACTCCACTGCAACTGGTGGCGGGGTCTGCCAACGGCAGTGCAATTGCTCAACGTCTTGGCGGGTCACTGTCACTGGGTCTACTGACAGGAACAAGTGTGGTTGCTGCGGGTTTCGTAACGGGCATGGTTGGGATGCTGATACCAAACACCCGCATTTCCCCAGACAGCGCCTTCTACACGAACGATCAGTACGCAACACTTGAAACTGGCCGCTCTCGTGTCCGTTTCAACGTGAAGACGTTGCCGGACGGCTCCGTTGACGTTTATGGCTTCTACACGGGTGGTAAACCGGAATGGGAAAACGTTCCAGTCATCAGGGGCGAGAAGGTCGGGGAGAAATACGTTGCTGACATTGGCAACGGAATTGGCCTGACGTGGACGCCAACAGAAAGTGGTGACGGTGTACTGGGTATTCCTGCACTTGAAGGTGCCCCACAGTTGCCATCTGCCTGGGTGTATCCGCCGACAGCACGGTCTGACACGGTGTTGGCAAACCCTGCACATCCTCCTGAGTTCCAGGATGCGATTATCTGGTTCCCTGACTCTGGGATCGAGCCGATCTACATTGTGTTCAGTACACAGTTGGAGAAGAACAAGGAGAAAGGCAAGGCCTTCGAAGATCAAAAGGAACGCGAGCTACGGGCAAACACACCGGAGGTGGGCAGAGAAGTGACAGCCAAGACCAAAAGCGGAGTGCGCACCAGGTTCGATATGCTAGGACGTGATGCTGACGGCAATATCTCCTGTATCGAATGCAAATCGTCAGAAACAGCGCCGCTGACCCGCAACCAAAAACTAGCGTATCCAGAGATTGAAGAAAGCGGCGCTGTTGTCGTCGGCAAAGGGAAACCGGGCTTTCCCAGTGGAACAGTAATTCCACCAACCAGAGTCGAAATCGTTCGACCCAAGCCCTGAAGGAGCAGACATGTCCATCACGAATTCGCAGGTAATCGATATCTGGGCAATCCCTACTTTGGAGCCTGACAACGTAGTGTTGTATGTCTCTGACCACCTTGAATGGGGTGAAAAAGCTGAGCAAGGCGAGCACCTGCAATTGCTTCAAGACAAGCTCAACACCTACGTTGCATTCATCGAGAGCGGCGAGATCTACACCGAAATACCTAATGCACTCGGGAAGCACCCCATCATCCGCATCAACGGATTGTATGAGCTGCCAGAGCAAGGCGAGCTCTTTATTGATCGCGCTGCTGCGGTGCTGAAAGAGGTGGGTATCGGGCTAGAGTTTGTGCTTGATGAGAATGAGGCGATACGGGGCATGTAGGCATGACCCGAATGCTCGAAGAATGGCGTGCCGCTCTAGGCTTGCCGGGATTCAAAGAATAATCAATGGACTGTGAGAGAACATATGGGACTTCGCCCTGATTTAATGCCCCCGTCGCTGGATGAGTCTTTGGTCGCTCGGCTGACAGAACTGTCTGAACAAATTGATTGCGGACATCGAGAACAAACTCGGGAGCAATTGGCCGCTTTCAATCGGCAAGCCATGACCGAGCATGAGTTCATCGACTTTCAAGGCATTTATGGAGGCCAGGACCATGACACATGGGTTCGCAAGGTCTTAGCAACACCGTTTGAACGGCGCGTGGCAGATGTAACGAAGCGTGAGCTTATAGAACTGGCCCGAAGGGTGATGGAGTGCGATGGCGCCGAACATGAGATTGATTTTTGGTTGAGCATGCTGGCAATCAACATTCCCAATGAGCGCGTATCCGATTTGATTTTCTGGCCGAACGAATACTTCAACGATATAAATTATTCGCAGAGACTATCCCCAGAGCAGGTGATCGAAATCGCGTTGAATGATAGAGATGCTGTGCTGTAGCGACAGCCGGCACATAAAAAAGGATTGTCGACCGTGGTTTAACAAAAGGTCGAACTTCAAGAATACCGACGGCGGTTCCCCCCCGTAATCATTGAATGAACCTGAGCTCCTTGAAGTTCTGGATGCACCAGCGGACGGATCTCAGGAAGTTGAAGCGGATTACCCTGTTGTGGGATGACTTCCGCGAGGTGCCCCAGCGCAATAAGGGTCTGCTGATGGGGCAAACTCGGGAGATGCGGTTCGCCGACTAGTCGGCGCTGACCACAATCGAGACCCGGCGGTTTTCCGTGCGACCGGCCGCCGTATCGTTGGACGCCACTGGCTCCTTGCTGCCCAGGCCCTGCAGCTGGATGTTTTCTTGCTTCATGCCGACTGTGAGCAAGACGTTGGCGACACTTTTCGCACGACGCAGCGACAGTTGCTGGTTGTAGGCTTCCTTGCCCGACGCATCGGTGTGGCCATCGACCCGCACCCGCTCGATGCCGACGCCCAGCAAGGCCTTGCCGATGCGCTCGACGATTTCCGTGCTCTGGCTGTTCAGGCTTTCGACGTCGCTGCCAAACAGCACCTTGCCGGACAGGCCAAACTCCCAGCCCTCATCGGTCAGCTCAAAGCCCTGTTGTTTGAGTACCGCGACTTGTGCCGGGGTCAGGCCTTTTTGCGGGGCGGTCTGGCAGCCGGTCAGGGCCAGTAGGGCCATCAGCAACACGGCGGAAAACAATCGAACGGGAAGTTTGAACACGGGATTAGCTCCTGGTTTGAATGGGATCGGCCGGGTGCTCCGACCCGGCCGTGAATTGGGCGCCACGTGACAGGCGCTTGGCCTGATACATCGCCGCGTCAGCGGCATTTAGCAGCGCACCGGGTGTGGCGCCATGGTCGGGATAAACCGCGATGCCGATACTGAGCGAAGTCACGACACTGGTTTCGCCCGGCAGCGCAATCGGCATGTCCATGCTGGCGAGGATCTTGTCGCCAATGCGCTCGGCGTCTTCGATCCTGTGCAGCGGAGTGAGCAACACGGCGAACTCGTCACCGCCCAGACGCGCGACCAGATCCTCTTCACGCAGTTGCGCGCGGACCCGGTTAGCGATCGCCACCAACACCGCGTCGCCGGCAGCATGACCGAAGTTGTCATTGATGCCTTTGAAGCGATCACTGTCGAGAAACAGCACCGCCACCCGCTCGTTGAGCTTGCCGGCATTGCGCAAGGCCCGAATCAGACGGCCCTCGAAAAAGGCACGGTTCGGCAGGCCAGTGAGGCTGTCGTGGCTGGCCTGGTGGGCAAGGGTTTCGTTTTCGCTTTGCAGGTGGCTTTGCCAGGATTCGAGTTCGCCGAGCAAAGCGTTGAAGTCATTGCCGAGGTTGTCCAGTTCGGCGATCTGCGCCGGCGGTACGCGGCGATCCAGTGCCCGTTCGCTGCGAGCGGCGTGGGCTACATCGGCGAGGCGGCGCAACGGGCCGGTGATCGCACGCAACTGTCGACGCGCCAGGTACAGCGCCACCCAGGCACTGATCGCGGTACACAGAAAAATCCCGGCCAGACCGCTCAACAGAAACCGCATCAGGCTACCGCCGTGACCGGTGAGCAGAATATGACCGATCTCCCGATCCTGATGCAGGATCGGCAGGTTGATCGGCCGCTCCAGTACGGCGCGGGCAATTTGCATTTCCAAACCGGAGAACAGACCGTTTTCCGGACGCTGCCAATGGGCGAGCAACTGGCCTGTCGCGTCCAGCACCTGAGCATCTGCCACCTCTTCGGTGGAGGCGATCAAGGCCAGCGCTTCGGTTGCGGCAGACTTGTCGTTGAAGACGACGGCCGCCTCGACGGTGTAACTGATCGAGCGGGCGATCAGGTGCAGGTTGTGGTCGGCGTAGACCCGCAACGCCAGCACGCCGAGAAAGGTCAGCGACACACTGGCCATCGCCACACCTACCAGCGCGACAATCAAATGCCCTCGGCCAATCACCGAACCCAGGGTTGGGCGGCTGCCAGGTTTGAACAACTTCATGGGGCCGCCGGTTTGCGGCGCGACAACTGCAGCACGCTGGGATGAATGCGCACGCCGCTGCGGGCAACGGAGTCGAGGTTGACCTCGAACGACACTTGCTCATCGCCCACCCGCAGGCAGAACAGGCTGCCGACCGTGCATTGGTCGCCGCCTTCGCTGATGCTCAGCACCGGATGGCCGATCAGCGAAGTGAACAGTCGGCTGCGTTCATCCGTGGTGAGTTTGCCGATGTACACCGCGTCGCATTCGCTGACGATGGCTGGGTTGTCTGCGAGAAGTCGCCGGACGACAACGGGACGGCCCGTGGCCTGGGTGGTGCCTTTGACCAGATCATCGGTGTATTCGGTGGGGCCGACGATGCACAGGCGCAACTGCGCAGGTTCCACCGGCCAGCGTGCGTAGCTGAGGATGCCAAGAACGACCTGAGTGACGGATTTTGCCCGTTGTTCAGCCATGCCCGTCGGCGCTTGCGTTTGCGCAACGGCAACGCCCGTCAACAACCAGAGCAGACCGACAAGCAACGTGTGCTTGCAGCCCGTTGCGCGCTCTGCCGCCCAGACAGACACCTTCATGCAGGGATTCTCTTGGACCGTACCGAAATGATGCCGCAACGATAGCACAGCAGGGAAACACCAGCGAGGCATCGACCTCTGACCGCTTGGTCAGTAATTCCAGCTGATCACCGCTACTTCATCGCCGAGCCTTACTGCCCTCCTCCAGCTCCAGCATCAATCCGCTCAGGCGCTTGACCTTGCGTTGCACCGCCTCTTCAAAGACCCCGGCACGCGGTTCGATCAAGGTGAACCAGTGCTTGGCACGCGTAATCCCGGTGTAGATCAGTTCCTTGGTCAGTACCGGATTCAGGGCATCCGGCAGGATCAACGCGGTATGGGCAAACTCCGAGCCCTGGGACTTGTGCACAGTCATGGCATACACGGTTTCAACATCGTTGAGCCGGCTTGGCAGCACGAAACGCACGCCGCCCTGGCCATCGTTGCGCGGGAACGCCACGCGCAGCACCGGTTTACCGGCATCCGGCCCCTCACGTTCGGGCAGCTTCAGGGCGATGCCGATGTCACCATTCATCAAGCCCAGTCCGTAATCGTTGCGGGTCATCAGGACGGGACGACCTTCGTACCATTGCTGGTCACTCTCGATCAGGCGCGCCTTGAGCAACGCCGCCGTGATGCGCTGGTTCAACCCTTCGATACCCCAGGGACCTTTACGCACCGCGCACAACAACTGGAAGGCATCGAACGCCTGCAAGACTTCACGGGCCCAGACGGTCCAGTCCGGATGCTCCAGTGGCCTGCCCGACGGCGGACGCTGATGGCGCAGCACGCTCAGGTAATGTCGATAACCTTGTGGGCCATCGCCGTGACCTTCGAGCAGCAGGCGCTCCAGCTTGTGATCGTTTTCGCCGGCCAGGCGCAACGAAAACACATCGTCATAGTGCTTCGTTTGCAGCAACTCACGGGCCTCGACCGGCAGTTGCTGATTGACCCGGCGGGCGAGCTGGCCAATGCCGCTGCCCTCGCCGAAACGCCGTGAGTGGCGCAACATCACCACTTGCTGTGCCAGCGGATGCGAGCCATCGACATCTTCATGCAAACCGCTGCCCTGCAAGGACTCACCGCTGACCGCCTCCAGCCACTGCCGGGTCTGCGGGCTGTACCACCCGCCCTCGGCGTCGCGACACAGATCGCCGAGCACTGCACCGGCCTCCACCGAGGCCAGTTGATCCTTGTCACCCAGCAACACCAGGCGCGCATGGGCGGGCAAGGCATCGAGCAGATTGGCCATCATTTCCAGGTCGATCATCGACGCTTCATCGACCACCAGCACATCCAGCGGCAAGCGGTTGCCGGCATGATGACGAAAGTGTCGGGTGCCGGGACGGCTGCCGAGCAAGCGGTGCACCGTGGTCACATCGCAGGGGATTTTCTCTCGCACCGCTTCGGCGACTTTCAGCGATTGCACCTGCTGACTGATCGACTCGGTCAAGCGTGCTGCTGCCTTGCCCGTCGGTGCGGCCAGTCGGATCCGCAGCGGGTGCCCGGCCTCCACTGCCGGCGCCTGAAGCAACGCGAGCAAGCGCACCACCGTAGTGGTCTTGCCGGTGCCCGGTCCGCCCGTGACGATGCTGAAAGCGCCGCGCGTTGCCAGGGCACAGGCGAGTTTCTGCCAGTCGATCATGTCGCCGGTTCCGGCGGATCCGAACAGCTCATCGAGTCGTTGCGGCAGATCAACCGGTGTCGCCTCAGCCTGGGCAAGACGCTGACGCAACGCCAGATCAATACGGCGCTCGTACGCCCAATAGCGCCGCAAGTACAAGCGTTTCGAAGACAGCACCAACGGCCGTTGCTGCGCTGATTCACCGCTGTCGGCAGCCAGTGCTACCAAGGGGCTGCCCGCCAGAACCTTGCACCAATGCGCGCCGTCGAGCGCTTCAAGCAATTGCGAGGGCAGCAACAGCACGCCACCTTGCACATCGCCTTCGGGCGGTAGCGACAGCGCAAAATCCGGCGCTTTGAGGGTTTCGAACAGATCCAGACAAACGTGACCATGGCCAAGCTGATGACTGGTAAGTGCCGCCGCGAGCAGCACCAGTGGATCGGTATCTGGCTCCAGTTCATGCAGAAAGGCCACGAAGGCCTTATCCAGTGAGCGCAGCCAGCCGCGCTCGACCCAACGGGTGATCAGCAACAACAAATCATCGGCGCTGGTCAGCGGCGAGAGTGCGGACAGACTGTCGGCTGCCAGTGGCGTCGGCAAAAGATCGGCAAAGGTGCGGCTCATAGCAGGACTCCCTGTTCCCATGCGGGTTCGGCCTTGGGTTCGGGCTTGCCCTGGAACATTCGGTCAAGACGCTCGATCAGCTCCCGGGGTGGCCGCGCAAAATACACGCCGCGACTGGCAGCACGGGTACCGCGCAGGAACAGGTACACCGCGCCTCCCACATGCCGGTCGTAATCATAGTCGGGTAGCCGCGCCTTGAGCTGGCGATGCAAGGCCAGCAGGTACAAGACGTATTGCAGGTCGTAGCGATTGTCGAGAATCGACTGCTCCATGGCTTGCTCGGTGTAGGCGAGATCATCCACGCCCAGCCAGTTGGATTTGTAATCGGCCACGTAATAACGGCCTTCGTGTTCGAAGGTCAGGTCGATGAAGCCTTTGAACATGCCATTGAGCTGCACCGCTTCGGCGCCTACCCGGGCCACGCCCTTGTGGGTGTACTGGCGCACCAGCTCGTCGAGCTTGAGCACATCGACCTTGTGGCTGGCGAACCAGAATTCCATCTCGACCCGGTATTGTTGCAACTGCTCGAGAATGACCGGTGGCTGTTCACCGCCAATCGGTAGCGGGGATTTGAGCAGATGCTGCAACCAGTCGCTCAGGGTGGTGATCCAGCCCTCCCAGCCACGCAGATTGCAGCGCCGCGCAATCGCGTCTTCCAGCGCCTCGCGGGCAACCGTAAATCCCTCATCCCCCGCCCATTCGAGCAAACCGTGGAGAAACGTCCCGGGATTGGGGCCACGCGGGAAGCGGTGAATGTCGGCACCACCGGCAATGATTTCTCGCGGGGCGTCAGGGTCGAGGCGTTCGTCATCGAACAGCTTTTGCGCTTGCGGACTGTCCGGCGCTTCGTCGCTACCGACACTCAGCACATCACTGATACGCAAGGCGCTGTAGGACGCAATCCACCAGTTTTCACTGGCCTTGCGTCTGGGCAACAGCGTGGCACTGAGGATGGCCTCATTACGCGGCGGCAGATAATGTTCGGCGGTGGCGTCGGGCATTTCACCGATGCTGATTGCCGGGCAGTCCTGTTGCAGGTCATGCAGCCAGCGGTTCAGTTGCGTCGACTCTCCCAGTAAAGCGCCGCCACCCAGCAAATAACCCAGCGCCGAAAGATGCAGCACGGAACTGTTGTTATTGCCGCGTTTGAGATCCGTCACGCCCAGCCAGCAGGCATGTTGTGCCCGGGTCAGAGCGACATAGAGCAGGCGCAAGTCTTCAGCCAGACGTTCCTCATCCGCTTGGGTAATCAGTTCGGCAGTGGGTTTGAGACTGACCTGGGCCTTGCCCGAGGCGTCGTGGTAATGCAGCGGCAACCGACTGCCATCCACCGGCTTCGCCGAGCAGATAAACGGCAGAAAGACCAACGGGTATTCAAGACCTTTCGACTTGTGAATGGTCACGACCTTGACCAGTTGCTCGTCACTTTCCAGACGCAGAATCTGCTCTTCACCGGCCTGACCGGACAATGCCAACAGCTCGGCCAGATGACGGATCAGCGCTTGCTCGCCATCCAGTTCGGCTGCGGCCTGCTGCATCAACTCCGACAAGTGCAAAAGGTTGGTCAGCACGCGCTCGCCATCACTGCGCGTCATCAGGATCTGCGGCAAATGGAAGTCGTGCAGCAGGCGCCGCAACATTGGCAGCACGCCTTGCTTGCGCCAGAGCTCGCGATAGCCACGGAACTGCATGACGCGGTTTTCCCAAACCAGTTCGTCCTGATTCAGACGCTCCAGTTCGGCCAACGGCAGATTTAACGTGATGCAGGCCAGCGCGGCTTTCAGCGAACGCTCGACATCAGGTTCGGCGCAGGCCTTGAGCCAGGACAACAGGTCGTGCGCCTCTTGCGCAGCGAATACCGAGTCCTTGTCGGACAGATAAACGCTACGCACACCACGAGCGGCGAGCTCGGCACGCACGGCCTGTGCCTCTTTGCCGTCACGAACGAGGATCGCAATGTCAGAAGGCCGTAAGCCCCTGAAGTCTTTGCCCTCCTGCACGAACCCGGCCTGAGCGGTTTGCCCGCCATTGAGCAGCGCGGTGATTTCACTGGCGCAGGCAGTCGCCAATTGCTGACGATACACCGCGCCCGACAGTGGCTGGTCGGTGGACAGGTGCCAGATATTCAACGCCGCGACACTCGCTCCGGCGATCTGTAGATGCTCTTTACGTCCCTGAGATTCGACCGGTTGAAACGGAACCGGATTTTCACCACTTTTCTCCCGGAACAGAAACGCACCACGCCCCAGCACCCGGCTTTCCGCACGCTCGAAGACATGGTTGACCGCCTGCACCATGCCATGACTGGAACGGAAGTTGGTACCCAGCGTATGCAGACGCCCCGTAGTGGCCTGCCGGGCGCGCAGATAGGTGTAGATGTCTGCACCGCGAAAAGCGTAAATCGCCTGCTTGGGATCGCCGATCAGAAACAGACCGGTGTCAGGGCTGTTCTCTTCAATGCGATAGATGCTCTCGAAGATTCGGTACTGCACCGGATCGGTGTCCTGGAACTCATCAATCAGTGCGACCGGAAACTGTTCGCGGATCAGCGTCGCCAGACGCTCGCCGCCCTCGGCCTGGAGCGCCGCATCAAGGCGCAGCAACATGTCGTCAAAGCCCATTTCGGCGCGGCGCCGCTTCTCTTCTTCGAAGCGCGCGCCGACCCATCGGGCTGCATGCTGCAGCACTGCGGCGTCGGGGGTCGGCAAGGCATCGAGACTCGATTTGAGATCCGACATCGCGTCCAGTCCCGGATGGCTCGGCGCCTGGCCTTTCCAGGCTTCGGCCATGCCGTCGGGGGTCAGCCGCGTGAAGCCGGTGCCGATGTCCAGCTGTTCCACGGACTCATCTTCGGCCCAGGCCTTGAGCTTCTCGAACCACGGTTCAAAATAACGTGCCTGCATCTTGCGGCCGTCGACGGTCTTGCTCGCGACGCCTTCATGACAGATGGCCAACAGCTCGTCCGCCCACTCACGCCAGGGCATTTTCAATTCAAGCAACGCAACCCGGCGTTCCTGCAAGCACTCGTCGATCAGCTCCGCCGGAGCCTTGCCTTCGTCGCTGTCGCGTGCACTGGCGAACAAGCCTCGTACACGAGGCAACAACGCCGCCGGCCCGCCCCAATGACTGCGAACCCAGTTCAGCGCGTCGCCCTGCATCGGGTAGCAGAACAACCGCCAGTAATCGCGCAACACCTCACCCAGCAATTCGCTGTGATCGGTTTCCAGCGATTGCGTAAACAGGCTGCCACTGTCGAACGCATGTTCCCGCAGCATGCGCTGACACCAGCTGTGGATGGTGGACACCGCTGCTTCGTCCATCCATTGCGCCGCGATATCGAGGCGGTTGGCGCATCCTGGCCATTGCTGTGGATCAAACTGATCGCGCAATTCGGCGATCAGTCCATCGGGCGCAGGTGTCTCGTCGCGGAAGAAGCGCGCGGCCTCGGCCAGACGCGTGCGAATCCGCTCGCGCAACTCTTTGGTTGCCGCGTCGGTGAAAGTCACCACAAGAATCTGCGGCGGCAACAGCTCGCGACTGAACCCGTTCGCCTCACCGCCGTGCCCCAGAATAAGCCGCAGATAGAGCGCAGAAATGGTGAAGGTTTTACCAGTGCCGGCGCTGGCTTCGATCAGTTGGCTACCGCGCAGCGGGAAGGCCAGCGCAAGAGGAGTCTTTGAACTCATGGGCGCGCCCCTTCACTGGCCAATGAGCGCCAAGGCGCTTCAAACAGAGGTCGATACAAGACATCACACCAACCAGAGAAAGTCTCGTCGGTCAGCAATGCAACGAAGTCAGTGAATTGGCGAGACAGCGCAGGGCTTTCGCCGCGTTCGCCCTTGTTGTCCAGCCCATCGCCTTCGTAAGCTTTACGGGCAGCCGCCTCGGCTTTCAGCGGATCGGACTGGGATAACCAGGCGAACGCAGTCTTTACGGCGATCGGCAGAGGTTGTCGCATGCCCGCCTGCCAGGCCAGGAGCAGATCGGCGAGCAAGCGAGTGGCTCTGTCCTGATCCAGCGGCTCCAGCAGCAGCGTGTCGTCACTCGCCACCAATGCAGTGGTCAATGGAATTGCGCTGGCACAGGCCACGACGTGATTGACCCACGGTTTGGTCAACCGATGCCATTTGCGGCTTTTGATCGAGCCAATGCTGTTGGGAATGGTGGTAACCGACAAGACACCACCATCGGCACGTTGATGCAATCCCGCA
Source organism: Pseudomonas monsensis (assembly GCF_014268495.2). NCBI lineage: Bacteria > Pseudomonadati > Pseudomonadota > Gammaproteobacteria > Pseudomonadales > Pseudomonadaceae > Pseudomonas > Pseudomonas monsensis. The sequence continues at coordinate 1,062,294 of NZ_CP077087.1, read as the reverse complement.
AGCCAGCCTTCCAGACGCACCCCCTGTAACTTCAGATTGACCGGTATTGCGCTGGTGAGCGGCGTTGGCCAGAGCGTCAGCAGTTGTTGATAGCGCTGCAGCAAGTCCGGAAGTGGCTCGATCAATTCGCGTTGCAGACACTCGCCAAAACCCGCCATTGGCAACAGTCCGCTGTTTTGCAGGCGCCGGGCCTGGGCTTCGAGCGCTTGATCGATATTGTCCGGCTGGCTAATCGCAGCTTCGAGCAGACTGTCGCTGAGTGTGTAGCGCTGCAGGGCGTCCAGTACGAAGGGTTCTTCGTCCGCCAGCGGTGCTTCAGCTGCTTCGAAATACACTTTGAGTCGCTGAGTGAAAAAGTGCCGAACCGGATTGCGCAGGAAATCCTGCAACAGTGCCAGACTCAACGGCTCCTCTTGGGTGTAGGGGGCGAGCAACTCGGCATCCTTTTGCAGCTCATGCTGCTGGTGCAACACCTGCCATTCGCTGGCATAGCTGAACAACGGGTCGCCTTCATGAAAGTAGCGCGCGCTGAATGGCTGCAAGGGATGCTCTTCAGTCATGGCGCCAAGTAGATCCTGGTTCTCGTCGGGCAATCGCCAACCGCTTGCGAGATGGTCGCGCAACTGGCCGATCAGGACTGAAGCGGGACGTTCACTGTTGTCGCGAATGCTGCGACCAACCCAGCTGATGTAGAGCTGATTGCGCGCAGACAAAAGCGCTTCCAGCAGAAGATAGCGATCATCCTCACGTCGGGAGCGATCACCCGGCCGGTAGTCACTGCCCATGAGATCGAAATCCAGTGGTGGTTGTGCGCGGGGGTAGTCCCCATCGTTCATCCCCAACAGGCAGACCAGTTTGAAAGGAATGGCCCGCATGGGCATCAACGTACAAAAATTCACTGCACCGGCCAGGAAGCGTTGAGACAGGCGCCCCTGATCAAGCCCCGCCAGCCAGGCTTCACGAACGACGGTCAGCGGCAGGTCATCTGTCAGGCCTACGGCTTCACACGTCTCCAGCCAGGTTTCACGAAGCTCTTCCAGTTGGGTCAACAAGTAATCGTCGTGTTCGTTGCTGGCTTTGAAAAACACCTGCATCAACGCTTGCAGGCGCTGCCCCCAAGCCTTGGGTTGAGCGGGTTGCATAAGCGCCTGGTGAGCGAGCTCCAGCGCATCGAGCAAGGCTACCAAGGGCCCGATCAATGCCGCATCCAGGCCACCGATCTCGTCGTAGGGCTCGATACCGGCGCAGGCTTTGGCACTGCCGACGGCGTATCCCAGCAACATTCGGCGCAGACCGAAATGCCAGCTGTTCTGTTCCAGTTCCTGCGGTAACCCCAAGCCCGCGCGCTGCTCGGCGTTCATGCCCCAACGCACTCCGGCACCTTCGATCCAGCGATGCAATGTTGGCAGGTCACGCTCCTCCACACCGAAGCGGGCGCGCAGTGCAGGAACGTCAAGCAGGTCCAGGATTTCGCTGACGGGGAAACGGCTGTCTGGCAGTTTGAGCAGATGTTCGACGGCGATCAGCAAAGGATCGCGTCCACGTTGCCCCTGATCCGCCAAGGTGAATGGTATGAACCGCGGATCGTGCCGATCCAGTTGACCAAACACCGCGCGAATGTGCGGCGCGTAGCTGTCGATATCCGGCACCATCACAATCACGTCTCGAGGGCGCAGATCCGGATTGGCACTAAAACGCGCCAATAGCTGATCGTGAAGAATCTCCACCTCACGTTGAGCACTGTGAGCAATGTGAAAACGGATCGACTTGTCTTGCGTCAGATCGACGGCGGGCCAAAGCTCGCGGGTTTCATTGAGCGGCCGTAATTCCAGGATATCGTCCTGAAGCTGGTTGAGCAGGTTATGTGGCCGGGTTTCGCTGAACAGGTCGATACGCCCATCGCGAAAGGCCGCGCGATAGCTGTTGGGATCGTCATAGCTATCGAGCAGATTGATGTAGTCACGACCTTGCTTGCCCCACGCCGCCAGAAGCGGGTGAGCATGCTGATGCAGGGTTTCGGGATCCAGTACGACGGGCATACCGCTCTTGCGGGATTGTCGCTTGTATTGATGACGCAGCAAGTCTTTGTCCGCGACGATATCGGCCCAGTGGTGGCGGCAGGGATTATGCACACACAGCAGGACCTGACTGAAACGCGCGAGTCCGGCCAGTGCTTCAAGCACCTGGGCCGGCAGCGAAGAAATCCCGAAAACGATCACTCGCGGGGGTAAGCCGGCAGGCGCTTTCTCGAGCCTGTTTATACACTCGATGAATCGTTGATGTACGCCGGCCCGGCTTTGAGACATGCCCTGTTCACCGACATCATCCAATAACGCACGCCACAGTTCGGCCTGCCAGCAACTGGACGGCGGCAGCGGCTTCACCTCGCCTCTGACGTTACGCAACTGGTGCCGCCCTTCAGCCCAATCCTCAAGCCAGTCGGCACGATACACCTGATACTGGTCAAAGAGATCCGCGAGACGTTCGGACAGCTGATAGCGCTTGCGCAGGTCGGTGTCGTGGGTGAGGAAACGTTGTAGCGGTTCGAAATGCGGTCGATTGATGACCTGCGGCAACAGACGCATGAGCCGCCATGTCAGCGGGGCCTTGTCGAGCAGGGATTTGGCAGGAATTTCTTCTCGTCCCAACACCATGCGGTAGAGCTGCCACATGAAGCTGCCCGGCAATTGCACATCAATGGCAGCAGCAATCCCGCAGCCGCCGAGATCATCCTCTTCGGGATCTTCGGCCAAGGCCAGCTTCAGCCACTGAGCGATGCCGTTGCTCTGCACCAGAGCAATTTCATTCTCCAAGGGTGCCAGCGGATAGCGCCGCATGATGCTGACCACAAGGCTGCGTAGTTCGTCCAGGCTGTTGCTCTGAACCACCATGAATGCAGCGTTGAGGGACTGGGCGTCCGGCATAGGGTTTCCTTGGAAAAGTACGAAAGCCAGGGCAGAACCTTAGCATTGTCGGCAGGTTGTGACAGCCGGACGGAGTCGGTGAATGCTGTACGAACTTTCCTGCGGGCAAAACAAAACCCCAACTGCTTTCGCAATTGGGGTTTCGGAATTTAATCTTGACGATGACCTACTCTCACATGGGGAAACCCCACACTACCATCGGCGATGCATCGTTTCACTTCTGAGTTCGGGATGGGATCAGGTGGTTCCAACGCTCTATGGTCGTCAAGAAATTCGGGTACTGACTCGCGACCATCTGGCCTCGCTTCAGCAAATCGGGTATGTGATACAGGTGTCTTGTGAGTTGCGCGAACTTTCGGTTCGTTTCGTCTTCACACACCGCAATCTGGTCTCTTCGACGCAAATTGCTTGGGTGTTATATGGTCAAGCCTCACGGGCAATTAGTATTGGTTAGCTCAACGCCTCACAGCGCTTACACACCCAACCTATCAACGTCGTAGTCTTCGACGGCCCTTCAGGGAACTCAAGGTTCCAGTGAGATCTCATCTTGAGGCAAGTTTCCCGCTTAGATGCTTTCAGCGGTTATCTTTCCCGAACATAGCTACCCGGCAATGCCACTGGCGTGACAACCGGAACACCAGAGGTTCGTCCACTCCGGTCCTCTCGTACTAGGAGCAGCCCCTCTCAAATCTCAAACGTCCACGGCAGATAGGGACCGAACTGTCTCACGACGTTCTAAACCCAGCTCGCGTACCACTTTAAATGGCGAACAGCCATACCCTTGGGACCGGCTTCAGCCCCAGGATGTGATGAGCCGACATCGAGGTGCCAAACACCGCCGTCGATATGAACTCTTGGGCGGTATCAGCCTGTTATCCCCGGAGTACCTTTTATCCGTTGAGCGATGGCCCTTCCATACAGAACCACCGGATCACTAAGACCTACTTTCGTACCTGCTCGACGTGTCTGTCTCGCAGTCAAGCGCGCTTTTGCCTTTATACTCTACGACCGATTTCCGACCGGTCTGAGCGCACCTTCGTACTCCTCCGTTACTCTTTAGGAGGAGACCGCCCCAGTCAAACTACCCACCATACACTGTCCTCGATCCGGATAACGGACCTGAGTTAGAACCTCAAAGTTGCCAGGGTGGTATTTCAAGGATGGCTCCACGCGAACTGGCGTCCACGCTTCAAAGCCTCCCACCTATCCTACACAAGCAAATTCAAAGTCCAGTGCAAAGCTATAGTAAAGGTTCACGGGGTCTTTCCGTCTAGCCGCGGATACACTGCATCTTCACAGCGATTTCAATTTCACTGAGTCTCGGGTGGAGACAGCGCCGCCATCGTTACGCCATTCGTGCAGGTCGGAACTTACCCGACAAGGAATTTCGCTACCTTAGGACCGTTATAGTTACGGCCGCCGTTTACCGGGGCTTCGATCAAGAGCTTCGCGTTAGCTAACCCCATCAATTAACCTTCCGGCACCGGGCAGGCGTCACACCCTATACGTCCACTTTCGTGTTTGCAGAGTGCTGTGTTTTTAATAAACAGTCGCAGCGGCCTGGTATCTTCGACCGGCATGAGCTTACGGAGCAAGTCCTTCACCCTCACCGGCGCACCTTCTCCCGAAGTTACGGTGCCATTTTGCCTAGTTCCTTCACCCGAGTTCTCTCAAGCGCCTTGGTATTCTCTACCCAACCACCTGTGTCGGTTTGGGGTACGGTTCCTGGTTATCTGAAGCTTAGAAGCTTTTCTTGGAAGCATGGCATCAACCACTTCGTCACCTGAAAGGTAACTCGTCATCAGCTCTCGGCCTTAGAATCCCGGATTTACCTAAGATTCCAGCCTACCACCTTAAACTTGGACAACCA